>JAQTTI010000090.1 GCA_028710845.1 Candidatus Omnitrophota bacterium | reverse complement strand
CTTGGAGCTATCCGCCAGGTACATCCTTATTAATAATGATTTAAAGCAAGCCAACCGTTTAGTCGATAGTTTTCAGAAGAGAGAGAGGCTGCAGGGTTGCGTTATTTATGATAAAGACGGACAAATATTAGCTATTACCGAACGTTTTTCGGATCTTAAGCAAAGAGAAAGGCCGTATCTTAAAGATATCCTGGTTTCTAAGAATCCCCGCGGCGAATTAGAAAAATTTAATGAGTATTCCGTATACAGTTATATTTTGCCTGTTTTGGATGATGATAATAATGTATTAGGAATGGTAGAGGTAATCTATGATACTTCCTATATGTTTACTACCTTAACTGAATTATGGAGAAAGATAAGTGTTACCTCTATAGCGCTTATTTTATTAATTGTTCTGATTGCTTTATTGATCCAAAGACAGATTTTTATTGTTCCGGTGCGCAGGTTAACTCAATGGTTTACGAATTTTCAGAGAGGTGAAACCGATAAATTAAAACCATTTGAAGAAAAAGGTGAATTCGGCAAGCTTATCAGCGAAGTGGAGCAGGTTGCTTTAAGCATAAGGGTGGCCCGTCGCACCATATCCGATGAAGCCCATATCCGTCTGCAAAAAGAAGATATTTGGACGGAAGCCAAGCTTAAAGACCTTATTCATGCGAAATTGGGCGATAATTCGTTTTTTGTTGTTTCTAACCGGGAACCTTATATGCATGTTTTTGATGATAATCTGGGAAAGGCAGTATGCATAAGGCCGGCCAGCGGAGTAGTTACTGCAATTCATCCCATACTTTCTGCATGCGGCGGGACCTGGATTGCCCATGGCAGCGGTAATTTCGATAAGAAATTTGTTAATTCTAAAGATAAACTTGGTGTTCCTATCGAAGACAACCGTTATATTCTTAAAAGAGTATGGTTGAATAAAGACGAGGAACAAGGTTATTATTACGGTTTTTCGAATGAGGGGTTATGGCCTTTATGCCATAACACTCATACGCGCCCAGTTTTTAAGGAATTTGACTGGCAGATGTATAAAGAAGTTAATCAGAAGTTTGCCGACAGTGTTTTAGAAGAACTACCGGCCGGTAGTCCGTTTATATTTATTCAGGATTATCATTTTACTCTGCTGCCAAAAATGATAAAAGACAAGCGTCCGGATGCAAAAGTGGCATTATTCTGGCATATACCCTGGCCTACTCCCGAAGCATTCATGATTTGTCCTTACCAGAATGAGATTCTGGAGGGAATGCTGGGTTGTGATTTGATCGGTTTTCATGTTCAAAATCATTGCAATAATTTTCTGGATACTGCCAACCGTCTTCTTGAGTCGCGCGTAGATACTGAAAAATTTAGCGTGGTGCGTTCGGGAAAGGAAACTTTTATTAGGGCTTTTCCTATAAGTATTAATCCTAATATAGGCGGTCGTTCGTTTAAGGTAGATCCTGTAAGACAGGTAGAAAAACTAAAGAAAGAATTCGAACTCGAAAATGAAATTATTGCTGTAAGCGTAGATAGGATTGATTATACTAAAGGCATAGTGGAAAGAATTTTAGCGATAGACAGATTTTTAGATAAGTATCCTGAGTATAAGAAGAAGTTCATTTTTATCCAACTGGCCGCTCCCAGCCGGACGCATATTAAGCGCTATCATGATTTAATCGGAGAAATTGATGAATTAGTGGAAAAAATTAACTGGAAACATATTGACGGAAATTGGAAACCGATTATTTATCTTAAAAAGCATTTTTCTCAAGATGATATTCAGCCTTATTATAGGCTTGGTGATATTTGTATCGTTAGTTCACTGCATGACGGAATGAATTTAGTAGCCAAAGAATATGTTGCCGAAAAAAATGATTTGTCCGGAGCTCTAATCTTAAGCCAGTTTACCGGAGCATCCCGCGAGCTCACCGATGCTATTTTAGTCAATCCGTATTCGATTGAGGAGTTTGCGGATAGCATCAAGCTAGCCATCCAGATGCCGGAGGAAGAGAAGCAGAGGCGGATGGAAAACATGCGCAAGGTAATTACTGAAAATAATATTTACCGCTGGGCAGCAAACATTATTAACGAATTAGTTGCGTTAAAGAAAATATAACTTGTGAGGCATAAATGAATAAAGATTTGCTTTTAGGGCTCGCTAGTCTGGCTGAAATGTTTATGCCCTTGATTATTTTTATATTAGTTTTGTTTACGGGGCTCATCATTAAAAAGATAATATTCAATCGACTTCTGCGCCGGGCTAAAAAAACATCTACGCAATTAGATGATATTTTTGTAGGAGCTGCTAAAAGCCCGCTTATGGTTTTATGTTGGATATTAGCTTTATATTTTGCTCTACAATTTTCAAAACTTCCGGAAAATATTGTTCAGGTGATAAGCAAAAGTATTCTTATCTTGGGTATAATTTCTGCAGTATTGGCTTTTGCCAACTTATTATCCGGGTTAATAAAATTTTATTCCTCTAGAAGCGATTCTGCCTTACCGGTAACCAGCCTTACTCAAAATATTGCCAGGATTTTCGTTTTTTCCATCGGCGGGCTGATAATTCTTAATAGTTTAGGCGTATCCATAACTCCTATTTTGGCAACTTTAGGCGTAGGTGGTTTAGCGGTTGCCTTGGCGCTTCAGGATACTTTGACTAATCTTTTTGCCGGTTTTCATATTACTGTCGCCAATCAGATAAGGGTAGGTGATTATATTAAGCTGGAAACGGGTGAAGAAGGTTATGTGGTTGACATTAACTGGCGTTCGACAAAAATTAAGATGCTGCCTAATAACATAGTACTTATTCCCAACGATAAATTAAATAAAGCCATTGTTACTAACTATTATCTGCCGGATAAGGAAATGGCAGTTTTAGTCGATTTAGGGGTGCATTATAAAAGCGATTTAGAAAAAGTAGAGAAGATAACTTGCGAGGTAGCAAAATCTATTATGGCAGAGGTAAACGGAGGGGTTAGTTATTTTGAGCCGTTTATTCGCTACCATACATTTGGTGATTCCAGCATAAAATTTACGGTTATATTAAGAGCTAAAGAATTTGTCGATCAATACCTGATAAAGCATGAATTTATTAAAAGACTGCATAAGCGGTATAATAAGGAAGGGGTTAACATTCCTTACCCGATCAGAGCGATAAACTATGAGCAGGAGAAGGCGGGTTAATATACAGATGCGTTATGTTTTTGATGATTTAGAAAAAATAAAAAGAGGATTAGAGAGTAAGCATCTTTTTTTGTTCCTTGATTGCGATGGCACGTTAGCTCCTATTGTTGATAATCCGGAAAAGGCGGCGATTGCACCTAAGACAAAAAAGTTACTTGGCGAGCTGTCTGAGAAAAATAATTGTAAAGTAGCAATTATCAGCGGCAGGGCCTTGGCTGATATAGAGAAAAAGGTGGGCCTTAAAAATATTATTTATTCCGGCAATCATGGTTTTCAAATAACGGGGCCAAAGATTAAACATGAGATGGCTGTTCCTGCGGGTTACAAAAAAATACTGGAGAGGATAAAAAATCAACTTGAAAATAATTTCTCCAAGGTAAAAGGAGTTTTTGTAGAGGATAAGGAATTTTCTTTAGCCCTGCATTTCAGGCTGGCCGATCGAAAGCAAATAC
>JAQTTI010000018.1 GCA_028710845.1 Candidatus Omnitrophota bacterium | reverse complement strand
TGCTCCGTCATTAAATAAAGCTTTTTACTAAAGTTATCATACCACATTTTCAGGAAATATTAATTTATTTTAGCTGGCTTTTTATATTTTTACCGGACAACAATCTCCATTTAAGCGCTAATAAATCCGAAGCAATCGTCGAAACAGTTTTATAATTCAATACTTTTTGCCTGCCATAAAGCCTTGGATAGTGGGAAATTTCAACTTCCTTTATCTTGGCTCCATTTTTCTGCGCTAAAGCAATAATTTCCACATTGATAATGAAGCCATCGGAATTTAAAGTTAACTTCTTTAAAAATTCTTTCTTAAAAAGCTTAAACCCGCAATCTATATCTTTTACTTTAATTTTAAAAATAGTCCTGACGAGTAAATTAAAAACATTGCTTAAAATACCCCTATAGAACGGGTCTTGCCTTTTTATACGAAAGCCGGTTATTACATCATGCGAAAAACAATAAGGAATAAATTTTGAAATTTCTGAAATATCGAATTGCCCGTCTGCATCCATCGTTACCACATAATCTTTTCCGGAGTTTTCCAAACCTGATCTTAAAGACGCTCCGTATCCTTTGTTTTTATAATGGCGGATAATTTTAATATGGCTATCCTTTAAGCTGCCTAAGACTTCAAATGTACGGTCATTTGAACCGTCATCTACCACGATAATTTCGAAATCTGCGGCTATAGAAGGAATTTTAACTAGCGCGGCTTTAACTACCTCATCAATATTTTCCGCTTCATTATAAGATAATAGAATTACCGATAAGCTTGCCGTAAGCATAAAGTTATTTTAATAATTATTCTTAATATATTCTTTTAATGATTCCGCAATCAAATAATGCCCTTTGGCGTTGATATGCCCCTGGTCTTGAAACAGACCATTCTTTAACCCGTCTTTAAATAAAAAAGTTATATCTATACCCGGCTGGCCAACGTAGTCTTTATAAACATTGACGACATTGCCGTCTCTAATTCCCAGGGAGGACAAAAAGATGATTTTAAAGCCGTTATTTTGCGCTATTTCTGACATTTTTAATAAATTTTCTTTATGTTCTTCCGGGGTAACCCTCACCAAACCCTTATTTCTATTCGCCGCTCCTTTATTTTCCCGCCGCCAAGAGTTTTTTAACAAATTTCGCTTGGTTAACCTGTATATGGCGCTTTTATCCTCCAAAAGTGAAGTTAAATTAAAAATAAGCGGGGGTAAAATTCTTACTTGAGAATCTTTAAACGGCGCCAGATCCGAAAGTTCCAATCCATCCGCTTGTTCGGGATTAACAATTATTAAATCCGGATTAAAATATACCAGTTCATTTTCAAGTAACCTGAGCATTTGTAAAGTAGAATATCCGGGCATGCCGAAATTATAAACTTCAAAAGTCAGCGGACTTAATAGTTCATTTAATTTTTTTTCGACTACATTGCTAAACCTTTCGTTTTCGAATACGCCTTCTCCGCAGGTATTTGAGCCGCCTAAACAAAATACCCTGTAAGTTTTTGTATCTTTGTATTTACTTATTTCCCGTTCCCGGAAACCAATTGAATTTATCCTTAATACCCCTTTATAATGCGTACTTGGATTAGTATAAATCTTGCCGGGCGAAAATTTCCAAAATAATACCCTATCCTTTGTAAATACACCGGACCTAAACATCTCATTCATATTTGTAATGCCTAATTGCCTAGTTGTATCCATGCTGCTTAAAGATAATTCTAGCAAGCACAATAAAGAAACTATGGCAAAAAAACCAATCAGAATTTTTGTAAAATTTCGTAATTTCATATCGTAGATATCAGTCTTTTGAAATTAAAAAAATATCTTTCTTATCAAATCCCTGCAAAATATCCCTTTTAATTATTTTAAATGTTTCAAAATATTTTATAGCATCGTCCGCTTTTTCTTTTGTCGTCAATTTGTTACCCGTATTTAAAGATCCGTTTTTGGCCAATAGTTGCCTAAAATCAGGCTTAAAAACTACCGGATCACTGATTACAATTAGGTAATTATATTTTTTATAACCATTAAAAAAACCTGCTTTTGTAGAATTACTCCAAGAAAAAGCGGGTTTGTATGAAGCTAAATAATATGTAACAATTGAAGTTTCGCCTTTTAAATCAAATTCTCCACCCGGAGAAATTAACCCGATATTTGTCTGGCTTAAATCCCCTCTTTTTTCTATTTCTTTCAAAAATTTTATAACCACCGAATAATAATTGTTTTTAAAAGGAGGATGAATATAAAATAATGATTGTTTTGTCTCAAGTCTATATTTAATAAAAAGGTCGCACCCTAAATAAGAATATGCATAATAGTTGGTAATGCCAAAAGTAAATAATAAAACTAAAGCTATGTTTTTAAAAATCCGGTTTTTTAGTTCCTCGATTCCCAAAGCAGTCAAAAGAGCGATCGCCGGAAAAACGGGAAAAAAATAACGCGCATCCTTTGGGGATAATAAAGAAAATATAAAATAAGGAAATATAATCCAAATAAACAGCTCTTTTTCGAGCTTCTTTGATTTATAAAGCAAATAGGTACTAAAAATAAAAACGAGCGCCAATAAAGGAGTAACGTATAAAAAGACTGCTTCAAAATAGTATGCCCAATTACTTAAATTAGATATCTTAGGTATAAAGCTCCCTTCAGCAACTACCGGAAAAAACTCTTTGGCCAAAGTATAATTAACTGCTTTGCCTTGCATCGTCGAAAAAAAGCTGCTAAGAAAGGCGTTTTTAACCGACCACTTGTCTGGTTTATAAGCCCAAAAGCCATAAAACCAGATCGAAGTAACCATTAATGCAGAAGATAAGGCAAATAAAAAATTTTTTACTTTTTCTTTTGAGTTTTTTTCTATCTGGACCACTAAAAAGTAAATTGCGACTGGTAAAATAAAAAAAATAACTTGTGTTTTAGTCAATAAACCTATACCAAAGCATAGGCCAAAAATTAAAGAATATAGGCGGTTTTTAAATTTATCGCTTTTTAAAAGAAACAACATGCATAAGCTAACCATTGCTACTAACGGAAAATCCAAGAAATATTCCCTAGATATACCGAAGATACCGACATACATCGAAACAAGGAAAGAGGAAAGAATTCCTGTACGCTGATTACGGTAGTAGTAACCTAAAAAGTAAACCGATAAAATTAGAATAATAAAATAGAGGCTCGAAGTGGATAACTTTACTGCCAGGACCGAATTGCCAAAGACAAAACGTAATCCTGCCGAAACAAGATATACAAAAGGTGGCCAAAACCTATAAATTATATTGTTGCCGTTAAACAGATGAAATAATTTTGAGAAAAAATTTCCTTCACCTGATTTAAGATACTCAAAGAAACTCAAAGAATTGTACAGGTGCAATGAGGTATCGCCAAAGCCCAGAACGGAGTTCTTAGTTAGCCAGATATAATTATTTATAATATGGAACAGAATAAGAATAGTTAATGGGAGAAAGGCAGATTGATGTCCAGGCCTTAAGGATTTTTCCATTATAACGCCGGCCTAAGCCGTCCGAGTTCGACTTTGAAATTTTAATATTTCTTTCAGGTATTTCCCGACGATTAGTTTAGCGCCTAAATACATGTCCTTAACATGAAATCCTCTTTTCAATAACAACCTTGAGATATGTTTTGGATTTATGTAATACCTAAACATTGCTTCTCTCTGCAGATATAATAGTTTTTCCCTTGTGATATTTTTGGGAGCATAGATAATGCTGCCGTTTGGCGAGATCCAATCTGACCAGCTGGTAAAATCCTCGGGTTTAGCGTTGATTAAGCTGTCTTTGCATGAGTTATACAATTCTGACCCCGGCTGGGGAATAGTAATATTAAATTTGGCTATGTCCGGGCTTAAGCGGATTGCAAAATCAATAGTCTGCCTGCAGGTCTCTTCCGTATCCTGGGGAAGACCTAACATGAATAAACCCAAGCTTTGCACGCCGGCTTTTCTTGTATAGCTCATCGCATCCTCTGCCTGCTTCAAGGTTGTCTGTTTTCTTATGCTATCAAGGATCGACTGGTTGCCTACTTCAAAACCATACATTATCAACCTTAAACCGGCTTGCCTCATTTTTCTTAAAAGCTCTAAGCTGACTTTATTTACCCTGGTCTCGGTTATCCACCTTATTTTTTTATGAAGCCCTCTTTTCATAAGTCGTTTGCAAAAATCCAAACCATGCTCGACCGAAAAAGGAAAATAGGCGTCATTGAAACCAAAAAAGCGCGTCTTATACTTTTCGTGCATATATTCTATTTCATCTAATACTTTTTCGCTATTTCGATACCTGGGCTTCTTATACATAATATTCTGTGAACAAAAAATACAACTATGCGTACAGCCGCGTGAAGCCTGGATCGGAAGTATTATTTCATTATATATGCCTAACATAGGATACCTTTTATAAAGATTAAACGCAAATGTCTGCCAGGCAGGATAAGGAATTTGATCTAAATCTTCGGTCAAATCGCTATCGGGATTATGCACAATTTTTCCGTCGGAAATAAAACTTATACCTTTTACTTCTTGCAGCTTCTTTTTCTGGCGGATAGCCTTAACCACTTCGACAAAGGCATATTCGCCTTCTCCCCGGACAACAATGTCTCCGCTTGCATCCTTTAACATCTCTTCCGGAAAAACCGTAGCATGGATATTCCCCAGAACAATCTTTATCTCCGGGTTAATCTCTCTTATTAACTTAACCAACCTTCTGATATTGGATATCGAAGGAGTCAGACAGGATATACCGATTATCTCATACTTTCCGCGCCTGATTTTATCGGCGATATATTCATTGGTATTACCGCTGGCAAATTGGTCTTCTACATCAACATCGATGCCGGCCTGGATTAAAGCGCCGGCCAGATAAGCTATCCCTATAGGAGGAACAAAAGATATTACCGATCTATATCTTTGGCCGGGGATGGCTATATCGGAAATTGGATTTAATATTAATAATTTCATTTAGTTTAGTTATCATACCAACCGGGTTTTTTTAAGCGCATAAATCCGGTAGTACCCGCAATTTTTTTTCTTCTTAAGACTATGTCCCTGATTTCACAGATAATCATCCTCATGGTATTGAAGAAAAACCACCAATAAAGCCCTCTTTTATGTTTATAGGGAGAGAACAAACCCCTTATTAACCAGTGAGGCCGATACAATATATAACGCTTGTTAAGCTCCATGTTCAACTTGGATAGTTCGTCCATTGATAAACCGTTTTTCGAGCGCATTATCGGAGTAGACCAGTCATATTTTTTAAAATCTTTTTCTTCCAGGGAATCATTCTTAACTGCTTCCTGGTAAAGAAAGGTGCCGGGTACCGGGGCAATTGGGTGAAAAGCCGGATAATCTATATCAATCTCGACGGCATATTTTACTAAACTAAGCATTGATTCCCTGGTGTCATCAGGCAGGCAGGTAACAAAAGTACCCTGTCTGAATACCTGCGGATATTTGTTTTTAAAAATAAGAAAAACTTCCTTTACTAAATCCCGGGTGTAGACAGATTTTTGCAGTCTTCTCAGGTCTTCGGTACATCCACGCTCCACTCCGATTAAAGGGTGGGTTAAACCGGCACGGACCATTTTTCCAAGAACCCCTGCTTTCTCATCGCGAAGCAAGTAATCTGCCCTCAGAAATGCCCACCAATGTAAATCTTTGTAGTTCTTTTTCAATAAACCGTCGCAAAAATCATTTGTCCATTTAAGATCGACATTAAAAGTAGGATCGGCCCAGATAATGTATTTCCGGTTATAGTTCTTATAAACAAAATCCAGTTCTTCCAAAGTCCTGGCCACGCTCTTGGTCCTGTAGGCCGGCGATACATCAAGTTCGCCTTTTTCTATATCGGTTTTATTCTGTTTTCCCCAAAAGGTCCAAAGTGAACAGAAATTACACCTATCAACACACCCGCGTGAATGTTCCAAGGTAACACTCTGCGGCCAAATATAACCGAATGGAGCGTATTTTCCCATCGGCATAAGGTCATATGCCGGGAAGGGGAGTGAATCAAGGTCTTTTATCAGCGGCCGGCTTGGCGTTTTAATTATCCGCCCTTTATCTTTGTAAGCAATGCCCTTGACTGCAGACAGGTCTTTTTTTTCTTTTAGACACCTGATTAATTCAACGATTGTTTCTTCGCCTTCAAACCTGACAATAAAATCAATCGGAAAATCGGTTAGACTTTGCTCCACCATCCAGGAAAAAAAATGCCCCCCGGCAACAGTTATAACCCCGGGGTCGATATCTTTAGCTAATTTAAACAGCCTTACCGCCTCATGGCAATAAAGCGCTTCTTCAGCGGCGCCGACCATATCCGGCTTCTCTTCTTTGAGCATTCGGCCTAAACTTTGCCATCCTATTTTTAAAGGAGGGCAATCGATAATTTTTATTTCTATATCAGGCAGATTCTGCCTGATTGCCCCGGCGATACAAGGTAAACCCAGAGGGAGGAGAAAATTATCCGATTCGTTGATAAACGGCCAAAGGTATCTGGGAGGCCTGACTAATATTATTTTTTTCATTTTTTCCTGGTAAATTGTAATAAAAAAATTATACCACTGGCAGGATTAAATACAACTAGAGAACTCGAAGTTTAATACAGCTTATTCCCCCGCCTGCCGACCGGGTCAAAACCAAACAATTTCTCCAGGCGATTTGGGATTTTTTCTGAAAGGATAGAAAGGCTGGCGCAAGCTAACGCTAATTTCTCCCGGAAAAGATCGCAGCTTTTTTTATGGGGCACGGCGCAATCACCATTGAAATAGTAGTTAACATTTAAGCAAGAACCCGTTGAGCGACAAAGTTTGAATAATTGGCAATCTTGCCTGCAATGTTCAAAACGTTTATTGGTTTTTTTGATAAATTTACGATATTTATCCCTGTTGATACCGTAATTTACATGGCCTAACTTAAATTCATCTATTCCTAAAAAAGAGGTGCAAGGATAAATCCATCCGTCGATAGAAACCGCGATCTGGCCCTTGGCAGCCGGACAACCTCCTGAGACTTCATGGTTATAATATAGGCGCTGCATTAATTTAAAAAAACGGTTAAAGAAGGTCTTGCTGTAATTTAGCTTTTTAGAAATTACGTTATCGATATAACGCAGCGCCAGTTTTTGATAGGCTTTATATAGAGTGCTGTAATTTGCTTTTGAACTAAAAAAGCTGTTTTCCTGGCCCGGAAGGATTTTGTGGCAGGCATCTTCGCTTTCGAAAATTTCTATCCTTTCAAACCCTAAGCTTTTCAAATGCTCATAAAGTTTTACCATGTCGGGAAAAAACGGAGTAACCGTAGTGCGGCCAACTAATCTCTTCATCACCGGTCTGGGCATTTTTTTTAAGTTAGCCAGGATGGTATCAAAACTGCCATTTTGGCCGGCAAAGGGCCGGTTATGATCATGCACAGCTTTAGGACCGTCAATACTAACTGCAATCTGAACGCCTTTATCAAGCAGTCTTTTGGCAAGATTGGGTGTAAGCAGGGTTCCGTTGGTTGCCAGTAAAAAATGGAATTTTACTTTCCATTTACTTTGGTTTGCCCGGCAGTAATCAACAGTCGCAAAAAGAGTATCCAGGTTTAACAAAGGCTCTCCGCCATAGAAATCCACTACCAGATCGCTATCCTTGCCGCGTAATTTAACCAATGTATTTACTGCTTTTATAGCAGTTAAAACATCCATCTGCCTGTAATTAAGGCTGCTTGCGGATTTTCCGGTTTTTTCTTTTAAAAACCGCCGGTTTGAATACTTCCCCTGGTCGTTCCAACAGTAAACACACCTAAGATTACATTCAGCAGTCAGGTTCAGAGTTAAATCGGTAAGGCAGGCGGATAAATTGATTTCGCTTTTCTGGTTAATGTTATTTTTCGGGAGCGGAAAACATTTGATTATTTCGGCCGGGATTTTAAGTTTACTGGCACTCGATTTAGAAGATGCAGTTTTTTTGTTCCATTGCTCCAGCAGGCAATAGGTCTTTCGGGAAAGATCATAAAAATCCCCTGTAGAGGTAGATATGCCTATATTACGGCCCAGTTTACGGAATAAAACAACCGGAGAGATTCTATTAATGATAGTTTGGCCCCTAGCTTAGCTTTGATCTGGGTATTAAACCTTGACGGGTTTTACTAAAATCTTACCACAAAACCCTGCCTGAGCGGCAATAACGAGAAAGCTTTTTTTTGCCTTTAGCGGTTTTATTAACTTTTTTAATTTTCATTAGTAACACCTCCTGAAAAAATTATACCATTGCAAAATTTTAATGCAATAAAAGAATAAATTGTATTAAAACAGTTTATTAAAGGTTTTTGTAGCAGTCGTAAACTGACAGTGCTGTATCGGCAATAAATTTTTTAGCGGTCTTAGAAAACTTATTCCCGTGTTTAACCAGCACACAGATTAAAAAATTACCTTTCTGGGTATAAACTATACCCGCATCATGACAGATATGCCTTTCCAGGCCGGTTTTATGGGCAACTGATACATCCTCCTTGGGTAGCTTCCTCGGGATACGGTCATTAATTTTCTGCTGGTTCAAGAGTATAAGGCACTTTTCAGACACATCCTGGCTTAGAAATTGCCTTCGATAAAGCTTGTCCAGGATATATGCCATGTCATAAGCAGTTGTATAGTTTTCGATCCCCTTGCTTCTGCTTTTAAAATCCAGCATCTTCCTGGAAAGGTTTGTGTTTTTTAAACCCATTTTTTTAAAATACCCGTTTAATGCATCGAACCCCAGGAAATCAATTAATGCGTTGGTTGCCGAATTATCGCTTAGCGTAATCATCGGGCTAAAAAGTTCTTCTACGATAAATCCGGATTTAGCCGAAAGCTTATCGGGCAATTTTTCAAATGACCTGAATTTTATATTATCATCGAGCTTTATTTTTCCTTCCTCGGCGGCATAAAAATAAGAAAGCATGATCGGAACTTTCACCAGGCTTGCCGATGGAACAAGCATATTCTCGTTAAAAGCGATTACCCATCCCGTATCCAGGTCTTCGACTACTAAACCGACCTGGCCTTTAAAATTATTTAATTTTGTCTCCAGGCTCTTTTCCAGCTTGAGCCAAGCTTCCTTTTTCTTGTTTAAGAAAAACTTATGCTTGGCAATAACCAAATTGTCCTTATAAATTTTTATTGAAAATAAACTTGCTGCTAGGCAGATTATACAAACAATCAGGATTCTGATCTTCATATTATTGGAATAGTGAATTAAAGGAGAGCATTTTAATTTATTTTTTGGCTATCCGTTCGATATCTTTTTTGGATAACATAATGTTCCCAATAGAATTTCCTATATTTATTTGCAAAATTATCCTATCTTCGTTTTGGCCGACGATAATCCCCTCAAAGCTTCGCCCGTTTTTCAGATATACCGTCTCAAACGGTTGAAGATTTATCTTCTCCCTGCTGATTACTTTAAATTCTTCCTTCAGGTCCTCGATTTTTTGTTCGATAAAAACCTGTTTCTGGCTTGAGAGCTTCTTGGCTTTCTCAAGGCTGGCCAAGGAATCCTCATATTCACCGAGGTTTCTTTGAATTCTAGCTAAAGTTAGCTGAGCCTCCCGGTAATCTGGTTTAACTTTCAGGACCTGGTCAATTAATCCTTTGGCTTTCTGAAATTCACCGAGGCCGTTATAAGCATAAGCGGTATTATTTAAAAGCATCGGGTCATTAGGGTTGGCCAGCAGTTTTTTTTCGCAGATTTTAATTTCTTGCTGATATCCTTCCAATGCCTCTTTAATATTGCCTTTGGATTTTTCAATGTCGGCAAGGTCATTGTATATATTCGGAAAATCCGGTTTGGTTTCGATTATTTTTCTATATTCTGCTACACTTTCCTGCGTCCTTCCAAGATCACGGTAAAGGCTGGCCAGGCTGTACCTGAAATTTAAGTTTTGCGGAGATATTTTAACTGCTTTTTCCAGGAATTCTACGCCTTCCTGATATTTCTCGATATTCATAAAAGAAAGCCCCAAATT
This sequence comes from Candidatus Omnitrophota bacterium, assembly GCA_028710845.1. GTDB lineage: Bacteria > Omnitrophota > Gorgyraeia > Gygaellales > Profunditerraquicolaceae > UBA6249. The sequence goes on along the minus strand of JAQTTI010000018.1, from coordinate 5,139 downwards.
ATTAAGGATGACCGGGTCCCGGTCATTGTTTAATAACGCTTTCTTATACTCTTCGATCGCATTGTTAAAATCTTTTTTAGAAAAATAGATATCACCCATTAGCTTATGGGTAAAAAGAAAATTACCATCAAGCTCGTTTGCTCTTTTTAGCATTTCCAGCGCCTGGTCATAGCGAGAATCAATATAATAAAAATACCCCAGCGAATAACAGGTAAGCACAAAATCCGGGTTGATCTTAAGGGCGATATTTAAATGTTCGTAACCCTTTGGTTTATTGCCTTCCAGAAAAGCATTGATACCCTTGTTTATATAATAAGAGGCCTGCTTAAAGGAATTAAGGTTTACCAGGTCTTTAAATTTATCCTTATCCGCCAGGTTGTTTTCGGCATCTTTTAGCAGGGCATTGGCCTGGGCAAAAGCCCCCTGACGAAGGTAAATTTCGAATAAAGCTTCATAGCCCCAGAGAAAATGAGGTTCTATCTTAATTGCTTTTTTGTATTCCTCTACGGCTTTTTCTTCCTGGTTATCCAGGTCATAAGTATTACCCAGGCTATAATGTGTTTTACTTACCATAGGGTTAAACTTAAGCGAATTGTTAAAATTAATTATTGCCTCCTTGTAATATCCTGACTCGTAATTACTGCACCCGCGGTTATAAAAAAATGCGGCGATCTTATCCCTGGCGACGAATACGAACAGGGCAAAGAGCAGTAAAAGGATTAACAGTTCGGCAAATATCTTTGTCTTTTTAGGCAGCATAAAATACTATTTAGAGTAAAGGTATAATGTCAATAAAATCGACTGGCTCATCGACGGTAAATTAAAAACTTGTTTTAGCCTTTCTTTTGATTAATTTAAAACCCTCAAACCATAATAAGCTGGCAATACCGCTTATAAAAGCAATTGATATATCAAAAAACGATAAAGTCGAAAAATGAAAAAGCCCTCTAAGCTGCGGAACATAGATGACCAGTAATAATGCCCCTATTGCCGTAAGGACAACCAGCCACAATGCCTTATTCTTTGTTTTAACGATACCGGATATATTCTTAGACCAGGAAAGGTTGGTTATAATTAACATTACATTTGCAAATACCAGAGTAGCAAAAGACAGGGTGCGCGCAATAAGCTCTCCCTTGTTTAAATATAACGCCAGTATATATACTGAAAGAACTACGGTTAATATGCCAAGCCCCTGAAGAAGGCTGAAAGTAAAAGACTTCCTGCCAAATAAAGATTCTCTTAAATCCCGCGGCGGCTTCTTCATAATATTTTTCTCTTCCGGGCAGGCTTCAAAAACCGTCGAACATGCCGGATCAATAATCAGTTCTAAAAAAGCTATGTGTGCCGGCAACAATACCAGGGGCAGATTGAACAAAATCGGTAAAAACGACATCCCGGCAATTGGCACATGGATCGCAAAAATATAAGCAATGGCCTTTTTTAAATTTTCAAAGACCCTTCTTCCGATTTTCACCGCCTGCACTATCGAAGAGAAGTCGTCATTGAGCAAGACCAAGGCTGAGGCTTCGCGGGCGACATCAGTGCCTCTTTCTCCCATTGCTATACCGATATGGGCTGATTTTAATGCCGGAGCGTCATTAACCCCGTCTCCGGTCATGGCCACAATTTCCCTATTAGCTTTAAGGGCATTGACTATAAAAAATTTTTGTTCAGGGACTACCCGGGCAAACAGATTAACCGTACTTATTTTTTTACTCAGTTCTGCCTGGCTCATTCTTTCTAATTCCTGGCCGGTTATATAAACTTCGGGGTTTTTCAAACCTATTTCTTTGGCAATGTTAATAGCAGTGCCGGGGTAATCCCCGGTAATCATAACTACGCGCATCCCTGCTTCATAAGCCTCCTGGATAGAACCCGGGACCGCTGGCCTGACCGGATCAATAAACCCTAACAGCCCTACAAAATTAAAAACAAAATCATGCTGCAGGTCCGGAAGCTCTTTTTTCTTAAATACAGCCCTGGCCACCCCCAAAATTCGTAGTCCCCGGGCGGCCATATCTTCGATACACCTTGATAACTCCGACTGCTGGTCTGGATTAAAATGGCAAAGATCGGCAATGGCTTCGGGAGCGCCTTTTGCTGCAATAATATAATTTTGTTTATCCGGAGATTCCCAGACATGGGACAAAGCAAACAACTCTCTTGATAAAGGATACTCCTTGACAATCTTCCAGTTATTATGGATGTGCTCAGAACCGGATAAATAAAATTCGCCTAAACGTTTGACTTCTTTTTCTATCGGATCAAACGGGTCCTTTTGGCTGGCTAAAATACCATATTCAATTAAGTCGTGCACTGTTTCCGGCAAAATATCAGACTTTTTAGATTCAATATCATAATAGGTTCCGTTTACACAAAGAGAGGTTAAATGCATTGCGTTTAAAGTAAGCGTACCTGTTTTATCGGTACATAAAACTGTGGCGGCACCCAAAGTCTCTATAGCCGGAGCACGCCTGGTAAGAACTTTACTTTTAGAGATTCTCCAGGCTCCCAGGGTAAGAAAAATAACTAAAACTACCGGAAACTCTTCCGGAAGCATTGCCATGCTCAGGGTCAAACCGGAAAGAATCCCATTAACCCAATCGCTACGCGACAAACCGTAAATTACCGTAACCAAAATACAAAGCGATAACCCGATAATGGAAAAATTACGGACGATCTTTCTGATCTCTTTTTGTAATAAAGTATCCTCCGGGCATATATTACTTAAAGCCCGGCCAATTTTGCCCATTTCGGTTTGAATGCCTATGGAGCTTACTTTTGCAATGCCCCATCCCTGCACAACCAAGGTGCCGGAATACACAAAAGGCAGATCATCGCCGCCCGGCTTTCTAATCAAATCCTCGCCGTTATGTTCCGATTTTCGCACAGCCATAGACTCACCTGTTAATAAAGATTCATCGATCAACAGATTGGAACAGGATAAAACTAGAGCATCGGCAGGGACACGGTCACCTTCTCTAAGTATGATGATATCATCCATAACCACTTGGCGGCCGGCAATCCTTTTTTGCGTCCCGTCGCGGATTACCAGGGCCCTGGGACTAGAAAGGTCGCGTAAAGCTTCAAGGGTCCGTTCCGTTTTTCTTTCCTGGTAAAAAGTAATGGTAATTACAACAAAGACAAAAGTAAGCAACATCAGGGCATCGGAAGTTTCACCTAAAAATAAATATATCAAACCGCTTCCGATTAATAAAAGCAGCATCGGTTCTTTAACTACGCTAAAAAATATAAGGAAGATATTACGTTTTTTCTGGGAAGGAATTTCGTTGTAGCCGTATTTTTTCAACCGCTCTAAAGCTGACTTCTCGCTAAGTCCGGAGATAGGGTTAAGGTTTTCTTTATTAAGTTCCATAAATTATCCTTATTTAAAGACAAGCTCCGCAGCTTGTCAAAAAAGCCTAACGGAGCCTGCCTAAAAAGATATCCTTAATTAATTACCGCCTAAAATAAGTTTTAGGGGCAATGTTCCGATTTCCCAGATTCCCTTTGAACCGATTTTAGCTGTGCTCCAGGCTGAATCTACTGTGTTGCTAATCGCTGAAAAAACGGGAACTACAGTCAGGTTAATCAGCTTGCCTATGTCTGTATTCTGTATCGCTTTATAAACAATCATCTTTACTACGGCATTTTCGTCAGTTAATCCTACAAAGGCGGCATCTTTGATGCCAATATTATATTTTACTTCTTTGCGGGGATGCGCGTTCTCATCGGTATATCTGACTTCTCCGATACTTAGAACCAAAACATCAAAATAAAAAGGATTCGAAGGAGAGCCGGTACTCTGGGGGTTGGATCCGTTTTTAACCGGGATTAATTCTTTTAAATTTATTTTTCCTTCCTTGCTCTTAATGATATTCAGGCGCTTTAAATTAACAGCCGTCAGATAGATGTTGGGTTTTTTACGGACAATCAGCTCTAGAGGGTCAAAAATAAAATGCAGGTATTCGATATAAGCCAGTTCATCTCCGGAAAAACCGGCGGGGTTATGGATGGTAATCTGTTTAAGCCAGATATGGGCCAAAAGCGGAGAATAAGCTATTTCTCCTATCGAGACATTAATACCCAGACTCTCTTCTATTTCCTTCTCAATTATGTCCTTTAACCTGAGGTGTTTTGCCGCATAAAAAGTGCCGCCGAGCAGGATAATGATAATCAAGGACAAAATCCCCAGCGTAAAAATTAAATATTTTATGATTTTCATGGTAATTTTGTTTTCTAGAGGTATAATTAATTTATGAAAAAATTATTTCTCCTAATAGCAATTTTCCTTTTTTCTCTCAATCTAAGGGCCGAAACAATAAAAGAAAAAACTATATCCGGAACGGTAGTCGACCTGGACTGGGTCAGCTCAAGCGTTACAGTCCGCTTTTACCCTGAATTCAGCACTAACCCCGACGAAGTCAATTTAAAAACTACGATGGATTCGGTTATACAAAAAGGAACTGAATCCATTTCTCTTTCTGATATCTTACAATCCGACCCGGTAACAGTTACTTATTATGACGACGGAGTCAACGGGTTAAAAATCAAACGCCTGACTGATCTGAATCTAGCCGGTATTTAGCCCTATTCCGGCGCAGCCGCAATACTAAGCCGCGTTATACCCAAACCGCTCAAAATATCCAGAATGTTTACTACCTGCTTAAATCGCACGAGTCTATCGGCGCGCAAGATTACGCTAAGACGGGGATTATTTTTATGCTTAAGGGAAATCATGCTTTTGAGGTCTTTAATTGTAACCGATTCTTTGCCAAGATATAATGCCCCTTCATTAGTCAAGGTAATGGATAGTTGCTCTTCTTCGCCCATAGGGATTGTATTCGTGGCCTTAGGCAGTTTTATATCCAATCTTTGCGCCCGGAAAGGCTCAAAGGTATAAAGCAGGCTAAAGGATATAAAAAAGAAGATAAACATGTTCAGCACGATATCAGTCATCACAACTGATTCAAGGCTTAACATATAGCTGCGTTTACCGGAAATTTTCATTTTCTTTAACTTTATTTTCTTTTTCTTCCGAAAGAATTTCGATTAATTGGATGGAATAATTATTGAGTTCGTTAGCAATATATTTTATCTGGCTGATGAAATAGTTATAGAAAAGGTAGAGCGGAA
>JAQTTI010000089.1 GCA_028710845.1 Candidatus Omnitrophota bacterium | reverse complement strand
CTCGGAAGGTATTTCTATCGCTATAAATGCGCGCATAATAAATGCAGGGCTTCCCGGGCGGATTTATTACGGATATTCTGCCTATTGCCGCAGAATAAAAATTTTTTACAGATATTCTTATTTTTTTTGGATAACCCGATAAATACAGTGCCTACAGGCTTGTTTTTAAGCGCACCTCCCGGGCCGGCAATGCCGGTAATGCTAACCCCGAAGTCGGAACCGGTCTTTTTTCGGATATTTTCGGCCATTAGTTTTGCGACATTGCAGGATACAGCGCCATATTTTTTGATAATTTTTGCCGGGATGCCTAAAATTTTCTCTTTAGATTTGTTGCTATAAGCTACTACTCCTAAGAGGAAGTAGCCGCTTGAGCCGGATTTGCTGGTTAAGAGGCTTGAAACCAGGCCTCCGGTGCATGATTCGGCCACCGAAACGGTTTTTTTGCCTGGAAGCAGCTTATTGTGGATTTCCCGCAATTTTTTCCTAAACATAGTTAATATTATAAGCCTTTTTAATATATTGACAAGTTTAGTTTTTTTGCTAGAATAATAACAAATCTTCGGGGCAAGGTGAAAATCCTTACCGGCGGTTAAAGCCCGCGAGCCTGCGCAAAATGGAATTATGCGCAGGCAGATCTGGTGGAACTCCAGGGCCGATGGTGCCATATGAGCTTTAATGTGGCGAAAGTCCAGATGGAAGAAGATTTCCGTGAAATATTTGCGGATTCGCTAAATTTTTGCGAGCAAACATACCCGAAGTTAGAGCTTCGGGTTATTTTTTTATTACAAGGAGAAAGATGTTTAATACAATTCCTGAAATTCTAGAGGATTTAAAAAAAGGTAAAATGGTCATCGTTGTTGACGACGAAGACCGTGAAAATGAAGGCGATTTAGTAATGGCTGCCTCGAGTGTTAAGGCACAAGATATAAACTTTATGGCTAGATTTGGCCGTGGCCTGATTTGCGTTCCTATGGAAGAGGAAAGGCTAAGGGCACTTGAGCTTGACCCTATGCTTAAGAACACTTTGCAGACGAATAAAGAAGACCCTTTTAAAACTGCCTGGATGATTTCTGTTGATGCTGCCCGCGGAATAAGTACCGGAATATCCGCTAGCGATAGGGCCCGCACAATAGAAGTTTTGATTAACCCGCAAAGTAAACCCGAAGATTTGATGCGTCCGGGGCATATTTTCCCTTTACGCTGCCGCCGAGGCGGAGTTTTAGTCAGGGCCGGCCACACTGAAGCAAGCCTGGATTTAATGCGCCTGGCAGGACTTTATCCTGCAGGAGTGATTTGCGAAATTATGAATGATGACGGAAGTATGGCCCGTTTAAATAATCTTTTAGAGTTCGCCTCTAAACACGGGTTAAAGATTTGTAGTATAGCCAGCCTTATAGAGTACAGGCGAAGGAGTGAAAAATTAGTCGAGGCGGTAGTCCAAACCAAGCTGCCGACACAATTCGGGGAATTTAAATTGATTATTTACCGGGATAAAACTTGTGATCAGACTCATATTGTTTTATCTATGGGTTCATGGAGTCAGGATGAATCGGTTTTGGTAAGGGTGCATTCTGAATGCTTAACCGGTGATGTTTTCGGGTCCTTGAGATGCGATTGCGGAAAACAGCTTGAAAAAGCGATGGAGATGATAGCCTCCGAAAGAAAAGGAGTAATCCTTTATATGAACCAGGAAGGACGCGGAATCGGTTTAGTAGAAAAAATCCGAGCATACAACCTTCAGGATAAAGGTATGGATACAGTAGAGGCTAATCAGGCTTTAGGCCACAAGGTAGATCTGCGCGATTATGGAATCGGAGCCCAAATTTTAGTTGATCTGGGGATTAAGCAGATAAGGCTCTTGACTAATAATCCCCGTAAGATTATAGGCCTGGAGGGTTATGGTTTAAAAGTGTCCCAGCGCCTGCCTTTAGAGATTGCGCCTAACAGCGAAAATTATAGATATTTAAAAACAAAGAAAGAAAAACTCGGGCATCATCTTGATATTTAGCACAATACAAAGGAGGAAGTATGGCAAAGGTAATTGAGGGTAAACTTTTGGCAAAAGGGCAAAGTTTTGGTTTGATAGCGTCCCGTTTTAACGATTTCATGACAAAAGAACTGGTAAGCGGTTGTATTGATACTTTGATAAGGCATGGCGCAGAAGATAAAGATCTTACCGTAGCCTGGGTCCCGGGAGCATTTGAAATACCTCTGGTAGCCCAGAAAATGGCAAAGTCTAAGAATTTTGACGCGCTTATTTGTTTAGGCACGGTCATCCGCGGGTCAACTCCTCATTTTGATTATATTGCTGCTGAGGTGGCTAAAGGCGTCGCCAAGGTTTCTCTTGATAATGGGTTGCCCGTAATTTTCGGTGTAATAACCGCTGATAGCATCGAGCAGGCAGTAGAAAGGGCAGGCTCCAAAGACGGCAATAAAGGAAGGGACGCGGCGCTTTCTGCCATTGAAATGGTCAGCTTATCGGGACAGTTAAAATAATAATATGAGAAAAAGGACAAAGGCACGCGAGTTTGTTTTGCAGATGCTCTATCAGGTCGATATCACCCGTGAACCCTGGCAGGAGATCCTGAGAAATTTCTGGGAGAATAGCGAATTACAGGATGAATCAAAGGAGCTCAGGGATTTCTCCGCAGAATTATTTGAAGGCGTAGTCGGGCAGATGGGCCAAATCGATGAGAAAATAAGTAAATATGCCGCCAATTGGCAGCTTGAGCGTATGGCATTTGTGGACCGCAATATTATGCGTTTAGGTTGTTATGAGCTTTTATTCCGCCAGGATATACCTCCTAAGGTTGCAATTAATGAAGCGGTAGAGCTGGCCAAGAAATATTCCGGTTTGGAATCCGGTAAATTTGTAAATGCTATATTGGACCAGGTAAAGATAGAAAAAGAGAAATGACCCCTAACCTTTGCGGATACGCCGATTTACATGTGCATTCCCTGGCCTCAGACGGCACATATTCAGCCGGACAATTAGTCAAAGAAAGCGTTAAGTGCAGGCTTTCTGCCATTGCCATAGTTGATCATGATACGGTAGAGATGGTCCCGGAAGCTATTTTGGAAGCGCAAGGTAAAGACCTTGAAATTATTCCCGGCATTGAATTGACTGCGCAATATGAAAACCAGGAAATACATATTCTTGGTTATTTTGTTGATTACCTGAATAATGTTCTTCTTGATAAACTAAAGCTAGTCCAGCAGAACCGGGTCGAAAGAGTTAATAAAATAATAAGTAACTTATCGGAATTGGGGGTCAAGCTTAACCCGGAAACCGTTTTTAATATTTCAGGTAGAGGTACTCTTGGCAGGATGCATATTGCCAGGGCCCTGGTTCAAGACGGCCATGTAAGTTCTATTCCCGAGGCTTTTCGCAGGTATATCGGGGATAAATCTCCTGCTTATGTTTTGGGTTTCCGTCTTTTACCGAAAGATGCAATAAAAATAATCAATGATGCAGGAGGAGTTGCTGTTTTGGCCCATCCTTATATGCTGCATAACGACCAAATGATTTCTGAATTCATAAAAGACGGGCTACAGGGGATAGAAGTTTATTATCCGGAACATTCCCAGTCGATGATTAATTTTTACCTTGATTTAGCAAAACAGGCAGGTCTGGTTATTACCGGAGGTTCGGATTTTCACGG
>JAQTTI010000088.1 GCA_028710845.1 Candidatus Omnitrophota bacterium | reverse complement strand
ACCATCTTACCGAAGGCAAAAATCCACAAGAGGCTTATGACAGGATGGTTAAAGCAATCAGAAGGACTAACCGTAAATAGACAGGATAAAAAATGGTATTAAAAGACTGGCTTCTACTTTCGCGGATACCTTTCTTAAGCGTTATGATATTTCCTTACCTTTTGGGTTCTTTGTTGGCCGCTCGAGCTTTAGGGGCATTAAATCTTTCAGTTTTGTTTTTCGGTTTATGGGGGGCGGTTTTGGTCCAGTTGGTTTCACATTATAGCGGTGAAGTCTACGACATAGAAGAGGACCGTTTAAGTATAACCCTGGAAAAGAATTTCTTTACCGGCGGCAGCCAGGTATTGGTAGAAAACCGCATATCTAAGAAAAATGTTAAAATTATAATCGGTGCTGTGGTCTTATTGGCTTTAGCTATCGGTTGTATGCTGCAATTTTATTTTAAAACCGGCAAATGGACTCTGGTGCTTGGGCTATCCGGGATTATCTGCGGGCTTTTTTATTCCAAACCGCCGTTAAGGTGGGTGGCCAAAGGCTGGGGCGAGCTGGTGATTGCCTATACTTTTGGATGGCTGGCGGTAAACGCGGCATATTATATTCAAACAGGGCGTTTTGATATTTTACCGGCCCTGGTTTCAATACCGGTCAGCTGTGCTGTGGTAAATATAATATTGATCAATGAATATCCGGATTATCCGGCGGATAAGCTTACGGCTAAAGATAATTTGCTGGTGCGTATCGGCAAGAAAAACGGGGCCTTACTTTACGCAAGTCTGGTTATTATAACCGCCGCCACCTTTTTTCTGGCGCTAAATTGCGGCCTGTCATATATAAGTGCCGTGATTTATTGCCCGGTTCTAATTATCTCGGTTATTGTAGCAGGAAGGATGCTTAAAGGGGTTTATAATGACAGGCAAAAACTAGAGAAGATGTGCTTAATGACGATCTTAATTAGCCTGGGGACTTCTTTAAGCCTGATATTAGGAGTATTGATAAAATAATTTGAAAAAATTAATCAGCGAAATAACAATTATCATTGTGTTTTTAAGCCTGATTACCTGCGCTTTTGCTCAGAAGGATTTTTCTCACCGTTTTAAAGCAATGCGGGTCCCAAGCGGTAAAATTATTACTATACCTTTGGAAGCAGATCATTCTACTGGATTTTCCTGGCAATTAGCCAAAATATCCGATAAGACAGTCATTGAGTTTGTAAAAAAAGAATATACCGGTAAAAAAGAAGGCCCGGGTGTGATAGAAAGATGGAGTTTTAAAACACTTAAAAAAGGAAAAGCAGCGCTTATTTTTGAATTTAAGCGGCCGGGCGAGAAAGACATTCCCGCGCAAAGAAGCGAAGAGTTTACAGTCTTCATAGAATAACTAGAGGAGTTAATATGTTAGGTATTAAAATAAGGCAGACAGGAAATGTTGTTATTCTGGATTTAAGCGGTAGAATCGATGTTGACTCGGCTAATCTTGTGGAAGTAATCGGCCAATGTGTGCGTGACGGCTATGTAGATGTGCTTTGTAATTTCGAGGAGGTTGAGCAGATAGATTACATGGGTATCTCGGTAGTTGCCATTGCCTATAAAGAAGTGATTAACCATGAGGGCAGGATGAAATTTACTTGCATTCCCGCCCAGCTCAAGAATGTGTTGGCGGTTTCCGGTATGGACAGGGCGATTGAAATTTATGGCTCGGAAGATTTGGCTTTAAATAGTTTCAAAGAAGACAAAATTATAGAGAACATTAAAAAAATGCAGCTTCGCAGAAGATTTAAGCGCCTGCCGATTGATTTGAAAATAGATTTAAAATGCAATAAAGACTCTGGAATTTGCTACCAAAAAGTAGACTTAATCAACTTAAGCGCCGTGGGAGGGTTTATATTCGGTATTAATAAATTTAAGCTGGGAGATGAAGTCTTGCTTAAAATAAAACTGGCTCCGAAAAAAGAAGAGCTCCAGCTTGAAGCCCGCGTAGTTTGGCTTCCGGACAAAGCTATCCAGCCTCATGAATATCCGGGAATCGGAGTAGAGTTTTCCAATATAACTACCCAAAACCAGCAAAAACTAATCGAATTTATCGAACGCAACCTTTCTTATATGTCCTCAGACTAGGGAAAATGGGGTCAGAGCTAATTTTCCTTAGCTAGCAAAAGAGAAAATTAGCTCTGACCCCATTTTTCTGTCCGCCCAACGTAATAAAACGCCTATCTTGTTGCAATTCTTAAGCTTTTACCTTGCCCGCAAGGTTCTTTTGTGATATTATATTTTATTAAAATCGCTATCTTCAAGAGAGGAGAATAGGATGGATTGGAAGGTTATTGTTGCTACGTTTGGCGCGGTATTTTTCGCCGAGTTAGCGGATAAGACGCAGCTGGTAGGTATCGGTATGGCAGCTAAAACCGGTAAACCTTTGTCGGTTTGGGTAGGGTCAGTAGGAGCCTATATACTGGTTACGATTATTTCGGTTTTCTTGGGCGCGCTTATGGCCAAATACATAAGACCCGAACTGATCCGCTACATCGGAGCAGCTTTGTTTATACTTATCGGCGCTTTAATGTTAATTAAGGTAATTTAAGAATGATATTAGCAGATGAACTTTATAATATAATTACCAAAAGGGTTAACGGCCCGGTAGCTAAGTTTATAAGGGGATTTTTGTTCCTTCTTTCTCTTGTTTATGGGATGGTTGTGGTTGTTTTAAGCGGATTTAATAAAGCCAGGGCTTTTCGCTTCAAAGCAAAAGTAATCAGTGTTGGCAATATTACCTTAGGCGGAACGGGTAAGACTACCTTTGTTGAATATCTGGCCGGTAAATTAGATTCTCAGGGTAAGAAAGTCGCGATATTAAGCCGGGGCTATAAGAGGAATTTAAGGCGCCAGGGCCCGGAATGCCTTGGTGATGAGCCGGCTATGCTGGAGAAGAAGCTCTCCTTTGCCCGGATCATGGTAGACGGGGATAGGGTCAGGAGCGGACTTAAGGCAATTGAGAATTACGCCTCGGATACATTAATTCTTGACGATGGAATGCAGCAGTGGCGGATTTTTAAAGACCTTGAAATAGTGACTATCGACGTAACCAATCCTTTCGGTAATCATCGCCTGCTTCCCGCAGGTTTTTTAAGGGAGCCTTTATCGGCATTAAAACGGGCCAATGTTTTTATCTTGACTCAATGCCGGCCAGGGTTAGACATAGGAGATCTAATCTATGATTTAAAACGCATAAATCCTGATGCCTTGATTGTAGAATCCGAGCATGAGCCGCAGGGATTTAGCCGGATAGATAATCCGGCGGAACTCTTAAGCCTTAATCTTTATAAGGATAAAAAAGCTTTGGTGTTTTCCGGTATCGGTAATCCCGAAGGATTTGAGGAAACCATCAGATCCTTAGGCATAAAAATCGAACATACGGTCAGATTGCCTGATCACCATGATTATTCTCATGAGGATGTTTATAATATTATGAATGAAGCCCGGCGAAAAGATTTAGACCTGGTCATAACTACCGAAAAAGATGCCGTAAAAATAGGTTGTGGTTTTAATATACTAGTTTTAAACATAAAACTAAAAATAGTAAAAAATGAAGCAGAATTTGATCGTCGATTATTCGAGCTGTATTCTCTTTAGGATATTAAGTTTCTTTACATCTTTTTTGCCGCTAAACTTTAATCTTTTTTGGGGCAG
>JAQTTI010000087.1 GCA_028710845.1 Candidatus Omnitrophota bacterium | reverse complement strand
TATAAAGACGGGATGTACGGTTTTGTGATCGCCTATTTTGATACATTATACCAGATACTAAGCTACTTGAAATTTAAGGAACTTAAGAAGAAGTCAAAATGAAAACAGTTTTTCTTGACCGAGACGGAGTAATTAATAGATATCCCGGCGACAGGTTATATGTAACCAGCTTAAATAAATTCCGTTTTTTGCCGAAAGCCAAAGAAGCGCTTGCTTTATTGAGTAAAAAAGGTTTTAAAGTATTCATAGCTTCAAACCAGGCAGGAGTGGGGAGAGGGGTTTACGCCCAGACGACTTTAAATAAAATTACCAGCGTAATGCTCAGAAAAATCGAAAAATCAGGGGGAAGGATCGATAAGGTATATTATTGTACTCATAAAAAAGATGCCGGCTGCATCTGCCGCAAACCCCTGCCGGGGTTGCTTAAAAAAGCGGCAAAAGAATTTAAATTTAGCTTAAAAAACGCTTATTTTATCGGCGATACCATTCGTGATGTGCTCACCGCTAAAGCAGCCGGTTCAAGATCTATCCTAGTCTTAACCGGAAAAGAAAAATTAAAGAATCAAGTTAACTGGGAAGTAAAGCCGGATTATATTTTTAAAGACCTCCTTACGGCCGTTAAATTTTTAACGCAATAATCAGGGACGGTTCTCAACCCAAAGCAGAACTGTCCCCAAATAAGGGACAGTTTTCCTTTGTTTTGAGAACCGTCCCTGAATAAAAATTTTGATTAAAATATGAAAGTTTTAATTACTTATGCTTTAGCAGGAGGCGGCCATCTCCGGGCAGCCGAGGCAATCTTTGATTTTTTAAAAAACAACCGCCAAGATCTAGAAGTTGAATCGGCCGATATCCTGGCATATTCCAACCCTTTCTTCCGTTTTTGTTATATCCGCGGTTACCCGGTTTTAGTGCATTATGCCACTATCGTCTGGGGTTTTTTCTTTTTCTTAACTGAATTTAGCCTGACTCGCTGGATCGGACGTAAAATCTCAACCACCATAAACTATCTTGCCTGCCGGAACTTCAGGAATTACCTGGAAAAAAAAGACTTTGATTTTATAATCTCCACCCATTTCCTTGCTTCTGAATTAGCCGCCAATCTTAAATTAAAAAATAAAATAAAATCAAAGCTGGTTACGGTAATAACCGATTTCGGAGTCCATCCATTTTGGTTATCCAAAGGCACTGATCTTTATATCGCAGCCAGTCAGCCGACAAAAGATAGGTTGCTTAATATGGGCATAGAAGAGCAACAGATAAAAGTATTTGGTATTCCGGTTAGCCAAAATTTTAATCAGGCCCATGATAGAAATAAGCTTAAGTTTGAATTAGGGTTAGATTTAAATAAATTTACGGTTTTAATCATGACCGGTTCTTTTGGATCCGGGCCGCTGGAAAAGATCGCCTGTAGCCTAATGAATGATGCGCAAATACTTGTGGTTTGCGCCAGGAATAAAAAGCTTTTTGATTATTTGAATAAGAAAAATCTAAAAAATATTAAAGTTTTTGGGTTTATCAATAATTCAGATGAGCTTATGGCCGTAAGTGATATTATAATCACTAAACCCGGCGGTTTAAGCATCGCCGAATTGCTTAGTATGGGGTTATTGCCCATTTTTATATCATCGATACCGGGACAAGAGATGGAAAATATCAGAATTCTAAATTCTTACGGCATAGGTGTTTTTCCTAAAAGTTTAAAACAAATTAAAGAGTTAGTCTTGGAGTTAAAGAATAATCCTCAAAAGCTGGCGGACCTTAAAAATAAAATTGCCCAGGTTGCTAAATCTGATTCTTGCCGGGAGATATCCAGTGTTATACGCTAAAGTTGTCTTAGGCCTTCCTATCGAAGGGCCTTTTGATTATCATGTCCCTAAAGAATCGGAAGATAAAATTTCGCCAGGGGCAAGGGTCTGGGTTAACTTCCGCAATAAGAAAGAAGTTGCCTATGTGACCGGGTTAAGCAGCAGAACAGCGATTAAAAAAGTAAAAGATATACTTGAGATAATCGATCCGGAGCCCTTGATAGATAAAAAAATGTTTTTGTTAGCCGATAAAATTGCCCAATATTATTGCTGTTCACTCGGGGAAGCGCTCGAAAGCATGCTTCCCGAAGAATTAAGGAAAGGCAGAAAATGGGGTCAGAGCGAATTTTCTCTGCCTAAAGCCGGAAAATTCGCTCTGACCCCATTTTCACAACGGCTGCATTTTATTCAAGGGGCCGAACGAATCCCTGCTTATTTAAGGGAAATTAAAGCAACCCTGCTACAGAAACGTTCAGTGATTTTATTGTTCAGCGATATTGCCTTGGCCAAGAAAACAGCAGAAATAATCGAGAGAGATTCAGAAGCCAGGGTCTTTGTTTTATTCCGTAAGCAAGTAAAAGGCCTTTCGGTCTGGGAAAATATCAAAAAAGAAGAATACTGTGTAGTTGTAGGCGTCCGTTCCAATGTTTTTGCTCCTGTTAACTCTTTGGGTTTGATCATAATTGACCAAGAAAATGACCAGGTTTATAAGCAGGAGCAGGTTCCGCACTATCACGCCAGGGAAGTTGCGCTTATGCGCGCAGAAATCGAAGAGGCCAGAGTTGTGTTAGGGGCAAATCTTCTTTCCCTGGAAAGTTTTTATCTTGCTCAGAACAATAAAATTGAGTATGAAATTATACCTGCCGAAAAAAAATATCCCGAGATTAGACTGATTGATCCCTCCAGAGTAGCTTATGCCGATAGAAAAAATAAGCCGGTATTTTCTAAGTATTTGGCTGATGCGATTTATGCTAACTTTCTTGAAAAAGGGCGGACACTGTTATTTATTAACCGAAAAGGTTTTGCCACCAGCGCCGCCTGCCATAATTGCGGCGCCGCCTTAAAATGCCCCCGCTGCAATATAAACCTGGTCTTTCATTTCGACGAGAATAAGCTAAAATGCCACCATTGTAATTTTAAGATGCTTCTGCCTGAAATATGCCCGGTATGTAATGCCGGCTACATCAAATATTCCGGTTTGGGTACAGAAAAGATCGAAAGTGAGCTGTCCAGGGTTTTTCCGCAGGCCAGGATTAAATTGATGGATGATTTTAAGGGCGACTTAAGTCTAACCGATATACTTGTCTCAACCAGCGCAGTCATAAAACACAAAGAGTTTAACTTTGATTTAATCGGGGTCCTGGGGATAGATAATTCCCTCAACCGGGTTGATTTTCGTTCGGCTGAAAAGACCTTTGGCTTGCTTCTAGGCCTTTCAGCCTTGACTACAAAAAAAATAATTATCGAAAGCTCCAATTCAAACCATCATTGTTTTAGGGCCCTAATAAACAATGACCCGTCGTTTTTTTTAAAAGAGGAATTAAAGGAGCGTAAACAACCTAAATTTCCCCCCTTTAAGCATATGGTGCTGGTTAAGATAAGGGGCAGAAACCTTGATAAGGTAAAGAAAGCCTCTTATGATTTATTTGAAAAGCTAAATAAGATAAAAACATCAAGCTTAAAATTGATCTCTTTAAATCCGGCTCAACCGCCTAAATTACGCGGCAATTTTTACTATCAAATATTAATCCGGGCATCTAACCCAAAAGCAGCAAGCGGTTTTTTAAAATTACACTTAAAAAACGAAAGATATTCGGGTATAATAATTACCGTTGACGTAGATCCGATTTAGCTCGTAGCTCTTAGTTACTAGAAACTGTTTC
>JAQTTI010000086.1 GCA_028710845.1 Candidatus Omnitrophota bacterium | reverse complement strand
ATACCGACCATAATTTCCCGTTGTCAGCGTATGGATTTTCGCAGGATAACCACAATCGAGATAATTGCCCAGCTTGAAAAAATAAGCCAAAACGAGAAGATAAAGGTAGATAAGGAAGTGCTTTTTGCGGTTGCCAAATGCAGCGATGGTTCATTAAGGGACGCCGAATCCATTCTTGACCAGTTAGTGTCTTTTTCAAAGGATAACCTGTCTTTGAAAGATGCTTATTCCGTTCTGGGAATGGTTGAGCAGGAGGTTTTATTTTCTCTGACGGATAAAATAATCGAAAAAGACCCTGCCGGGGCTTTAAAACTTTTTAATGACATTATCGACGATGGGAAAGATTCCGGCGTATTTTTGGTGAACCTGATCGAACATTTCCGTAATTTAATGGTGGCCAAAGTTTCCAAAGCCGATACAAAATTGGTTGACCTGCCCCAGGAGATTTGCGATCGTTTGTTTAAACAAAGCCAGTCGCTAAGCCTGGAGGAGATTTTTACCGCTTTTAATGTTTTAGTTTCTACTCAGGAAATGACCAAGCGCCTGGATTCTCAGCGGATCCCGCTTGAGATAAGCCTGGTAAGATTGGCGTACAAGCCAGCGGGTAATATAAGCCCTGCAGTCAAAAAAGAAACGCCGGTTCAAAAGCCAAAGGAGGAAGAGGTTCATCATGAGAATCCGAAGGAAGAGGCAAAAAAGGATGAACCGCCCGCGCATCAGGCCGTAACCATTTCTTTAGAGAATATAAAGAATATTTGGGATAATGTCATAAACAATCTGGCCAAGATTAAAATGTCGGTAGCCACTTATTTAAGCGAAGGACAGCCGACCAAGGTAGCCGGAAATACGGTAACCGTGGCATTTTCTAAAAGTTGCTCTTTACATAAAGAATCATTGGAAATTAAAGAAAACAGGGCAATAATCGAAAAAGCTGCTTCGGAATTATGTAATGCGGATTTAAGGATGAATTTTATTTTAGTTGCGGATATGCAGAAAAATACGGAAGCCAGAAGTACTCCTTTTATTAAATCAGCGCTGGATATGTTCGGAGGAAGGATAATCAAGGAAGACTAAAATGGCAAACTATACTGCTTCAATTGAAAGATTAATCGAATATTTGATAAAACTTCCCGGTATCGGAAGGCGAAGCGCCGAACGTATTGTTGCCCATGTTTTAGGGGCTTCGAAAGATGAAATTAAGGGGTTATCGGCGGCATTGGATAAAGTAAAAGAAAGCGTGCGTTCATGCCGGATCTGCAATAATTTAAGCGAAGAGGAGACCTGTAAGATTTGCCAGGACCTCAGGCGCCAGACAGGTATTGTCTGCGTGGTTGAAAAGCCCAGCGATGTTACAGCGATAGAAAAAGCGGGTAATTTTCATGGGCTTTATCATGTTTTACTCGGTTCGATATCGCCCCTGGAAGGAAGAGGCCCCAGTGATTTAAAAATTGACGGATTGATCATAAGGATAAAAGCAGGCAACATTAAAGAAATTATTATTGCTACCGATGCCGATACCGAGGGAGAGACAACTGCAATGTATCTGACCAGACTGCTTAAGCCGCTGGGCGTACATTTAAGCCGGATCGGGCTAGGGTTACCGGTCGGCTCAAACCTTGAATACGCTGACGCTACTACTCTTTCGAAGTCTTTAGAATCTCGCCGCGCAATATAACCGCCATGATTAATATTACCAACCTTTCTAAAAATTACGGCCCCAAAATCCTCTTTGAGAATATTTCTATTAATATAAACCAAGGAGAAAAAATCGGGCTTATCGGCCCTAACGGCACCGGGAAAAGTACTTTATTTTCTTTGCTCCTCGGTGAAACTGAAGCTTCGAAAGGCGAAATAAGGGTAAATAAAGGCGTCCACATCGGTTATCTTCCCCAAGAGGCAAGTTTTAAATCCGAGCAGACCGTGCTTGCGGAGTTAACTGAAGGCGATGAGCGGATAATGCGGTTAAATAAGGAAAAAGAGTCGCTTGAGTCTAAAAATGATGCGGGGTCAAAGCGTTACGGCGAACTCTTGCACGAACTTGAAACTTTAGGTTTTTTTGAGCTGGAACATAAAGCTAAAAAAATCCTTTCCGGCCTGGGTTTTAAAGAAAAAGATTTTAACCGGCCGATCATAGAGATGAGCGGAGGCTGGCAGATGCGCGCTCTTTTGGCCAAACTGCTTACTTATCACTATGATCTTTTGCTTCTTGACGAGCCTACAAACTATCTGGATCTAAATGCCGCCTTGTGGCTTAAAGATTATTTATCCGGGTTTAGGGGCACATTCATTATGATTTCACACGACAAAGCATTCCTGACCGATGTAACTAATTATACTTTGATTCTGGAAAATGGCTCGATTTTTAAAGTCCAGGGCAATTATGAACATTATGAACAAATAAAAGCCGAGAAACGCATCCACTTGCTCAAGCAATCTAAGGAACAGGATAAAAAGATGGAGCAATTGGAAAAATTCGTGGCCAGATTTCATGCCCAGCCGAATAAAGCTGCCTCGGTGCGGGCCAAGCGCCGCGTATTAGAAAAGATGGAGGAGAAGAAAATTGTCCTGCCGCCTGATTTACGCCAAAGTATCAACAATTTTAACTTCCCTCAGACCCGCCGCTCGGGACACCGGGTTATTAACCTTAACCGGATCTCGAAATCATACGGGGATATCCAGGTTTATAAAGATCTGGATTTTGAGATAGCTAACGGCGAAAAAGCTGTTTTAGCCGGGGAAAACGGCGCGGGAAAATCTACTTTGCTAAAAATACTGGCCGGGATTGTCGATATTAACGGAGGGGAAAGGGTTGTCGGCCATAATGTCGATATCGGTTATTTTTCCCAAACCAGGACAGACGTTTTAAATATCGAAAACACGGTTTTACAGGAGGCTTATTCGGCGGCTCCCGGTTTTATGGGAGAGGAAACTATCCGGACAATTTTAGGGGCATTTTTATTTTCGGGAGATGACGCTGAAAAGAAAGTTAAAGTGCTTTCGGGGGGAGAGAAATCCCGGCTTATTCTGGCCAAGCTTTTAATCAATCCTCCGAATTTCCTGCTTTTGGATGAGCCGACTACCCACCTTGATGTGGATGCCGTAGATGCTTTAGTCAGGGCATTAAAAGATTATGAAGGCACGATTGTTTTTATCAGCCATGATATTTATTTTGTAAGGAGTGTAGCCAATGTTGTTTTCGAAGTCAAAAACGGCCTGATTAGAAAATTCCCTGGTTCTTTTGATTATTATCTTGAAAAGCGGGATACCTTTAAGGAGCAGGAAATAGTTGATAAACCCAAGCTCCAGGCCAGAAAACAAGCGGATGAAATAAAAGAAAAAGCAAAAGAAGAGGAGCGCTTGCGTAAAAACGAAGAGAAGAAGCGTAAATCAAGTAATGCGGTAATCCGGGACAAGATAAATAAGCTGGTTAAGAAAAAAGAAGAGCTGCAGCTTGAAAGTTACGCCAAAGCCCGGGCCTTATCCAGCCCCCACTTTTACCGCGATGAAGAGACGGCTAGAGAATATGGGCGCAGGATGAAGGAGATAGAAAAGCTGAATTTAGAGCTTGATGCAGAGATAAAAGCCCTTGAAAACCAAATTTTTTAGTGATAAAATGCACCACAATTAGATTTATTCCCCCTTAGCTCAGTCGGTAGAGCGAGAGACTGTTAATCTCCAGGTCCGTGGTTCGAGTCCACGAGGGGGAG
>JAQTTI010000085.1 GCA_028710845.1 Candidatus Omnitrophota bacterium | reverse complement strand
ATGTCGGGAAAATTATTACTGATTTTAGAAAAAATGTTTTCGCTTAAAATTTGGTCGAAAAAAGAAAGCTGGCCGCTTGATTTTTCTTTGCGGACTCTCTGGGCGCCCTCTAATACTGAATCGAGGCTGGAAAACATTTTAGCCCTTGATTCTTTAAAGCAATCCAAGGCCCCGCATTTAATCAGGCTTTCTAAAACTTTACGGTTGGCCAGCCTTAAATCAATCCGGCTTAAAAGGTCGTCCAGTGATTTGAATTTTTCTTTCTTTCTGGCTTCTACAATCGATTCGGCAGCGCCCTGTCCGACGTTTTTTATGGCCAATAACCCGAAACGGATGGTTTTTTCATCTTCGACCTTAAAAAGCGTTTCGCTCTCATTGATATCCGGGGGCTGGACCTTTAAACCCATCCGCTCTGCTTCATTTACGTATTCGACTATCTTATCGGTATTATTCCGTTCCGAGGTAAGCAAAGCGGTCATGAATTCAACGGGAAAGTTGGCTTTTAGATAAGCGGTGCGGTATGAGATTAAAGCATACGCGGTTGAATGCGATTTGTTAAAACCATATCCTGAGAAATATTCGATTAAATCAAAAATTTTGCTAGCTATTGTCTCTCTTATCCCGTTCTTAATACAGCCGCTGATAAAGTTCTTTCGTTCCTTTTCCATAACTTCCGGGATTTTTTTGCCCATGGCTTTACGCAAAATATCGGCTTGGGCCAGGGTAAAGCCCGCCAGGACAGAAGCAATTTGCATAATCTGCTCCTGGTAAACCATGATTCCGTAAGTTTCCTTAAGTATCGGCTCTAATTTAGGATGTTCATATTTTATCGGAATAACGCCATGCTTTCTTTTCATAAAGTCATCAAGCATGCCTGATCCTATCGGGCCCGGGCGGTACAAAGCCAGAAGTGCGATTAAGTCTTCGAAGCGTTCGGGAATTAGTTTTTTAAGCAGATCACGCATTCCCGAGCTTTCTACCTGGAATATCCCGATGGTGTGGCTGGAAGCCAACAGCTCATAAGTTTTTTTATCTTCCAGGGGAATTTCCTCCATATCAACATCAACCCCCTTGATTTTTTTGATTAATTTTACCGTCTCGTCGATTACGGTTAAGGTCCTCAATCCCAGGAAGTCAACTTTTAAAAGGCCGATTTTTTCAAGCACGCCCATACTGTAGCCGGTGGTAATTTGATCGTCGCTTGTTTTAAATATCGGCATATAGTTGTTCAAGGGTTTATCGGAGATAATTACCCCTGCGGCGTGCACTGAAGCATGGCGGTTTAATCCTTCAAGGGACATAGCAATATTGATCAGTTTGGTTATTTGGGTATCATTTTTAAAAAGGTTATTTAATTCCGGTTCGCTTTCTAAGGCCTTCTTGAGAGTCATATCAAGTTCCGCCGGTATCATTTTAGCTATCCGGTCAACATCGGCGTAAGGTATGTTCATTACCCGGCCAACATCCCTGATTACCGCCCGGGCCTGCATTGTCCCGAAAGTAATAATTTGAGCGACATTTTCCTGCCCGTATTTTTCGGTTACGTAATCGATTACCTCCTGCCTGCGTTCATAGCAGAAATCGATGTCGATATCAGGCAGCCCCATTCTTTGCGGATTTAAGAACCTTTCGAATAATAACCCGTACTTTAAAGGGTTTAAGTCGGTGATCCCCAAAAGGTAACTTACCAGTGAACCTGCGGCTGAGCCTCTTCCCGGGCCGACGGGGACTCCTTGGTTTTTGGCATGTGAGATAAAATCCCAGACGATTAGGAAGTAACTGATAAAACCCATGTCCTTGATTATTTTTAATTCATGTTCCAGGCGTTTCTGGGCATCGGGATCATCTTTAAGCTTATATTCTTGCATCCCTTTTTCGCAAAGCGAAAGCAGGAATTGTTCCTTGTCCTCTCCTTTCGGAGGCACATACTTAGGCAGGTGCATTTTGGAAAAATCTAATTCCAGGTTGCAGCGCCGGGCGATTTCCAGCGTGTTCTTTAGCGCATCAGGATAATCAGAAAAGGCTTTTTTTATTTCCTGCGGAGAGCAAAAATAAAATTCATCGGTTTGAAAACGCATATGTTTCGGGTCATCAAGGGTGGTTTGGGTCTGAATGCAAAGCAGGGCTTCGTGGGCAGCGGCTTTATCTTTAGTGGGATAATGCACGTCGTTGGTAGCAACCAGGGGAATATTAAGTTCCTTGGAAATTTTTATCAGGCCAGCATTTACAATTTTTTGTTCCGGGATAGAGTTGGGCTGGATTTCAAGAAAAAAATTATCTTTGCCAAGGATGCTCTGGAAGTTGTCCGCGCATTTTAAAGCATCGTTAAAACGTTTTTGCAGTATAAGCGAAGCGACCTCGCCTTTTAAGCAGGCGCTTGAGCCGATCAGGCCTTTTGAGTATTGGGCAAGTACTTCTTTATCGATCCTCGGCCGGTAATAAAACCCCTCCAGGTAGCCGATTGAAACCAGTTTCATTAAATTACGGTAGCCTTCTTCATCGCGGGCCAAAAGAATTAGGTGATTAGCGATATCTTCGATCCCGCTTGAGCTTTTATCAAGCCTGCTTTTTGGGGCGATATAAACTTCGCAGCCAATAATCGGCTTGATCCCCGCTTTTTGGGCTTCCAGGTAAAATTCAATTGCTCCGAACATGTTTCCATGGTCGGTTATGGCCAGTGAATCCATTTTAAAACTTTTAGCGATTGCTAGTATTTCAGGTATGCGGCAGGCGCCGTCAAGAAGGCTATACTGGGTGTGGAGGTGAAGGTGGATGAATTCGGATCCAGACATGGCATTGCAGGCTCGTTATTCCCACTCGATTGTTGCCGGAGGTTTAGAGCTTATATCGTAAACTACCCGATTAATTCCTTTAACTTCGTTGATAATCCGATTGGATATTCTTTCTAAGACTTCATAAGGGAGCTTGACCCAGTCAGCGGTCATTCCGTCGAAACTGGAAACACAACGCAGCGCCGCCACATTTTCATAGGTTCTTTCATCTCCCATGATCCCTACGCTTTTTACAGGAAGCAATATAGCAAATGATTGCCAGATCTGTTCATATAAGCCGGCTTTTACAATTTCTTCGGTTACCCGCTTGTCTGCTTCGCGTAAAATATCCAGCCTTTCCTGGGTTAGGTCGCCGATTATTCTTACGGCAAGCCCCGGCCCGGGGAATGGCTGGCGTTGGACTATAGTATCCGGCAAACCCAATTGCCTTCCGATTTGCCTAGCTTCATCTTTGAAAATTTCTTTTAAAGGTTCGATAAGCTTAAACTTCATATGCGCCGGAAGGCCTCCGACATTATGATGGCTTTTAATCTTTCTGCTCGGGCTTCCGTTAGGGGAAACCGATTCGATTACGTCCGGGTATAAAGTACCCTGGCCTAAAAATTTTGCCCCTTTGGTCTTTTTGGCTTCTTCTTCGAATACTTTGATAAATTCATCCCCGATAATTTTTCTCTTTTCTTCAGGGTCGGTAATTCCTTTTAATCTTTCCAGGAATCTTTTGCCCCTGTCAACGTAGCTTAGGTTAAGGTGGTACATATCCTTAAAGACGCTTTTAACCTGTTCGGCTTCGCCTTTTCTCAGCAAACCGTTATCGATAAATATACAGCGTAAATTTTTGCCGATGGCTTTATGGATTAAAAGAGCGGCAACCGAGGAATCAACCCCTCCGCTTAAGCCAAGGACGACTTTATCTTTGCC
>JAQTTI010000084.1 GCA_028710845.1 Candidatus Omnitrophota bacterium | reverse complement strand
AGATAGATAAAGGAAACGGATTAGGCCGTTGAAAAACCATCCCTACTTTCTTGCGCAAATTGATTAAATCGGTTTTGTTTGAAATAATATTTTCGGAGTCAATTATTACTTCACCGGTTACCCGCACACCTTCTATCAAATCATTCATCCGGTTAAATACTCTTAATAAAGTCGACTTTCCGCAGCCAGAAGGGCCAATCATTGCAGTAATCTGTTTTTCGGCAAAATGGGCGCCAACATTTATCAGCGCCTGAAAGTCGCCATACCATAAATTAAGTTTATTTACTTTAATATCCGCCATTATCCGAATTTTCCTCTGATATAACCGTCAGTCCTCTGGTCTGCGGGTGCAGTAAATATTTTTTCGGTCTTGTCCAGCTCTACCAGTTCCCCTGATAAAAAGAAAGCTGTGCGGTCTCCTACTCTAGCCGCCTGCTTGACGTTGTTAGTTACCAGGACAATCGTATAATCCTTTTTTAATTTTAGCATTGCTTCTTCAACCTTAGCAGTCGAAATCGGGTCAAGCCCGGAACAGGGCTCATCAAACAAAATGACCTCCGGCTCGACTGCCAGCGTACGGGCAATGCAAAGCCGCTGCTGCTGGCCTCCTGATAATTTAAATGCCGAAACATCAAGCCGGTCTTTTACTTCATCCCAAAGGTAGGCCTGTTTTAATGAGCGCTCGACAATTTCCGATACCCTTTCGCGCCTTTTTAATCCGTGCATTTTCACTCCATAGGCGATATTGTCAAAAATCGATAAAGGCAAGGGTAACGGTAAAGCAAATACCATGCCGACTCTTTTGCGTAAATCCTCAATATTTATTTTTCTTATATCTTCATTATCAAACTCAAGCCAGCCTGACATTTTAAACTCCGGATGCAGGTCATTTAAACGGTTAAGCATGCGCAGAAAACTGGTTTTACCGCTGTTGGATGGGCCGATTATGCTTAATATCTCATTGGCTTCTATTTCTACGTTCACACTTTTTAAAGCATGAATTTGGCCAAACCAGATATTCAGATTCTTTATATTAAACTTTACCATTTCTTTTTCTTCCTGAAATTATAGCGGATAATTATAGCCACTAAATTCATAAACAGAACTAAAGTTAATAAGACAAGGGCAGTTCCGTAACGGACCTTCTCGTCTACATTAGGCACCTGGGTTGAAATAACGTATAAGTGGTACGGTAAAGCCATTGCCTGGTCAAAAATAGATTTTGGCAACTGCGGTAGATAAAAAGCGGCTACCGTAAAAAGTATCGGGGCAGTCTCGCCTGCTGCCCGGCCGAGCCCGAGTATTGTGCCGGTTAAGACGCCGGGAATTGCATTCGGCAGGACAATATGCCTGATGGTCTGCCATTTACTTGCTCCCAACGAAAGGCTTACCTCTCTGAATGATTGAGGCACGCTTTCTAATGCCTCACGGGAAGTGGTAATAATTATCGGCAATATCATTATTCCAAGAGTAAGCGAACCAGATAAAATTGAAGCCCCGAATTTTAAGAAAACGACAAAAAGCGCCAGGCCAAATAAACCATAAACAACAGAAGGCACTCCCGAAAGATTAACAATTGCCAATTTAATTATCCGGTTAAGCAGATTATCTTTAGCATACTCACTTAGATAAATCGCGGCGAGCAGCCCGATTGGTAAAGCAAAAATTATTGCTCCTAAAACCAGATACAGAGTCCCGATAATCGCCGGATAAATCCCTCCTGCGCGCATACCCTGACGGGGAATATCCGACAGAAATTGCCAGTTAATCGCAGGGATACCTTTCTGGAAGATAATTACCACGATCATCCCGACCGGGATTACGATTAAAAGTGTGGCTAGAAAAAGAAAAAAGAAGGCTATTTTTTGGGTTCTTTGGGTATTACGCATTATCAAAACTTTCTTTTATGTAAAAACAGGTCGGCTGTAACATTAATTATGAAACTTATAATAAATAAAACTATGCCGACAGCAAAAAGGGCAAAATAATGTTCGCTTCCCACAACGGCCTCTCCCATTTCCGCAGCAATAGTGGCAGTTAAAGTACGCACCGGCACAAGAATGCTCTGGGGAATAACTGCGGCATTGCCCGTAATCATCATTACTGCCATGGTCTCGCCGATTACACGACCTATGCCAAGCATTACTGCAGCAACGATGCCGGAAGAAGCAGCCGGCAGCAATACCCGGTAAATTGTCTGCCAATGGGTCGCCCCTAAAGCAAAAGCTCCTTCTTTATAACTTTTGGGAACCGAATAAAGCGCGTCTTCGGCAATTGAAACTATGGTAGGCATGGCCATAAAAGCCAGTATTATTGAACCGGATAAAGCCGTAAGCCCCGTAGGAAGATTAAAAGTAGTTTTCACCCAGGGAACAAGTGTAACCATCCCGATAAAACCCAAAACCACGCTAGGAATGGCGGCTAACAACTCGATTCCCGCTTTAAGTATTTCTTTGATTTTACCGGGCGCAATCTCGGCGATATAAACAGCACAAGCTACGCCTATTGGAATAGAAATAATAGCTGCTCCTAAAGTAACCAGTAATGAGCCGCAAATAAGCGGTAGGATCCCTAATTGGGCAGGCTCGGAAATCGGATACCAGCTTTTCCCGAAAAGAAAACTAAAAGGAGTGACTGTTTTAAATACGGACAGGCCTTCTTTGGTCAAAAATAAGAAGATCAAAACCACAAAAAAGATGGAAGCTAACCCGCAAATCAGGATTAGCTTTTCAATTGCAAATTCTTTTATCTTCCTTATGGCCATTTTGTTATTTTTTTACCGGGACAAAATCTGTTTTGACTACAATTTCCTGGCCTTCCTTAGAAAGGGTATAGTCAACGAATTTTTTAATTAAATCGTGGGGCTCTCCGTTAGAATAGCAAAAAAGCGGCCTGGATATGGGGTATTTCCCGCTTAATACATTTTCTATTGTCGGAGCAACATACTCTGACTTAATATCCTTGGCCACGCTGATAGCCTTTTGTTTATTAGAGATATAGCCCATACCGTAATAACCAATTGCCGCGGAATTACCCGACACTTCATCGGCGATTGCCTGCGATGAGGATAACAATAGAGCGCTCGGGGCAAACTCTTCTTTACCGTCTGCTTTTCCTTTTCTTAAAACATGCTCCTTAAAATAAACATGCGTGCCGGAATTAACTTCCCGCGAAAGAATAACAATCTTCTCATCTTTTCCGCCTACCTCTTTCCAGTTAGTAATCTTACCGGAAAAAATATCGGCCAACTGGTCTATAGTTAATTTACCAACCGGATTAGCGGGGTTAACTACTACCGCCAAACCATCCAAAGCAACCTTTATTTCATAAGGTTCAACACCTTTCTGTTTAGCTAAGGCAATTTCTTTCTCTTTAATATTTCTTGAGCTCATAGCAATGCTGCAGGTCCCGCTGATCAGGCTTGATAAACCGGTGCCTGAACCTCCGCCGGTAACTGCCACAAAATCTCCGGGGTTTTCTTCCATATATCTTTCCGCCCAGGCCTGTGCCAGATTGACCATGGTATCTGATCCCTTAATCTGGATAGAATTTTTGCCTGCTGCGGCAAATACAGGAATTGTCAATAAAAACATTACTAAAACAATTAAACATTTTTTATACATTTTGACCTCCAAATTTGTTCCATTATATACCATATTCTTATCGATGAATGTTAAATCTGTGTAAAATTTAAAAAGTTAGTTTTAGCTTAGTTCCCAATACATTGGCCTTTGTC
>JAQTTI010000017.1 GCA_028710845.1 Candidatus Omnitrophota bacterium | reverse complement strand
TATATTTAACTGCTTCGGGAGGGCCTTTAAGGATACTGCCCAGGGATAAATTTAAAAATGTAACTATAGAAAGAGTATTAAGGCATCCCCGCTGGAAGATGGGTAAGAAAATTAGCGTAGATTCGGCAACGCTGATGAATAAAGGGCTTGAATTGATTGAAGCGATGTTTTTGTTCGGTTTACGGGCTGAAACGATAAAAATATTGATCCATCCCGAGGCGTTAATCCATTCAATGGTAGAGTTTAATGATGGGGTGATTATGGCTCAGCTGTCGGTTACCGATATGCGCATTCCGATTCAGTATGCTCTATCGTATCCTGAGCGGCTGCCGAGTCAACTTTGCGGGATTGATTTCTACAAGCTGAACAACCTTCATTTTGAAAGGCCGGATTTAAAAAAATTTTCCAGCCTGGCTTTAGCCTACCGGGCTGCCCGGGAATTGGGGACTATGCCGGCAGTTTTAAATGCAGCTAATGAAGAATGCGTGGCTAACTTTTTAAACAAAAAGATAGGTTTTATAAAAATACCGGAAATAGTGGAGAATGTTATGCGCCGCCACCGGAAAAAAGCCGATCCCTGCTTAGAGGATATATTGTCTGCAGACAATTGGGCCAGGGAAGAAGCCAGTCGCCTGGCACACTAACATTAATTAAAAATGCCGATACTTATTTTTATTTTTATCTTGAGCCTGCTTATTATTGTCCATGAATTCGGGCATTTTATCTGCGCCCGGAAAAATGGGGTGCGCGTCGAACAGTTTTCATTAGGTTTCGGCCCGCAGATATTTAAGAAAAAGTCCGGGGATACGGAATACTCTTTAAGCCTTATTCCTCTCGGCGGTTATGTTAAAATGGCAGGTGATAGCCAGGCTGAATATAAAGGCGCCAAAGACGAATATTTCTCAAAAGCACCCGGGAAAAGGTTCCAGATCATCTTTTTCGGCCCTTTTCTGAATTACCTGCTGGGATTTTTATTTTTTTGGCTTATATTTTTTATCGGCTATCCCAGCTTAACTGCTAAAGTCGGAGGATTAACCGATGGTTATGGGGCGAAAGAAGCGGGGTTAGCTATAGGGGACAGGATTATTTCGATCGAAGGCAAAAGAGTCGACTTGTGGGAAGACCTGCAGGCGAGGATCCAGGAAAACAAGGCCGCCTCCAGCGTCAAAGTAGCCGTTTTACGCGATAACCAGGAGCTGAATTTTAATGTCCCGCTTAGAGATAAAACTATTGATGACCAGTTGGGTAAAAAAATGACTATGGGTATTATAGGTATCACCCCTTTTGACGAAATAATCGAAGTAAGGCATGGTTTTTTTGAATCGGGGTACCTGGCCGCAAAGAAAACCTTTAGCCTGACAGTACAGACCTTCGAAGGCTTATGGGCGCTGGTTACCGGCCGAATGTCCATGCGTGAATCAATGACCGGTCCCCTGGGAATACTTTTTATCACTTCTAAAGTCGCCAAGTTAGGGTTAATTGCAATATTGCATTTGATTGCCGTATTAAGCGTAAGTCTGGCGATATTTAATATCCTGCCTTTGCCTATTCTTGACGGCGGGCATCTATTTTTACTGGGGCTTGAAAAAATCAGGAAAAAGGGGATAGGCCTTAAGGCAGAACAGGTAATCAACAACATCGGTTTTACGTTTTTGATCAGCCTGGCTTTATTTGTTACTTACAATGATATATTGAGGCTATACGGGGATAAGATCGGCAAATTTTTTGCCAAATAAATATGGAAATTAAAAGAAAAAAGACCAAATCGGTAAAAATAGGTAATGTTACTATCGGATCGCTCCATCCGATTGCTATTCAGTCAATGACTAAGACAAAAACTTCGGATGTAGAAGCTACTTTGAAGCAGATTAGGGAATTGGCCGGGCAGGGGTGCCAGATTGTTCGCCTGGCAATTAAAGATGCGGCTGATGCAGCTGCTTTAAAGAAGATTAAAGCAGGATCCAAGATTCCTTTGGTTGCCGATATTCACTTTTCTTATAAATTAGCAATAGCTGCCATCGAAAACGGTGCAGACAAAATCAGGTTAAATCCGGGAAATATCGATAAACCTGAAGAGATTAACACTGTGGTCAGTGCTTTAAAACAAGCCAGGATCCCTTTACGTATCGGTTTAAACAGCGGTTCAGTCAAGGATAACGGTCCCAGGAAATCTTCGATGACTGATAGACTGGTAAAATCCTGTTTGAATTATGTAAAAATCATTGAGAAGCAAAAATTTCACAATATAGTCATATCGCTTAAAGCCAACAATGTTTTGGATACAATCGAAAGCTACCGCAAGGTTTCCAGGCTTTGCGGCTACCCTTTGCATCTTGGCCTTACCGCAACCGGTTCTTCCTTTAACGGGGTGATTAAATCAAGCGTTGCAATAGGGGCTTTACTGTTAGAGGGTATTGGTGATACAATAAGGGTGTCTTTGACCGATAATCCGGTCGAAGAGGTTAAAGCAGCCAAAGGTATACTTGGGTCATTAGGTCTTTTTACTAGCGGAATTCAGATAATCAGCTGCCCGACCTGCGGCAGGTGTGAAGTAGATTTAATAAATATCGTCAAAGAACTTGAAGCTAAAATAGGCTGCCAAAGGCTGGTTAAGAGGTCTGATCCTTTAAAAATAGCCATAATGGGATGCGTAGTTAACGGGCCAGGTGAAGCAAAAGGGGTAGACCTGGGCCTAGCCTTCGGCAAAAATGAAGGGTTATTATTTTCAAACGGTAAAATAGTCAGGAAAATTGCGGCCAAAGATTCCGTAAATGTTCTATTAAACGAGATCAAACAGAGGGCAAAAACCTAAAAGGAGATTATATGGCCCAGCAGAATTTAAAAGGCAGAGTACGCGAGGATTTTATCGCAAAATACAGCTATATTTTGCAAAAAAGCTCGGGTGAAAAGACCGAAGTGGCAGCAGTTGTCAGGAATATTCTTGAAGGTATCTTAGCTCAGCCGCGCGGGCCGCTTAAGCAGGAAGAAAGGGAAAAGATCATCAACGAACTGGTCGATGAATTTTCCGGTTTCGGGCCGATTGAAAAACTGATGATGGATCCCGATATTACCGAAATTATGATCAATGGTACCCAGAACGTATACGTCGAAAAACTCGGCAAAAAAATATTAACCAATATTAAATTTGACAGCGACCAGCAGTTAATGTATATCGTCCAGAAAATTTTAGCGCCCACCAGAAGGAGGGTCGATGAGCTATCTCCTTATACGGACGTTTGCCTTCAGGATGGCTCGCGGGTAAATATAATTATTCCTCCGCTGGCTTTAGACGGCCCGACTATTACCATCCGTAAATTTCTTAAGAAAATTATTAAAGCGGAAGATTTAATCGAGCTGGGGACCTTTGATCGAAGAATGGCGGATTTTTTGATTGCCTGCGTTAAGGGCAAGGTTAATATGATATTTGCCGGCGCTACCGGAAGCGGAAAAACTACGACGGTAGGCGTACTTTCAAGCTATATCGGAAATGATGAGCGGACAATTACTATTGAAGATACCGCGGAATTGCATTTGTCCCAGGACCACGTTGTCAGGTTGGAAACTAAACCGGCTAATATCGAAGGAAAAGGCGAGATTACCATCAGGGATATTTTCCGCAATACCTTGCGGATGCGGCCGCAAAGGATTATTTTGGGCGAGATAAGAGGCCCTGAAGCTTTGGATATGCTTCAGGCTATGTGTTCCGGCCATAACGGCGCTCTTTCAGTTATCCATGCGAATACTCCGGCTGAAGTTTTACACCGCCTGGAAACAACCATTCTTATGTCGGGGATACCTATAACTTTGGAAGCAATCCACCGCCAGATTGCCGCTTCCTTGCATTTAATCATCCAGCAGGACCAGCTGGCTGACGGCACCCGCAAAATTACCCGGATTACCCAGGTCAATGGCATCAAGAATGGATGGGTAAACCTGGAGGATCTTTTTTACTATGAAATAAATAATGTTGTCGAGGACGGCAAGGTTTATGGAGCTTTTAAAGCTACCGGAATAGAACCGGTATTCTATCCTTTGTTTGCCAAAAGAGGAGTAAATTTACCCAGGGAAATATTTAGAAAAGACTAACCAGAGAAGGAAATAAGGATTAAGATGTTTTGGACAAAAGTTTTTATTCCAACGCTAAAAGAAACACCTAAAGAGGCCGAGTCATTAAGCCACCAGCTATTATTACGCGCCGGATTTGTCCGCATGCTCATGGACGGGGCTTATACCTATCTTCCCCTGGGTTTACGGGTTTTAGAAAAGATCCAGGCGATAATCCGCCAGGAGATGAATGCCTGCGGGGCTAGCGAATTATTGCTTCCGGCATTACATCCCTTAGAACTCTGGCAGAAGACGGGGCGCGATAAAGATTTAGGCGAAGTAATGTTAAGGCTCAAGGACAGGCGGGGCAGAAACCTTGTTCTCGGCCCGACCCATGAAGAAATAATTACCGATTTAATTAAAAACAATATTTCCAGCTATAGGCAGCTGCCTTTAATCTTATACCAGATCCAGACAAAATTCCGGGATGAAATCCGTCCGCGTTTTGGCCTGATCAGGGCCTGTGAATTTATCATGAAAGACGCTTATAGTTTTGATAAGGACGAAGCCGGTTTAGACAGGAACTATTCGTTAATATTTGAAGCATATAAAAAGATATTTTTAAGATGCGGATTAAAAACTTTAATTACGGAAGCTGATTCCGGTATTATGGGCGGCAAAGTTTCCCATGAATTTATGGCTCCGGCTGCCCTTGGCGAGGATGTGGTATGCGTCTGTCCGGAATGCTTACAGGCTTCTGCGGCCGGAGAAAGCGATCTCTGTCCTAAATGCAATTCCAAGGCGGATAAGGTAAATACTATTGAAGTCGGCCATATATTTAAACTGGGATTAAAATACAGCCAGGCTTTAGGGGCAAATTTTTCCGATATTAAAGGTAATCTTTCTCCGCTAGTTATGGGCTGCTATGGTATCGGCGTTTCGAGGTTGATCTCGGCAGTAATCGAGCAAAACAATGATAAAGACGGAATTATTTTCCCCAAAGAAATTGCCCCGTTTGAGGTGATAGTCCTGCCTTTGGATGTTACCAATAATGAAATTATGAAAGAGGCGCTGGATATGTATAACCAATTAAACGCTAAAGGTTTTTCAATCCTCATTGACGACAGGGATGAGCGGGCCGGGGTAAAATTTAAAGATGCCGACCTTATCGGCGTGCCCTTAAGCATTGTAATAGGCAAGAAAAATATCGAAGAAAAAAAGGTCGAACTTAGGGTTCGTAAGACTAAAGAGACCTTTATTTTATCGAAAGGCGAAGCATTGAAATCTGTTGCTGATTTGGTATAGGAGACAATTTTAAATGACAGAACATCTTAAGGCAATCAAAGAAGAAGTTTTAGCATATTTAAAAACAAAAGAAGAAGAGCTTAGGGCTAATTTTGGCAAGGAGGACCGTTCAGTATTCCAACGGACGATAGAAACCGCATTTAAATCGGTGATAAAAGGAAATAGAATCAGCCTGCATCGCCACGAACAGGAAAAGCTGATGGAGGAAATAATTACCCATTTTCTCGGCTTTGGTCCGATTGAACAACTGCTTAAAGACCCGACCGTCACCGAAATTATGGTTAACGGTCCGCGCCAGGTTTATGTAGAAAGAAGCGGTAACTTAGAGCTGACTGATATAACTTTTTACGACGAATCCCAGGTATCATATCTGATCGAAAAGATCACCGCTCCTATCGGAAGGAGAATTTCCGAATTTGAGCCTTTTGTAGACGCCAGGCTTTCTGACGGTTCGCGCGTCAATATAGTAAGGAGTCCGGTTTCAACCATTGGGCCGTTGTTAACTATCAGGAAATTCTCTTATAATGTTTTACGTATGGAAGACCTGATCAAATCAGGCAGTATCAGCGCTTCGGCGGCAGAATTTTTGAAAGCCTGCATAGTTTCGCGGTTGAATATTTTAATTTCAGGAGGCGCAGGAAGCGGTAAAACCACCTTTTTGAATGCCTTGATCGATTTTATACCCGAAAACGAAAGGTTGATTACGATAGAGGATACGCGTGAGTTGATTGTTTCCAGAAAACATACAGTGCCGATGGAAACCCGGCCGTTTAATGTTGAGGGAAAAGGAGAAATCAGTGTAAGGGACCTGTTTAAGAACGCATTACATATGAGACCGGACAGGATTATTGCCGGCGAAGTAAGAGGCGGAGAAGTTTTAGACATGATTCAGGCAATGAATACGGGGCACGAAGGTTCGATGACTACTTTGCATGCCAGTTCTCCCCTTGAGGCTTTGGATCGGCTGGAAATCCTGGTTTTAATGGGTAGCAGCAATATGTCGAGCGAAGTTGCCAAAAGGCAGATTACCGGGGCGGTTGACTTGGTTGTTTATTTGACCAGGTTTTCAGACGGCTCCCGTAAGGTTACCCAGATCAGCGAAGTAGTCAAATCCAAAGAATTCGCCATTCAGGATATTTTTGTTTTTGATGAAAGTTCCAAGAGCCTTAAATGCACTAAGACCAGGCCGAATTTTTATAATAAACTTAACAAAATATCCGGCTACGTTAGCCATGATTTTTAGGAATGATAAAAGAAGAGCTGGTTAAAGATCTAGACAGCCTGATTAACGGGCTTTTTAGGGTTAAAAATATAGAGCTTATCGATTTGATCTTAAGGCCGCAAGGCCGAAAGCTTGTAATCAGGGTTTTAGCCGATTATCCTGATGGAGGCATAACTTTGGGCGAATGCGCCCTGCTTAACCGCCGGCTTGGTGATTTAATCGAAGAAAAAGAGCTGATTGCATCCGAGTATATCCTGGAGGTTTCTTCTCCCGGCCTTGACCGTAATTTAAGCTCGAAAAAGGATTTCTTAAGGTGTAAAAATAAAGAAGCGGTATTTTTCCTTAAAGAGCCGGTTGAAGGAAAGCTTGAGTGGCAGGCAATAGTGATTAATGCAGATGATAACAATGTTAATGTAAAAGCGCCGGAAAGGGAATTAGTGATTCCTTTAAACAAAATTAATAAAGCGCATTTATTATTAAAAAATAATGGAGATTAAAAAATGAGTCAGGAATTATTAGCGATAATTGAACAGATTGAACGCGAAAAAGGGATTAAACGAGAGATTATGCTTGAGGCAGTTGAAAGCGCAATGCTAAGCGCTGCCAAAAGAGTGATAGATTTAAAACCCGACGAGGAATTTAAGGTGCACATTGACCGTCAAACTGGCCAAATCCAGGCTTTTCGCAATAACGAACCGGTTACCAATATCGATTTCGGCAGGATTGCCGCATCTACTGCCCGCCAGGTAATTATCCAAAAGATGCGCGAAGCGGAAAAAGACGTGGTGTTCGGAGAATTTCAAAGCCGGGTAGGAGAGATCGTTAGCGGCACGGTTTATCGTTTTGAGAAGGGTAATGTTATTATCGACCTTTTGGGAAAAGCCGAAGGGATATTGCTTAAAAGGGAACAGTCTCCAAAAGAAGAATTTAAGCAGGGGCAACGTATCCGCGCCTATGTGGTTGATGTAAAGAAAGACACCAAAGGCCCGCAGATAATCCTTTCCAGGGCCCATCCTAATCTGGTTAAAGAACTGTTTGAATTAGAAGTTCCGGAAATTTATGAAGGGATTGTAGAAATCAGAGGTATTACCCGTCAGGCCGGAGAGCGGACCAAGATTTCTGTATATTCCAAAAATGAAAAGGTTGATGCTGTGGGGGCATGCGTTGGCATGCGCGGTAACCGGGTCAGGAATATCGTTAATGAATTGCAGGGTGAAAAAATCGATATAGTCCGTTTCAACGAAGACCTGCGT
Organism: Candidatus Omnitrophota bacterium; assembly: GCA_028710845.1. Lineage (GTDB taxonomy): Bacteria > Omnitrophota > Gorgyraeia > Gygaellales > Profunditerraquicolaceae > UBA6249. Next base: position 7,708 of record JAQTTI010000017.1, on the reverse strand, counting down.
GAATATATCAAGGCCGCTCTTTCACCGGCTAAAATTTCGGAAATAAAGCTGGATAGGGAAAAGAATAAAGCCGAAGTCATCGTAGAAGATGATCAGCTATCTTTAAGTATTGGTAAACACGGGCAGAATGTGCGTCTGGCTTCCAGGCTGGTGGGGTGGGAGCTGGATATCCGCACCAAAACCATGATTGCCCAGGAGGCTTTGGGCCAAACCGCAGAAAAAGCTGTTTCGCTGGAAGCTGAGAAAGACGAAACCGAAGAACCAAAGCCTAAGAAAACCAAGTCTGCCAAGAAAGAAACTAAAAAAGCAGCCAAAAAAGAGGCTAAAAAAGAAGAGGTTTCTTTGGGAGACCTTCCCGGATTAAGTGAAAAACTTGTCGAAGCCTTGAAAGAAGAAGGAATCAAAAGCATCAAAGATGTAATTGAGGCCAAAGAAGAAGGGTTGATGAAAATAAAGGGCATCGGAGAAAAGAAAGCCCAAAAAATTATTGCTGAAGCAAAAAAATTAATCTAACTTAAAAATTCAGGACGGAGAAATCATGCTTAAGGCAAAAAAAGAAGCAACTAAACCAAAAAAAACAGTTAAACCTAAAGCACCAAAGCGCGCAGGTTTGCCTGAGGTTAAAACGAAAAAGGCGCCAGCTAAGGCTGGTATTGTAAAACTTAAGCCTCAGGTTAAGGCTGTTAAACCGAAACTGGCCGTAAAAAGCAAGCCAAAAAAAGAAATCAAGCCCTTAAAACATGAGCCCAAAGTTCAGCTAAAAACAGAAATAAAACCGGAGATTAAAACGGAAGTATCCTTGCACATACATAAACCGCCGGTCCAGCAGCCTGTCCATAAGCCTGAAGTAAAGCCCGCAGTTCACAAGCCAGTTGTGCCTCAAGTCAAGCATCCTGTTGTTGATAAGGCCCACGGGGTTAGTGCGCCGAGCGTGCACATCGAAAAGAAACCCGAAGCTCCTTTAGTCCCAAGCAAGGAGATCGAACTTGAGCTTCCCATAACCGTAAAAGATTTAGCGATAAAGCTTCAGGAAAAATCATCAGTTCTTATCAAGAATCTGATGAGCTTGGGAATAATGATCGGTATTAACCAGACTTTAGATGAAGCTGTTTTAAATAAACTTTGCTTGAAATATAATTTAAAGATTAAAAAAGCTCCTGATGCCGAGGAGGTTGCTTTAAGTGAACACAAAAAGGCAGATTCACCTTCTAGTCTGAGAAACCGTTCGCCGATCGTTACTTTTATGGGCCATGTTGACCACGGAAAGACTTCTTTGCTTGATGCCATCCGACAAACCAAGGTTACTGAAGCAGAACACGGGGGCATTACTCAGCATATCGGCGCTTATCGGGTAAAGCTTGCTTCAGGGGAAATCACCTTTTTGGATACCCCCGGACATGAGGCTTTTACTGCTATGCGGGCAAGAGGCGCTAGGATAACAGATATAGTAGTTTTAGTGGTTGCCGCCGATGATGGGATTATGCCTCAGACCAAAGAAGCTATTGACCATGCGCAGGCCGCAGGGGTTACTATAATTGTTGCGATTAATAAAATAGATAAAGCCGGTGCTGATATTGACAGGGTAAAAAAGCAATTGGCAGAAGCAGGATTAACCCCTGAAGATTGGGCAGGCAAAACCATAACCGTTCCCGTATCGGCTAAGACAGGCGAGGGTATTGATAATTTACTGGAAATGATTTTATTACAGGCGGAAATTATGGAGTTAAAATCAAACCCCGACCGCTTGGCAAACGGAGTAGTTATAGAAGCCAGGATGGCCAAGGGCCGCGGCCCGGTCTCGACCCTGCTGGTTCAGAACGGTACACTTCGCTTAAATCAAAATATTATTGTCGGTAATCTATACGGCAAGATCCGGGCGATGTTAGATGACCGGGGACAAGTCGTAACCAGTGTGGGCCCGGCAACTCCGGTTGAAGTTCTAGGCATAAGCGGTATTCCTAATGTAGGAGAGCAGTTTTTTGTAATTGAAGATGAAAAACAAGCCAAAGGCCTGATTGAAGCGAGGGTGGAAAAAGAAAAACAGTCACAGGTAAAAGAAATAAAACATGTCAGCCTGGAAGAACTGCATAATAAAATCGCCGAGGGCCAGATCAAAGAATTAAAATTGATCATTAAGGCTGACGTCCAGGGTTCGCTTGAAGCGATCAAGGATACTTTGGATAAGCTGAATGTTTCCGAAATAAAGGTAAGTATAATCCATTTAGCTGCGGGTAATATCAACACTTCCGATGTGGTCCTGGCAATGGCCAGCGACGCTTTGATTTTAGGATTCAATGTTAATGCGGATGAGCCGGCTAAAGAATTGATTTCTAAAGAAGGAGTAGAGGTAAAAACATACAGTATCATTTATGAACTAGCCAATGATATAAAAGCCGCCGTTGAAGGCATGCTCAGCCCAAGGTTGAAAAAAGTTTTTTCGGGTAAAGCCGAAGTAAGGAAAATGTTTAACCTTACCCGTTCGGGGCTGATTGCAGGATGCATGGTGATTAAGGGTAAGATTAACCGTAATTGTGCGGTTAGCGTAGTCCGTAACGGTCAAGTCGCCTTTGAAGGCAAGATCTCAAGCCTTAAGCGCTTTAAGGATGATGTACGCGAAGTCGGAGAAGGTTTTGAATGCGGGATAGCGGTCGGCGGATTCGATCAGTTGATGGAAGGCGATATAATCGAAGCTTACGACATAGAAAAGATAGCCAGGACATTGTAATGAATAAAAAACGGATATTAAGCGGGATGCGGCCGACCGGTAAATTGCATCTAGGCCACTTAGTCGGGGCATTATCGAATTGGGTAAAGTTTCAGGATGAATACGATTGTTATTTTATGGTAGCTGACTGGCATGCGCTTATGTCGGAATATGAAAATCCTCTTAATCTTAAGGAGAATATCCTTGATAATGTCGCCGATTGGCTTGCCTGCGGGGTTGACCCTGAGAAATCAAATATTTTTATCCAGTCGCAGGTGCCTTTGCACCTTGAGCTTTATTTTATCCTTTCTCTGGTAACGCCGCTGGGTCTTTTGGAGCGTTGTCCTACCTATAAAGAGCAGCTGCGCGAAATAACCAATCGCGATTTAAGCACCTATGCCTTTTTAGGTTATCCTGTTTTGCAAGCCGCAGACATCCTGCTTTATAAGGCCGAGGCTGTCCCTGTCGGAGAAGATCAACTGCCGCATTTGGAACTGGCCAGGCAGATTGTGCGTAAATTTAATCATCTTTATAAAACAGAGTGCCTGATCGAGCCCAATGCCTTGCTTACGAAAACTACCCGTCTTTTGGGTACCGACGGAAGGAAAATGAGCAAGAGTTATAATAATTATATAGGCCTTAGCGAAGAGCCGGAGGTTATCCGAAAAAAAGTCCAAAGTATGGTTACAGATCCGAAACGTATCCGTTTTTCCGATCCCGGCCATCCCGACCAATGTAATGTCTGTAATTACTACAGGGTATTTTTTCCTGAGGCAGCCGAAGAGATAAACGAGGCCTGCGTTAAATCAAAAATAGGTTGTACTGATTGCAAAAAGGAATTGGCGGGTAAGATTATTGATCTATTGGCTCCGATACAAAAAAAGAGACAAGATATTTTAAAAGATAAAGGTTATATCGAAAAGATATTATCTTTAGGACAGGCTAAGGCTGGAAAAATAGCCGAAAAAACAATCCAGGAAGTAAGGCAGATTCTGAAACTTATATGAACTATAAAATAAGATTAGATATGTTTGAGGGGCCGCTGGATCTTTTGCTGTATCTGGTGAAAAAAGATCACCTGAATATCTATGATATTCCGATTGCCAAAGTCACCCAGCAATACCTTGAATATATTAATTTCATGCAGCTTTTAGATTTAAATATTGTGGGAGAATTCCTGGTAATGGCTTCGACGTTGATGCAGATAAAATCCAAGATGCTTCTTCCGGCTGAAGAATCGGCTGAGCAGGAAGAAGAGGACCCAAGGGCGGAATTGGTTAAAAGACTGCTTGAATATGAAAAATTTAAACAAATAGCCGAAGATTTAAAAGCCAGGGAAATCAGCCAGCAGGAAGTTTTTAAACGCCCGAAATCGGAAGCCCCGCAGGGCGTGGATAAGGATGATAAAGGAGAAGTTTACTTTGAAGCCAGTATATTTGATTTAATCAGTGCTTTCTCGAGGGCATTAAAAGATGTTCCCCGGGAAGTTTTTTATGAAGTGGTTAAAGACCAGTTTACCGTAGAGCAAAAGGTCCATGATATTTTACATATACTGCTTTTGCAATCAGAGATCAAACTTTCGGAATTATTTATAAAATCAAAAAATAAAATGGAAATAATTGTCACTTTTCTTGCGATTTTAGAGCTGGCAAAAATGAAAGAGATCGTCGCCCGCCAGGATCAGGCTTTCGAAGAAATATTTATAGTCAGAAATAAAGAGAATATCATCCCCTATGAGCGAAGAGACCAGAAAAACACTGCTTAAGGGCACAAGCCCTATCGTAGCCGATATAAAAGAATCCGAAGAGGATGTTGTTTTAAGCATATCCTTGAGGCCGAAGAAATTTAACGAATTTGTCGGCCATAAAGATATTGTCGATAATTTAAGGATTGCAATCCAAGCAGCAAAGCAAAGGGAAGAACCGCTTGAACATGTGCTTTTAAGCGGGCCGCCCGGCCTGGGAAAAACTTCCCTGGCCCATATTATTTCCCATGAAATGGCCGCCAAAATAACCGCAACCAGCGGTCCGGCAATTGAACGAGCCGGAGATTTAATCGGGATTTTAACTAACCTAGAAAAAGGAGACATCCTTTTTATCGATGAGATCCACAGGATGTCTAAAGTTGTCGAAGAGTTTCTGTACCCGGCAATGGAAAATTTTCAGATCGATTTTGTAATAGATAAAGGCCCTTACGCCAAAACGATCAAATTCAACCTTAAGCCTTTTACCCTTATCGGAGCGACAACTCGTTCCGGATTATTGGCCGCCCCTTTAAGGGGAAGATTCGGTATTTTTTACAGTCTTGATTTTTACAAGATAGAGGAACTGGCTAAAATAATAAAAAATTCAAGTCAACTGCTAACTGTTTGCCTGGATGATCAGGCCGCGTTAGAGATTGCCAAGCGCGCCCGGGGGACTCCCAGGATTGCCAACCGGCTTTTAAGAAGAGTTAGAGATTACGCCCAAGTATCAAAATTAGAAAAAGTAGACGCTCAAGCGGCCTCAAAAATACTTAATGAGCTGGGCATTGATCAGGCAGGCTTTGATGAGCTTGACCGCAAGGTTTTGAAATTGATCCTTGAATCATTTGACGGCGGCCCGGTAGGTATAGAGTCTTTGGCAGCCAGCCTTAACGAAGAAGTGGACACTATTGCCGACACTGTCGAGCCGTATCTTTTAAAAGCCGGCTACCTGAAACGCACCTCCCGAGGCAGGCTGGCAACTAAAAAAGCTTATGAGCATTTTGGCCTGAAATTTAATAAACAGGAAGAATTGTTCTAGGTGTCCCATATGGATATTCTGTTGCATATTTGCTGCGGGCCTTGTTTGATTTATCCTTTCAGCGTTTTAAGGGAAAAATTTAAAGTTCAAGGGTTTTATTACAATCCCAATATTTACCCCCAGGAAGAATATGCCAAGCGTAAAGATGCGCTTGGAGTTTTAGAAGAATATTTCAAACTGCCGGTTATTTATCCTGATTACTGTCAATCCGATTATTTCTCTTGCCTAGAGGGTAAGGATTGCCAAGTCCGGCCTAGGCGTTGCGAAATATGCTATAATTTACGGCTTAAAAAAACAGCCCAATACGCTATAGACAACGGATACAAAGTTTTTAGCACGACTTTATTAGTCAGTCCTTACCAGGACCACCAGCTGCTTAAAAAATGCGGGTTACGCCTGGCGCAAGAATCGGGACTAGAGTTTTACTACGAAGATTTCCGCCCCGGTTTTAAAGAGGCTCAATTAGAGGCTAAGACTATAGGTATCTACCGCCAGAAATATTGCGGGTGCAAATTTTCTATTGAGGACGCAAAAAATGAAAAACAGGCTCATTAAAATATTAATTGTACCGGCATTTTTGATTTTTAATTCTAGTCTTTTAGCGGCTCAAGATGGACCGGGTAAGCCGAAAGATTTTAAGAAAGGGGTCTGGGTTTCGGTTTTCTCGGCGAAAAAAACGCTTTATTCGAAGGAAGGGGTACATAAGTTAATAGCCCAATGCAAAAAAGCCAAGATCAATGAAATCTACCTGCAGATTTTTCAATCCGGAAATGCTTATTATGATTCTAAAATCTCAGACAGGTCAAAATATGACCAAATGGTTAAATCTTCAGGTCTTGATACTTTGGACCTCCTGCTTAGGGAGGCGCAGGAAAACAAGATCGATGTTTTTGCCTGGGTAAATGTTTTAAGCCTTGGCAAAAACGATAAGGCCGATATTCTAAACAAATATGGCAGCTCTATCCTGACCCGCGACCAATACCAAAGGCCTTCCAAGAGCGTGTCAAATATGGAAATTGACAAATATTGCTTAAGGGAAGATATGATATTTCTAGAACCCGGAGACCCCAGGGTAGAAGAGTATATTCTTACGATCATTAATGAAATCATAAACCGCTACCCGTTAATTAGCGGAATACATCTGGATTATTTACGCTATCCTTCTCCGGTGCCATTTGTCCCGGGGACAAGGTTTAATAAATTCGGTTTAACTTACGGGTATGGAATTAAGAATGTTGAGCGTTTTAAAGAGAAAACAGGATTAAACAGCCTGGATACCTTAAACAATGAGGATGAATATTTAGCCTGGGATAATTGGAAGAGGCAGCAGGTTACTGAGCTTCTACGCAAGATCTCAGGTTTAATTAGGGTCAAATCGCCGGGGTTATTGGTTTCCTGCGCAGTTATGCCGATGGCAGAAAGGGCATATACGAACGCATTTCAGGATTGGTCCTTGTGGCTTGAAGAAGGGATAATCGATTATGCGGTGTTGATGGCTTATACCAAGGACAACCAGTTTGCCAAAGAAATAGTCAAATCTTCTCTCGGACATAAGGGCAAAGGCAAGATTTATGTCGGGATGGGTTTATTTTTGATGAAAGATAAGCCTGACCTGTTTTTTAACCAGTACCATATGATCAATGATTTATCCTCAGACGGCATAGTATTTTTTTCGATAGATGATTTAACCGAACAAATCATTGGTTACCTAAATTAAGAAAATGGGGTCAGATAGATTGAAAATGGGGTCAGAGCAAATTTATCTGAATGCGAGATAAGATAAATTTGCTCTGACCCCATTTTTTGTAATGCTCTGACCCCATTTTTAATCTCTATGTTAAAACTTTCCGATTTTGATTATAACTTACCTAAAGAACTTATCGCCCAGTATCCTTTGGAAAAAAGGGAAGATGCCCGTTTAATGATTGTAGAAAGAAAAAGCGGCCAGATTACCCACGCAGTCTTTAAGGAATTAGATAAATATTTTCGAAAAAATGATTTACTTGTCCTTAACGATACTAAAGTTTTAAATTGCCGCTTGATCGGCAAAAAAATTACCGGCGGTAAAGTTGAAGTTCTGCTGACCAGAAGGCTAAACGGAACAACTTTTAGTTGTCTTATCCAGCCCAGCCGGACCAAGGTAGGAGAGAAAATCCTTTTTGCCGGAGGCGTAATTAAGGGGGTTTTAAGCTCAAAAGGAAAAATAAGTTTTGATCAGCGC
>JAQTTI010000001.1:36243-64679 GCA_028710845.1 Candidatus Omnitrophota bacterium | reverse complement strand
CCGGATGTATTGATTAACGAATTGGCTATTAAAAGCTCTTTATTATCTACCAGGTCCGGTATTATTGAAAGTTTCGCGGGGACAAAGAACCTTCCTATAGAAAAGGCTATGAATATAATCAGGTAAATGGGCGCCAAGTTTTTGGTATAGAACAAAAATAACGGAATAGCCAGGACTAACAGGCTGCGCATAAAATCACACGCATACATTGTCCTGCGCCTATCCCAACGGTCGACATAGACACCGGCTAAAGGCCCGATAAGAAATACCGGGATAATGGTAAAAGACAATATTTTGGCTATTTGTAAAGTTGATCCGGGAGCCCTGAAGTAAACAAAGGCGATTAAAGCCATTTGCCCAAGCCTGTCCCCCAGCTGGGAAATAATCTGGCCTATCCACAATAAGAAAAAATTACGGTTTCTTAAAACGTTTCGCAATCTAGCCATTTGTAATTTTAGCTTAACTTCAGGGCAAAACACCTTTTTAGGGTGTGGTTTCTAGGCAAGATACTAAAAACCAGCCAAAAAAAAGGATTGTCTTAACTAAAGCTGTAAACGTTAAGCCGATGAGTGGAATCGAACCACCGACCTTGACTTTACGAAAGTCCTGCTCTGCCAACTGAGCTACATCGGCAATCTTATACGATCTTAAAGGATGGCCGAGTAAAAAACATATCAGTTATTATAGCAATTCCTAACTAATAGTCAACCTTTCACTTGCAAGAAAAGTTGTTGACAAACTGCCAATTAATGGTATATTAGCCAAAAGTGGTTTTTAGAGGAGAAGTTAAGAAATTGATTAGTAACAGGTACAGCCGCGAAGCAAAGTAAATAATTAAAAATATGCTTTCGCGGATTTTTTTTATCTTAAGGAGGTGAGAAACAGAAATGGCAAGAGGTAAAATAAAGTGGTTCAGCAATCAAAAGGGTTATGGCTTTGTTACTTCTGAGGATGGCAAAGATGTCTTCGTTCACTTCAGCGCTATCGTTGGAGAAGGTTATAAATCTCTGGCAGAAGGCGATGAAGTAGAATTTGAGGTTACTCAAGGACCTAAAGGCGACCAGGCAACTAACGTTAAAAAGGTATAAATCGCTTAAAAATAAAATCCCCGCGCTATGATTATAGTCCGGGGATTTTATTTTCTCTTAAATATTCGGTAATTAAGCCGGCAACCTTGCGGCAGCCTTCCTCATTGAAATGCACATCATCATAAAAAAAAGCGGTATTTGGCGCAATCAGCTTTTCAAGGTCAATACAGCCGACCTTACGTTTTTTACAAATCTCTTTTAAACGAAGATTGAAAGTTTTTAAACCTTCGATAAGCGCAGGAATGGAATAATATTTTTCCTTATCCCCGGTATAGCCAAACCACAAAAGATCTTTCTCCTCCTGAGACAAACCGTCATTCCACATATACGGCTGGGTAAGAAATATGATCCTGGCTGATTTTTGTTCGGCTAAATCTATAATCTGATTTAGATTATCTTCGAATATTTCCAGGCTCAGGCTTAAATCCGGCAAATTATTGATTATTTGAGCCCTTTTACGGGAATTTCTGGCCCCAATATACCAGCTGCCGCTGGAATCCTCAATAATCCCTTTATTTCTGAAAAAGTTATTTAATAATTTCTGAGTTATTTTTATAACTTCTAAATTACCGGTTTTTGAAGGAGTCCTAACAAAAACCATTCCGATCTTTTCTTTTTCGGGCTTTAAATTATTCTGGACAAAAGTATTTAGAAGCGAGCTTTGAAAATCATTAAAACCCACTAAAGCTATAATTAGATCGATTTTTTGGTATTGAGGCAACAGGTACTTTAGCTCTATTAAATTGCCTGTAGTTGAAAGTCCGCTCCGGCCGATGTTACCTACCCAGACATCTTTATTGCCGATAGATGCCAGATTATCCTGCAAAATGTGCGGCCAGGTCTTTTTTTGGTCTATATAAAGGCACTCGGTGGTACTTCCCCCCACTGCCAGCACTTTAAAGCTGTGTTTAGCCGTTAATTCGTCCCCGCGGATCCCATCTGAATTGGCCTTAAATACTGCGTCAGAGCTGCTTACTCCGGGCATAATCCCAGGATATGGCTTAAAAGTTACTTGCCAGTTTGGCCGCCAGAGGTAATATTTATTCGAACGAATATTCAGGCGAAGGGCGATTTCGGCTAAAAAAAGGAATAGAAACAGCCAGAAGATTATATAGACTGGTTTGGAAAAATTTCTACCTGCCATAGGAATAAAATAGGCCCGTATCGCTACGGGCCTTTATAAAAAATGCCGAGAGAGGGAATCGGACCCCCCACGCCGGCCTTTTCAGGGCCGCGCTCTACCACTGAGCTATCTCGGCTTAAATTTATTTCTAGCTTCGATATATTGTACACAAATTTTGTAAAAAAGAAAGAAAAATTCCCGCGAACCTACTTTACTCCGGTTATAATCCTCACAAATATATCCTGCGCCAGCTCCATATTCGGAAAATGATACTTGCGTGCGGATACCTTTACCCTGGTTGTAGTCTGAGTCAGGCGGGTCAACTTTATCCAGACCTTGCTCGATTGAACCCCTAATACAATATAACCGGCTGCAATATCTTCTTCCTGGATCAAGCCCCGGCTCCTGGAAACAGTCAAAACCGATTCCCAAAGTTCGTCATAATCCTTATCGCTGTCTCCTTGCACCGTATCCCTGCTTATCGCATAAGCTCCCAACCCTCCCGCGGCTGCCCCGATAATTAAAGGAGCGCACCCTGCTGTCATTAGTAAAGTAGCCGATAATAAAACAACAGAAAAACACTTCTTCATCTTATCTCCTCTTTTTAAAAACATTAGTGAAACAAAGCGCCGAAAGGCTTAAAATCAACCCCCAGGAAAAGATTAGAAATAACCAACCGCCCAGCTTCATTTTTACCTTTCTTCCTTAAAATTAAGTTTTCTTCTTCGCCAGGCCATCTTTACAAGCACCACCAGAACCAGAAAAACAGACAGCAGGCCTAAACGGGTAAAGAAAATATACGGTTTATCTGCCAAAGGCACATTTTTCATTGTAATTATCGGCATCCATTCCTGGAACAACCACATCCCCAGGATGAAAAACAAAAATACAGGCGTAATATATTTAATGATAAATTTATAAACTTTCGGTACAGACATATCCGCACCCTTATGTATCTCCTCCCAGGCTTTATCCATACCGAACACCCAGGCAAACAAAATTGTTTCGATCGTAGCAAATACTACCAGGAAAAAAGTCCCGCCCCAGAAATCCAGTTCATCGATAACCCCGCGCCCGAGCAAGAATATTGCTGGCTGGCACAAAATAAATGAAACTACGCCGAATATGACAACCGCCCGCTTGCGGTTAAGATTAAATTCATCTTCGAGAAAAGCTACCGCCGGCTGGGCAAGAGAAACTGACGAAGTGATCCCAGCCAAAAACAACAAGAAGAACCAGAAAAATCCGAACAAGCCGGGTAAAACAAACTTGTTGAGGATTAAAGGCATGGTTACAAAACCTAAGTTAAATACTCCGGATTCAGCTATAGATTTGATATCTACGGGGCCAAAGAATACAAATGCCGCCGGGATAATAATGCTTCCGCCTAGGATTACTTCGGCTATTTCATTGGTGCTGGCGGCAGTCAGCCCGGAAAGAACAACATCATCGGCTTTTTTCAGGTAACTGGCATAGGTAAGAATAACTCCGATGCCGACACTTAAAGTAAAAAATATCTGCCCGGCTGCTTCAAGCCAGACTTTGGCTGATTTTAATGCGGAAAAATCAGGGTTCCATAAAAATCCGAAACCTCCGGCAACATTCCAGTCAGGCTTGGTTAAATCCGGAGTGCCTAAGGTTAAGACTTTAAACATAAGAACCAAACCAAAAATGAATAAAAGGGGCATTGCCCATTTACACAATTTCTCTATTCCGCCTTTTATCCCATAATAAATGATACAGATATTCAATAAAAAAGTAACTAAGAAAAAACTGTAGGCCGTGCCGATACCGTTAAAATATTGATTTTTTTCTAGCCCCTGGAAGCCCGATAGAAAACTGCGCAGAGAATTCTGGTCGGTCAAAGCGGTATATTTTCCTGTTAAGGCAAAAAAACTATAAGCCAGCGTCCATGATCCGATAAAGGTGTAATAGACAAAAATAACCAGCGGGCCGAATATCCCGATTATCCCGAAATATTTGATAAAACGGTTTTTCCGCCAAAGATTGTGGAATATCCCGGGAGCTGTGCCGTGCTCAAAACCCCCTCCGTAACGACCAAGGGTCCATTCGATCCACATAAGCGGGATTCCTAAAAGAAGAAGAGAAACAAAATAAGGAATCATAAAAGCCCCGCCCCCGTTGGCAGCGGCTTTTGCCGGGAAGCGGAGGAAGTTTCCCAGGCCTATCGCAGAGCCTGCAACAGCCATGATAATCCCTATACGCGACCCCCAATTGTCTCTTTTTTTATTTTCGGTCATAATCCCTACATGTTTTTAAGCGCCTCCTGAATCAAAGGCAGTACGCCTAAAACCTCATCTTTTGTCAAACGGCCGAGTTTGGCAAAACTATACTCGCCGTTTTTGTCTTTTACCTCCCTTACAATCTGGATTTTTTTAGGGCCGTTATTGTATGAATAAACGCTTACAACGATTTTTCCGGAATCATTTTCCCAGAAACGGGTGAATTGCTGCGCATCTAAGCTGCTATCGTATGGCATTGTTCCTCCTTTAATTGCTTATCCGGCAAAATCCCTGCGAGCTTTAGCGAACAGGAATATTCCTTAATTTGCCTTAAAACTTCTTTCCGTGCCTGTAAGGACGGGTTTTATTATATTTAATTTTTTTAAGCAGTGCTTTTTCCAGGTCTATTTTCTTGTGGCCGCAATAATCAAATATCCGTATGCAGCAATCAGCCAGCTCTTCTGCCAAAGCGCCTTTTCCGAAGTGGTTACGCATCGCCTCCAGGGCTTCTGAAAGCTCTGAATGCATAAGGGCAATCAACTCTCCATCATTTCGTTGGCTTTCCCACCAGCCCTTACTTTTAGCAACCTGGTGGCAAACCTTTATTAACTCATTTATTGTCGGGTTCTTTTTCGACATTTACAGTTTCTCCTAAAGTTGTTGTTTTCTTCGTTGAGTCAAGTCTGCTAAATATGCGTTTGGCGATTTCTTCTTTGGCATATGTGCTCGGGCTCGACACCTCAACCAAAGTCTCTGCCTCTTTTTCGGTAAAGAAAATACCGACAGGGGTAGTATCAAGCGAAGAAAGATAGATAGCGATCATCTTTTTATCCCGGTCATCTGCGTAAATAACCGGCGTACTGCCGGGTATTTCCAACTTTTTTTCATCTAGGGCCCCTTTACTTAAAATGTCTTTCACCTTTTGATAGCTATCATTGTAACTTAAAGCAAAGGATTTCTTCAGGGCGCTTTCCCGATTTTCCTCGAGCACCTTGGTTGATATCCCGGCTATTCCCTTTCCGATCTCCTTAAACGAAGCGCATCCCGATAAAATATTAACGGTTATAAATAATATTACCGGTAGAATAAAACGTTTAAACATGATTTGCCTTCCTTCCATTTATTCGTTGATTAACTTCCAGATCTTGTCTAAATTTTCCCTGGCTTCCTGTTCTCCCCGCTTGGCGAATTCATAAGACCTATGGAGCTCAAGCCAAAACAAACCGGTGGTGTCAGGATGAAGCACGATATCAGCTAATTCTCCCTCTTTACGGGCCACTTCGGATTGCAGTATTTCTACGCTGCTAAAAATTATATTTAAAATATTAAAGTTAAAAATATTCTTTAGCCGTCCAAATAGGCCAAGGGGTTTATCTTTTACCTTAACGCCTTCCGGGCCTTGCTTAAGTTTCGCTAACTGTTTTAAGATATCTTCCCGGGAGGGGGTAACATTGACGGCAATAATCTTCTTTACCCCCATCTGCATTAAAGGCTCAGTAGGCAAAGGATAGGTTACCCCTCCGTCAAAAAGTATTTCTTCCCTGAACTTAAAAGGAGCGAATACCCCGGGCATCGAACAACTTGCCATTATAGCATCAACCAACAGGCCTTTGTCTAAAATTTTCGGCTCTTTTTTGCGGACATCGCTGGCAATTATCTTTAAAGGAAGTTTTACATCGTAAAAGGTTTTGTCTCCCAAATGTTTCTTCAGAAAGCGGTAAAGCTTGTTGCCTTTGATAAAACCAAAACTGGGGAAAGTTATATCAACCAGGCCCCAGATATGCTTAGGTTCCCGGAATTCACGGGCCACTTCCAGAATTTCACTGCTGGTTTTTCCGATAGCCCAAAGGCTGGCGATAAACGAACCGATACTGGACCCTACGATAACATCTATCGGGATATTTTCTTCCTCGATAACTTTTAATACTCCTACATGACAGAATCCATAACCTACCCCCACCCCTAAAACCAGGCCCACCAGGCAATCTCCCAACTGGCGGGCAATCCTTCTTACCACCTTGGAATACTCGCACTGTGGATCGTCGATAATCAACCGTTCAGGCGAATCAAATTTGATCTTGGGGATTGTCGCAAAAATATCCTGCCCAAGGATTTCTGTCTGGCTGGAACAATCAATCCTGGCAAGCTTATATTCGTTTACGATAGTCTTTATTTTTTGGATATCGAAATTGTAATCTGTTTTTAACCTGCCGATCAGATTACTTGTACGTTTTAAGTCCGTAGGTTCCGGGCTGCTTAGGATATGGATAAGGTCGGATTGATTAAGCATACTGATAATCGAACGATCCATTGCCGCCGGCAGATCCAAAAGGATATAATGGTAATCATTGACCAGGAGGCTTAATATTTCAATCAGCCTTTTAAGGCAGGCGTCATTATCTTCTTCATAATAAAAACATACTAAATCTATCCCGAACTCGGTTTTCATAATGATATCTTTGGGCAAGGCATAGATATCAGCATTAGATGATAAATCCGATATCGGCGGATTGTCTATATTTAGCTTACGGGGCAAGGTAGGGGTTTTTTCTTTCGACAGAATATCGATGATAATTACGGATTTATGGGTTTCCTGGCCCAGGCTGAGGGCAAGATTCAAGGCGTAGATTGTTTTTCCGGCCTGGGCATAAGAACTGAATACTGAAATTACCGTGCTTTCAAATATCTTTTTTTGATGTATATCTTTCCTTTTAAGCCGGCGGCTTAAGGAGCGGCTTAAATCAATGGCTAAACGGGGCAGATTTTGCAGCAGACAATCAAAATCATCCTTATCGATTACCAGAATACAACAATCATTCATTGCCTCAGCTGTGACTGAATGCGGCTCGCTGGTAAGCAGGGAAATAATTCCAAAATATTTACCGCGGTGGAGATATTCCAAAGTTAATTTCTGGCCGCTTTTATCCTTAGTATATATCTCTACCCTGCCCGATATAATACAATAAAAAGCGCTTGGTGCCTGGCCTTCATCATAAATAACCCGGCCTTTACAATATTCGATCACCTTGCTTTTTTCGTAAACCAGGGCCAGCTCTTGCTTGCTGAGCCCGGCAAAAAAAGGCATCTCTTTTATTACGAATTCTTTATCGGAAATATTCACTCTATTTCACCGCTTTTTGCGACCTGGGCAAATTTTCTCGCGCTGGCCTTGATTGTGCGCTTCTGGTCATTATAATCCACACGGACCAGACCGAACCGCGGACCAAAGCCTTTGTCCCATTCGAAATTATCGATTAAAGACCAATAGATGTAACCAAAAATATTAACGCCTTCGCCAATAGCTTGATGCAAAGCTTCCAAATGCTCTTTTATATAAAGCCATCTTAACTCATCATCTTCTGTGCATATTCCGTTTTCGGTTATTAAAATAGGCAGGTTATATTTTTTAAGAGCAATCATCAGTTTATATAATCCTTGCGGATAAATATCCCAGCCTAAAGAGTTCTTAGGCAAAGGACAGTGGTTATGCTGGCAGGTATCGACTAATAGATGGTTTATCCCCCATTTTTCTACGTCTATGAGATTTCTTCCGTAATAATTAACCCCTATATAATCGAGTGTTTTCTGAGAGATAATCTTATCTATAAAATGAAGATTATACAATTTATGCCTGAGAAATAATGCCAGTTTATTTTTTAGCGTCGGGCGGCATATTTCAAATGCCTGTAAATTGGCTGCAATGCTAATCATAGGGGGGTTTAAGGATTTATCCCGGTAAAGTTTATGGATAAGCCGGTAAGAAGTATTATGGGCTTTAGCCAGATTATAGGTAACTTTGATGGTCTTAATTAATGAATGTTCTTGAGGCGGCCAGGCGCCTAAAAGAAAGGAATGTGAAGAATAAACAATTGGTTCATTTATGGTTATCCAGAATTTCACCTGGCCCGCATACTCATTTACAACTCTTGCAACAAACCTCAAGAAATATTTGTTGAGCTTGGATTTAGTCCAGCCTCCTTTTTTACTAAACCAGGCCGGGTTTGTAAAATGGAGCAGCGTAACAATAGGCTCGATTTTTTGTTTTTTTAGGTTAGCTATAACTTGCTTATAATGTTCTATGGCGCAAGGGTCGAACTTGCCTTCTTCGGGTTCGACCCTGCTCCATTCTATCGAAAAACGGTGGCAATTATGGTTCAGCTCCCTGGCTATCTCAAAATCATGCTCATAAAGTTCATAATGCCGGCAGGCCTGGCCTGAGGCTTCTTTTAATCTATGGCTCTGTTCTGATTGCCACCAGTCATTATAAATATTATTCCCTTCAACCTGATGAGCGCTGGTTGCCGCTCCCCAAAGAAAATTTTGCGGGAATTTTTTCATATGCTGATATTATAGCACCCTAAAAAAGAAAATCCCAACATAAAAATGCCGGGATTTTCCTTAGCTAAATATATTTCTCTTTTTATCGGGAACGCGTCGCAGCAATCAAATGCCTGCTTAAAACTTCCCAGGTTTTCGGGCCCACCTTGCCGTCAGCTTTTAGACCATTGGCGCTTTGAAAATCTTCTATCGCTTTCTTGCTTTTCGGTCCGATCTTTCCGTCTACAGACCCGGAATAAAACCCTGCGTTCTTTAAAGCAGTCTGGATCTCGATATTTGTAGGCTTATAAGGGCCTTGGGGCGGTAAGGGCAGCGCCTCTTTTACCTGGGTGGTAATTTCAGTTACTGCAGGTTTAACCTCCGGAACCTTAACCTCCGGCGCAGTGCTTGAGCTGATTGCCCCCAAAGATTCCATCGTGATTGGCTGTAAATCATCCATCTCTTCTCTTTTGCCGCAACTTGATAATACCGATAACATTAAAACTACAAAAGCTACGCCTAGAAACCTCTTCATTCTTTTCTCCTCTCTTGAAAAAATTTATTAAAACGGCCTTCTATTTATAAATGTTAGGGTGGTCTCACCTCCTTAGCCCAAAGGGGGCTGATTTGGTTTTGTAGTTAATTTTATCAAAATCTGCCAATAAATCAAATAAAATCTGCTAAAGCCGCCTGATCTGGGAAAACATAAGGTTAATTACCAAAAACAATACCAGGCAGCTTGATCCGCAGAAAAAAAGCGCCCAGGATACCCCAAAGACCTGGGAAAGGCTTCCTGATATAAGATGGCCGAAGGGCATAGTCCCGGCAAAAGTAATCATGAATATACTCATAACCCTGCCCCGGAATTTATCGGGGACATTTATTTGTAATAAAGTATTGATTAAGGCTATCGGCACAACGCTGGCAAAACCTACAAAAACAAGTATAAAAATGGCTAAAAGAAAATTTTTAGTTAAGGAAAAAAGCATTAAAAATACAGCAAACGAAAATACAGAGGCAATTAACAACTTCCCTTTATATTTAAAATCACCTAATCTCGCCAGGACTAAGGCGCCGGCCAAAGCTCCCAGGCCCGCGCTAGACATCAATACCCCCAGGCCCTTTACCCCGGTTCCCAGCACATTATCGGCAAAGACCGGCATAAGGATTACGTAAGAAATACCGAAAAGGCTGACCGCTCCCACCATGGCAATCAAACCTAAAATCAAATGGTTGGAGCCGATAAAAATCAATCCGTCTTTAAGGTCTCTTAATGCCGAATTATTATTTTTTTGGCTGCCTTGGCCGAGTTTAATATAAAAAAGGGCGATAATTACCGCTAAAAAACTGAAACCGTTTAAATAAAAACAACCGCTCATCCCGATAATCGAAATTAATACTCCGGCAAAAGTGGGCCCGATGATCCGCGACGAATTAAAGGCCACCGAATTCAGGGTGATGGCATTAAAAAGATGTTCCTTGCCTACTAGTTCGATCACTATCGATTGCCTTGCCGGAGCGTCAAATGCCATGATTATTCCGTTAAGCAAAGAAATAACCATAATATGCCAGGTAGAAATAAACTTGAATTGGGTTAATACGGCTAATAAAAAAGCCAGGAACATAAAAGAGAATTGGGTGAATATCAGAATATTCCTCTTATTGGCCCTGTCCGCAAGCACTCCTCCGAACATGGAAAGCAGAAATATAGGTATCGCGCCTAAAAAACCTACCAACCCCAGGAGAAATGACGAGTTGGTCAGGCGGAAAACCAGCCAGCTTTGGGCTATGGTCTGTATCCAGGTGCCGATTAAAGATACAAACATGCCTAACCAGTAAATACGAAAATACTTAACCTTTAACGACGAAAACATTTCTAAGGACTTTCTTTTAGGAAGGGGTATTTAGCCTGTTTCTGACCAGATCGCTGACTAATTTCCCGTCAGCCTTACCGGCTATTTTCTGGGTCAATTCTTTCATCAATTTACCCATGTCTTTCGGCCCGCTTGAGCCGGTTGAGACAACCGCCTCTTCAATCAGCCTTTTTATTTCTTCGACGGGCATCTCGGCGGGTAAATAACTTTTCAGGATTTCCAGCTCTTTTTTCTCTTTTTCGGCGGCATCTAGCCTTGCGCCTGAGGTAAATTGGTCGATCGAATCCTGGTGCTGTTTGATCTGTTTTTTGATTACGACAAAAATATCTGCATCATCAAGCTTATCTTTTTTCTTGGCAGTTGCCTGGTTTAACATATCAGCGCGCAGGAAACTTAAAACCGAACTTTTTAATGTATCCCTTGCTTTCATTGCTTCTTTGTAATCGTTAAAAATCTGATCCGCTAACATAGCCAAATCCCTCCTTAAAATGAGAAACAGTTCTTAAATTTAATCAGGCGCCTTTCTAAATCCTGCGGCAAAAGCCTGCTGGTCCTATATAGTCCGAAATCTTCGACATTAAAAGAAGCGGCGACTGTCCCATAGGCCAAAGCCTTTTTTATAGTAGTAGAATTAATTTTATTCTTTTTGGCCAGGTATCCCATAAATCCACCGGCAAAAGTATCTCCTGCGCCGGTCGGGTCAATTACTTTCTCCACCGGATAAGCAGGCAGGGAAAAAACGAATCCTTCTTTTTTGGCATAAAATAAAACTCCGTGCTCGCCCTTTTTGATCAACGCCATCTTCGGCCCAAAAGAACAAAGCCTCCTGGCTGCCTTGAGTAAATTATTTTCCTGAGAAAGGTCCCTTGATTCCTGGTCATTAGCCACATAAATATCCACCTGTTTAAGCAGCTTGATTAATTCTTTGCGCTTGGTATTTATCCAATAGTTCATGCTGTCAAGGCCGACTAACTTAGGCGAGCGCATTTTAAAAAGAAGGTGCTGCTGGATATCCGGATCCACATTGGCCAGAAAAATATTTTCGATTGCCCGCTGTTCTTCGGAAACCCGGGGCTTGAATACTGAAAGTACGCCTAATTCCGTATTAAGGGTAAGCGCCTGGTTTAAATCGCCTTTATATTCACCTTCCCAGCGGAAGGTCTTACCTTTATCAATTATCAGGGAACTGAGGTTTAAACCTTTTCCGCTTAGAAACGAAATATGCCTTTTGGGAAAATCACTTCCTACAATTGCGATAAGATTGACTTTTGTAAAAAGCCGGGCAGCCATTGAGAAATGAGCAGCCGATCCTCCCAGCAATTCTTTCCTTTTGCCAAATGGCGTCCTGACACTGTCTAAAGCTACCGTCCCCAGAACTATAATGCTCATAATTACCTCTTAAGATTATTTAAGGATAAACCAGAAAACCAAAGCGATGATTATCCGGTATACCCCGAAAACTATAAAACTATGTTTTTTAATAAAAGCGATCAGGAATTTAATTGCCGCAATTGCTACCAGAAATGAAACAACAAAACCTAACCCCAGGCTGATAAACTCTTCGGTTTTAAAAACTTGCGCGCTTTTGTAAAGGTCAAAAACCGTTGCCGCAAGCATAGTAGGAACCGCAAGCAGAAAGGAGAATTCGACGACGGTCTTTCTTTTTAATCCGACGGCTAAACCGCCTATAACCGTGGCGGCGGCGCGGGAAACTCCCGGAATTATCGCTATTGATTGGAATAAACCGATTATCAAGGCCTGAGGATAAGAAACCTCCTTTAACTCTTCGATGGCCTCTTTTCTTTCGCGGTGGAACAACTCAAATATTATTAAGAACAAACCTCCGATAAACAAGGACCAAATAACCACATTATTATCGCCTAAAAAATATTTTTTGATAATTTTATAAAATAATCCGCCGATCAAAGCAGAAGGAATAAAAGCTACTAATAACCGTTTCCATATATCTAAACTCTTGATTAGTTTTTCCCTGTATAAGACAACAACCGAAAGTATCGCCCCCAGCTGGATAGCTATTTCGAAACTTTTAATAAATTCGGACTGGCTTATTTTAAGCAAGGACGCGGTAAGTATTAAATGGCCGGTCGAAGAAATGGGCAAAAATTCGCTAATACCTTCGACGATACCGAATATGACCACATCCAGAAAATTCACAAATACCCTCCTTAATGTTCCTCTAAAAACTTCTGCATATCTAAAGGCAGCGGCGCTTGGACAGAAACGGTGCTGGCAGTCTCAGGGTGCTTAAATTCTAAGTATTGGGCGTGAAGGCAAATCCGCTTAAAACGCAAAGTAAAATCTTTGCGGAAACTAAATTTATCCTCCCCAACCAAAGGATGGTAAATACTTTTAAAATGGATGCGGATCTGGTTCGTCCTGCCGGTAACCGGAGATACTTCAACTACGCTGTAATCTTTTTTTTCCTGTAATACCCGGTAGTTTGTAAGGGCAGCCTTACCTTCTATCTGCGAACTTATCTGGCCGTTTTTTCTTGATAATTTTCCCTGCACAAAAGCAATATATTTCTTGCTTACTTTTCTCTGCCTAAAAAGATCAGCCATCTTTGCTTCCGTGCTTTTATCTTTGGCATAGATTACCAACCCTGAGGTCTGGCGGTCAAGCCTGTGGCAAGGAAAAAAACCGGACTTTATTTTCTTTTCCTGCGCATATTCATTTAAAATGCTGGTCAAAGTCCGCGTTTCATTCTTAGGGGTAGGAACTGACAATAACCCTGCGGGTTTATTAACTATTAAAAACCAGTTATCTTCAAAAACAACCGGAATATTCATCCCCTAACCTTAAAGTTATATTTTTAAACAATCGCCAGCATCCGCTCAATGGCCAGCCGCGCCTTCTTAGCTATATTTTCGGGCACCTTAACTTCGTTTTTAAGTTCTTCTAAGACCCAAAGGACCTTTTCCTGGGTAGTGCGCTTCATATTAGGGCAAACTGCCCTTTCGCTGGCCAAATAAAACTCTTTTTCAGGATTATCTTGTTTGAGACGGTAAAGCAGGCCGGCTTCGGTCCCGATAATAAACTCTTTGGCCGGGTTTTCTTTAGCAAATTTAGCCATCTGGCTGGTTGATAATACGGCATCCGCCATGTCCACCACGCTTGGCAGGCACTCCGGATGCACCATGACTATCGCCTTGGGATGGAATTTTTTCTCCCTTTTTAGGTCCTCAGGTAAAATTTTTACATGAGTCGGGCAAAAACCATGCCAGGTAATTAATTTTCTGCCGGTTTTTCTCGAAACATAATCGGCAAGATATTTATCCGGGACAAAAATTATTTCCTTCTTATCGCTAAGCGCATTGATTACCGAAATAGCATTAGTGGAAGTACAGCAGTAATCCAATTCTGCTTTTACTTCGGCTGAAGTATTCACATAACCGACAGCTACAGCATTCGGATGCTCTTTTTTAAGTTTTCTTAAGTCATCAGCGTTCATCATATTGGCCATTGGACAGCCCGCCGCAGTGTCCGGCATTACCACCAGCTTATCCGGAGATAATATCGAAGCAGTTTCGGCCATAAAATAAACCCCGCAGAAAACAATTACCTTGGCATCGGTTTTAGCTGCGATACGCGATAGTTCCAGTGAATCTCCGCGGTAATCGGCTATATCCTGGACTTCCGGTAACTGGTAATTATGCACCAAAATCACGGCGCCGCGTTTTTTCTTTAATTCTTTAATCCTAGACATTATTTCCTTGTCTTCCTTAATCATTTAACCGATCACTTTCTCTATTAAACCTCCGCCCAGGATTGAAATCTTATCGTAAAAAACTGCAGATTGTCCGGGAGTAATAGCAAATTGCGGCTTCTTAAAAACTACCCTTAATTTTCCCTTTTCCGGAAAAACCGTGGCCTTCATTTCTTTATGATTATAGCGTATCCTCACTTTAATCTCAACCTTCTTTTTGAACGGTTCAGATATAAAATGTTTATTTTTTACTATAAATTCGCTTTTATAGGCATCAAGCCTGCTGCCAACCATGACCCGGTTGGTCTTGGCGTTAATACCTATTACATATAAAGGATATCCTTTGGTTATACCCAGGCCATGGCGCTGTCCTATAGTGTAATTTGTTATCCCCTGATGGGTCCCCAGGATATTGCCTTCTTTATCGACCAGTTTTCCTGATTTAAGTTTCTTTAAATCCTTAAACCCTGCTAAATCCCTATATTTGCCATCGGGCAGAAAACATATTTCCTGGCTGTCTTCTTTTTCTGCCACACCAAGACCCAGGCTTTCGGCAATCTGCCTGACCTGAGGCTTGTTCAGGCTGCTTAAGGGGAAGATTAGGCGCTTAAGCTGCGCTTGTTTTAAGCGGTATAAAAAATATGATTGGTCCTTTTTAAGGTCCCTGGATTTCTTAAGTAGGTACTGACGGCCTTTTTTTGTAATCCTGGCATAATGGCCGGTTGCCAGAAATTGAGCGCCCAGATTAACCGCTTTTTTAAGTAAAATATCGAACTTTATGAATTGATTGCACCTGACGCAGGGGTTCGGGGTCCTGCCGGAAAGATACTCCTGATAAAAATTATTGATTACCTGCTTGTAAAAAACTTTATCCAGGTTGATGACATAATGCCTGATGCCGAGTTTGTGGCATACCCGCCTGGCATCTTCGATTCCGGTCAATCCGCAACATGAAGGCTTAGAACCCTTTTTTTCCGCCAGATTAAAACACATGGTTATGCCGATTACCTCATAGCCCTGTTTTTTTAATAAGGCTGCGGCTACCGAAGAATCCACCCCTCCGCTCATTGCAACCACGACGATTTTTTTCATATTCTAACAAAAAAGGCCCAGCAGGTTATGCCGGGCCTTTTTCCTTGTTCCTACAGGTTATAACTTCACTACTTTAGTAGCTTGTTCACCTTTGGGACCTTTTTCGATGTCGAATTCGACCTCTTGGCCCTCCTCTAAAGTTTTATAGCCTTCGCCCTGAATAGCTGTATGATGCACAAATACATCAGCACCGTTCTCAGGAGTGATAAAACCATATCCTTTTTGATTGGAAAACCATTTTACTTTACCTTTTGCCATTTCTTGCTTCCTCCTTTCCACTAAAATTATAGTCGCTTCAAGAAGTATGAAAACAAAAAACCGTAAGGTGTGTCATTCTTTCTCCTTACGGTTCAAGACTTCAACTCCCTTGCTTTACTACTGAATTAATTTTATATTATTTTTTTAATTTGTCAATAATATTCTGATTATAATAATACTGTCGATAGACTATGGTCGATAGTCGATAAAATATAACTCTTTAAATTCTTACCGTCTATAGACCCTTTAGCGCAGTTAATCTATCAATCTCTTTAAGATTAAAATAACCTAAGACCTTTACTTTTGCGGTTGATTTACCGACAAGCCAATCGTGGTATTTGCGCATGAAACGGTCGTGGTTGGCTTTTTTGTCCCAAAGGTATACCGAGGCAAACTGGTTTTTCTCACCAAAACGCTTCATGGTGCGGTAGGAAACGAATCCTTTGGACTTTTTGGTATAGCTTGCCCACATCAAGCTGTCCTTACGGTATTTTAAGACTTCTTTCGGCTCTATTTCAAACAAGACTACATGGATAAACATTGGAATATTATATGATATTTTAAGCCAAAAACATATTTATTTTTACCACTCCATCCTTAAGCCCGCTTCGATATATCTGCCGGGCTCAGGGATACCGGCAATATCCTGATACTCTACATTTAAAATATTGGTTGAATTTAGGAAAATTTTCGAATTTCTATTTAAATTACAGCTTAATCCCGCATCAATCAATAACCAACCCCGCCTTTGGGGGCGTTTTTTATAACTAAACCCTATTTCCTGCCGCCCGAAAGGAAGCTCGAAATTAAAAACGGTATTTATCAGATGCCTTGCATAATTGGGTCCGTATTTGTAAAGATACCCCTGATTATCGATTCTTTTATCGGTGTAAACATAGTTGCCATCTAAGCTAAGCAAGTTATTAATTTTTTTATGCAGGGAATATTCAACTCCGAAAACTTTATCTTTAGTAAAATTTATCGCCTGCCATTTCTGGCTGGGGTCGCTTCTTACCCAGTCAATCATCTGGCGTTCATCGCGTAAAAACAAAACTATCCCGGAAGAAAACTCTTCTTGTTTATATTCCAGGCCTGCCTGGTAATTCCAGGCTTTTTCACAAGCCAGCTCTGTATTGCCTATCGTAGTCTGATCACTGTAATAAAGCTCTGTAAACGACGGAATACGCATGTTTCTTGAAATACCGAGCTTAAGGGCTGCCTGATTAGTTAATTCCAATTTAACGCTGGTTGATCCGGTATAGACTTGGTCGAAATCTGAAAAATCATCCCGGCGCAAAGAAAACCCCAAATCTAGATTTTCTCTTATCTTTAAGCTGTCATCCAGAAAAACACTGCTATGATTACGGGTATGCCTGCCCAGATTAGTTGAGGTAATCCTCTCCTGGTTCCACTCTACTCCCAATCCCAAATCGCCCAGAGCCGTGGCTTCCTTTTTTAAATAAAAACCTGGAGTATAACTATCGGTGCGGTGATCATTAAAACTGGCTACCGTTCTTCTCAAGGCAAATTTATCAAAATGCCTGCGCCAAAGAAAACTGGGGCGTAACAGGAAACCATTGTTTTTTAATGAAAGAGTGCTGTTTAAAAGGTAAGTCCTGGTCTTCTCCCAGGAAGGATACCCTAAACCGGGAGTATAAAAATCATAGGCACCAAATTCTTTTTCCTGATAACCAAAATTGTTATTCCAGCTTCCGCCGGGAAATTCCAGGTAACTGGCGGCTGAGGTAGTAAATTTTTTAAAATCTGTATCGTAACGAAAACCTTGCGACTGCGAATCTTCAACCGAAAACCTATAGCCCAGATTTTTAAATGTATCGCTTAGGCTAAAAATCCCGTAGCCATTTTGGTTATTCCCTAAACCTGATTCTATGACAATTTTTCTTTCATCCGGTTTATCTAAAATAAAATTAATCGCTCCTCCTATCGCATCGGACCCGAATAGAGACGAGCTTGCTCCCGGCATAACTTCTATGCTTTTAATATCCTCCTTGGTAAAAGGGATATCGCTGTTGTGGTGAGCTGTCTGAGGATCATTAATCCTTGCGCCATTGAGCAAGATTAAAACCTGCTGGAAACTGGACCCGCGCAGGGAAAAATCAGACTGAATAGCTCCCTGTAAAGAGCGGTACTGTAAGTCGACCGGCAAGAATTTCAGCTCCTCTATGCTTGACTGATAGTTAAAAGCGCTCTGGTTTTCGTAATTTAGGCTATAGGTATTTAGCAAAGACTGCCTGCTTTTGGTTATTACTAAAGTTTCCAAATCCCGGGAGTTTTCTTCGGAGGGAAAAGAAAATACTGGGAGACTTAAGAGAATAATAATAAAAAAACCGCTTAGCTTTATATCAGACATATGATAATTATAAAGCCTGCGGCCTAATTGTCAACCATCAAATTTATTTTAGTTGACAGTTGTTGCTGATTTGGATAATTAACGGCAATGCATCACATCACCGCTGGAAACTTTTTGAATAAGGCCGGAATCCTTACGGATAAGCAGGCTTCCGTCATTATCGATATCTACCGCAAAACCTTCTATGTGCTTACTTTGGCAGTAAACCTTGACCCGTTTGCCTAAAGTAAGGCTGTTAGAACGCCATTTTTCGGTTATGGCCTTTGGGCCTTTTTCTTCCAGCAGAAAATAATTATGTTCTATCCTTCTTAACAGTTCCTGCAGTAAAAAAATCCGGTTTATCGTTTGCCCGCCCTGTTCTTTTAACGAAGTAGCCTGGGCAATCAAGGATTTTTTATCATTATTTACATTCAAACCAATGCCGATAACCACAAAATTTATCTTATCCAATTCGGCGTTCATTTCGGTAAGTATCCCCGTAAATTTCTTATTACCGATAAATACGTCGTTAGGCCATTTTATCTGGGCTTCCAAGCCTGAAACCGTTTTTACGGCTTCACAAATACTTACTGCCGACAGAAGAGTAAGTAGCGGAGAAACCAAGGGTGAAACAGCCGGCCTTAATATTAATGACAGATAAATTCCTTTATATTTCGGTGAATGCCAGCTCCTGCCTAATCTGCCCCGGCCTTTAGTTTGAGACTCGGCTAACACAACTGTGCCGCTGGGCGCGGATTTTAAACTTAACTGCATTGCCAGGTCCATCGTAGAATCAAGATATTCATAATAATATACTTTTTTCCCGATTAACTTTGTATTTAACCCCTGGTAGACTTGAAAAGGAAAGAGCCGGTCGGGGGAGGACTCCAGGCGGTATCCAAGGTGGGGAACAGCGACGATTCCATAACCGGAATCCTTTAGGTCCTGAATATGTTTCCAGAGGCCTTGCCGGCTGATACCTAAATGTTTGCTGATTTGGTCGCCTGAGATATAATCCTGCTCTTTGCTTAAATAATGCAGGATTTTTTCTTTCATTCCTGCGGGGTTATTTTCCTGGCTCATAAAGAGGGCTCATTGCGCGTAATTTTTTTACAACCATAGGCAATTTTTCCATTAAATAATCAATGTCGCTTTCCCTGGTCCATCGGCCCATGGTTATTCTTAAAGATCCGTGGGCTGTTTCATGGTCTAAACCTATTGCCAGCAAAACGTGAGAAGGTTCCAGGGAGGTAGATGTACAAGCGCTTCCTGTTGAAACTGCAATCCCCAGCATATCTAAACTTAAAAGCATCGATTCGCCTTCAATGTATTTGATGGAAAAATTAACATTATTAGGCAGCCTCTTTGTCGGATGCCCGTTAAGCCTTACCGCATCAACTTTAGCCGGGATTTCTTTTATAAGCCTATCGCGAAGAGCGGTCTGTAACTTAGTCTCGTTCTCCATATTTTCCAGGCAAAGCTGGACTGCCCGGCTGCAGCCGACTATCCCGCTAATATTATGCGTAGAGGCCCTCCTGCCCCTTTCCTGGTCACCTCCCAATAAAAATGTTTCCACGCGGGTGCCTTTACGAATATACAAGGCGCCTACGCCTTTAGGCCCATAAAACTTATGGGCGGAAAGAGATAAAAGGTCGACATTTAATTCATTTACATTTATAGGGATATGTCCGAATGTCTGAACAGCATCAGTATGAAAATAGATCCCTTTTTCTTTGGCTATCTTTGCCAGTTCAGCTATAGGCTGAATAGTGCCGATTTCATTATTGGCATGCATAATACTGATAAAAATAGTTTCATTCGAAATTGCCTGTTTTAAATCTTCCGGACTAACCATACCGTATTTATCTACGGGAAGATAAGTAATTCTAAAACCCCTTTTTTCCAGCAATTTAGCCGGTTCGCTGACGGCATGGTGCTCGATGGAAGAAGTAATAATATGCCTGCCTTTTTTCTCTAAAGCATAGGCTACGCCTAAAAGAGCGGAATTATCCGACTCAGTCCCGCCGGAAGTAAAAACAATCTCTTCGGGCTTGGCGTTAATAGACTCGGCAACCGCCTGCCGGCTGTCTTCGAGGGCTTTTTTTGCCTCCTGGCCGTAAGCATGAAGGCTGGAGGCATTGCCGAACTTTTCGAAAAAATAAGGCTCCATCGCAGCAATAACTTGCGGATCAGTCGGCGTTGTTGCCGCATAATCTAAATATATTTTTTCCATTTCTTTCCTCTCATCGAAATTATTTATTTTAAAGATTCGTTCAAACTGCCGGTCCGGTAACCTTCCAAGTCAAGAGTAATATAGTTATAACCTAAACCTTTTAACTTTTTGATTATTTTTTCGCCTTTACTTAATAACCTGGCCATATCTTTCTTTTCTACTTCGATTCGGCAAAGCCGGTTATGGTGGCGTAAACGCACCTGCCTAAGGCCTAAGCCCGATAAATAATTTTCTGCTTTATCGATGCGCTTTAACAGACCGGCTGTAATTTTAGTCCCGTAAGGAATCCTCGAAGCTAGACAGGCTAAACTGGGTTTATTCCAGCTTGGCAAACCTAATTTTTTACTAAAATTTCTGATATCTTTCTTGTTAAAACCGGCCCTGATTAAAGGGGACTCCACCCTCAGTTCTTCTTTAGCAATATTACCGGGGCGATAGTCTTTTTTGTCGGTCAGATTTCCTGCTTCTAAAACAAATTTAAATTGATTATTCTTGGCGATCCGGATTAGTTTTGTAAAAAGCTCTTTTTTACAGAAATAGCAACGTTTAGGCGAATTATCGGTAAACTTCCGGTCTTTTAATTCGCAGGTTTTAATCACCTTTAGCTTCACCCCTATTCCTTTTGCCAATATTCTTGCCTTGGCCAATTCCGATCCGGGGTAGGATGCCGAAACAGCCGTAACTGCCATAATTTTACCGGGAGGCAATACCAAAGAACAAATTTTAAGCAAAAATGCGCTATCCTGTCCGCCGGAAAAAGCAACTAAGCATGATCCATACGACGAAATAAGACGCTTAAGGCGGTCCAGCTTATTTGAAGCCTTCATCTATCTATAAAGCTACGACTTCTTTTATTTCCGGAATTTCCTGCTTTAAGATTTTCTCAATCCCGTTTTTTAAGGTCATTGAACTCATCGGGCAGCATCCACAGCTGCCTTTCAATTTTAACTTGACCACTCCGTCCGGGGTAACATCGATTAATTCGACATTGCCGCCGTCAGCAGCTAGCATCGGCCTTACTTTATCCAAAGCTTTTTCGATTTTTTCTCTCATCGGTCTCTCCTTTTTATATCCACCTTAATAACATCTTTGGTATTGTACCACCTGCAAAATTTACCAACAACTTATTTATTTCCCGTCTTTTTTCTGGCCAGATAGCCGAAAGCGCTTAAGGCGGCTTTTGAACCTTCTCCGGCTGCGATAATAATCTGTTTTTCCGGAACATCCGTAACATCACCGGCTGCAAAGATTCCGGCGATATTGGTCTGATTGTGTATATCGATCATTATTTCTTTCTTTTGGTTTCTTTTCACCTCTTTTGCAAATTCAGAATTGGGAACTAACCCTATTTCTACAAAAACTCCCTCTACGGCCAGCTCCTGCTCTTGGCCGTTATTTTTTATTTTAATAGATTTTACAAACTTATCCCCGGCCACGGCTAAAACCTGGGACTTGTTTAAAATTGTAACATTGGCGGCTTGCTCTATCTTTTGCCGGAGCAGCTGGTCTCCTTTTAAGTTTTCCGCATTATTTATAATGTAAACATGTTTTGCTATTTTTATTAGGATCGATGCTGCATCCAGGGCAGAATTTCCTCCGCCGATTACAGCCACATTCTTTCCGGCAAAAATTGGGCCGTCGCATATAGCGCAATATGCCAATCCGCGGTTTTTAAACTCTGGCTCTCCTGGAACGTTCAGTTGTTCTGATTGCTTTCCCGAAGCGATTATTACGCAGTTTGCCAGGTATTCTGCTTTGTCAGTTTTTATTAAGAAATTTTCACCATTTTTTTTAAGGTTAAGGACATTTTCATTTTCCCTAAGGTTGATATTATATTTATGCATGTGCTCTTCAAATCTTTGCACAAGCTCAGGCCCCGAAATAACCTGATATCCGGTGTAATTTTCCACCTCCGCGCTTAATGCGGTTTGGCCTCCGATATCCCGGCTGATTACAACAAAATTTAGATTTTGCCGGGCAGCATAAACAGCCGCTGTTATCCCGGCAGGCCCGGCGCCAATAATTACCAAATCATAAATTTGCATGGTTTTAAATTTATTTTATAAACCCAGGGCCAGTTTTATTCTTTCCTGGTCAAACCCTACTATAATCTGCCCGTCAATGTCAATTACCGGCACTCCCATCTGCCCGCTTTTTTTGACCATTTCGTCAGCAGCCGACTGGTCGCTTGAAACATCGAAATTCTGAAAGTTGATCTTATTGTCTCTTAAAAAATTTTTGACCCGGATACACCAGGGGCAAGTAGGAGTAGTATAAACCTTTATGCTTTTGACCATTTTTAAACCTCCTTTTTTAAATGGCGGGGCGAAAGATCGACGATTTGTTCCACTTCAATGACGATTAGGTGTTGAGGAGAAGGTAATTTTGCTTCGGGGTGATGGCCGTGGCTTTTATCCTTAGATAAATTGGTCAACATCCTTTTTGCCAATCGGCTAGTTACGGTATCTTCCCATTTTTTAATTATCTCCTGGTTAAAATGACCGCCGGTTACGATACTGGCCCTGCCTTTAAGGCAATAACCGATAAACCTATATTCATCTACTGCGCTTACGCTTACCAGCGGGTTTCTCTTTAGGTTTTCCGTAGTCACCCCTGAATAAACATCCACCAGATATAACCTCCCTTCGGAATCGATTTTAACTAATGCTTTGCATGAGCTATGCGGAAAGCCTTCTTTATCGACCGTTGAGACGATTACAAAACCTTGTGATTGAAAAAAATTGATAATCTCAGGTGATAATCTTTTCATTTTAGCTTCCGGCGGATTTTTTGCCGAAGTTAAAACAATCTTCTAATTCGGCTTCATTGGGAACATATTTAAAAGAAAGACCTTCCTTTACAAGCTCGGCGCCGCTGCTTATTAACCTTTCCTGCATTTCTTTAATTGCTCCTCCCGCCCAGCCGTATGAACCAAAAAAGCTGATCTTCCTTCCCGTAGGTTTAAGCCCCTTGACAATTTCTAAGAATGCCGCCATATTAGGCAGCATATCATTATCGTGGGTCGATGAACCGAAAACAAAACCTTTGGCTGAAAGCATTTCGGTAATTACCTCTGTGCGGTCACTTTTAGCTATATCATAAAGCCTTACATCCACCCCTGCGGCTTTTATGCCCTCGGCAATCTGCCTGGCCATCTTGTCAGTTGCGCCCCACATTGTTTCATAAACTATTACCATTTTATTCTCAACCTCTCCTTTTGCCCAGGAAAGGTAAGAACTGATTATCTTTTCCGGTTCTTTACGCCAGATAACACCGTGGCTGGGAGCAATTATTTTTATCGGGATATTTAATTTCTGTACTTCCTGTATTTTCCTTAAAATCACCGGGCCCAGCGGCCAAAGGATATTGGCATAATATTTTTTAGCTTCATCCATTAAGGCGCATTGTTCAACCCGGTCATCAAAAAGTCCAAGGCTGGCAAAATGCTGGCCGAAAGCGTCATTAGGTAAAAGCAGGGCTTCTTGCGGGCAATAGGTAAACATGCTGTCGGGCCAATGAATCATCGGAGCCTCAATAAAAGAAAGGCTGCGTTTACCCAGCTCCAGCTTATCCCCGGTTTTAACAACCTGAAACTCCCAGTCTCCGTAATAATGTTTATAAAGGCCCTCTTTACATTTAGCCGTCCCGAAAACTTTGGCCTTAGGGCAGAGCCGGATTATCTCCGGCAGCGCTCCTGAGTGGTCAGTTTCTACATGATTAGCGATAATATAATCTATTTTTTCAGGCTCTATGACCTCCCTGATATTTTCAATTAGTTCTTTAGCAAATGGGCCGAGAACCGTATCAATAAGAGTAATCTTTTCATCGATAATCAGGTAAGAGTTATAGGTTGTGCCTCTTAAAGTAGTATAGGTATGCCCATGGAAATTGCGCACATTCCAATCCGCCACTCCCACTGAATAAATTCCCGGTAATATTTGTACAGCAGCCATTAATTACCTCCTAATACCCCTGGAAATTCTCCCTGACTATATTGCCTTCGCTTAATTGTAATTCTGCGGTCAAGATCTTGTGCATTGCCTCAACCATCTGCGGAGGGCCGCAAAGGTAGAATTTCCTTTCTCTGTAATCGGGTACCTCATTCTTTACTACCCGTTTATCAATTAAACCGACGCTGCACTTGAATCCCGGCTCGGTTTCGCATAAAACGT
Organism: Candidatus Omnitrophota bacterium; assembly: GCA_028710845.1. Lineage (GTDB taxonomy): Bacteria > Omnitrophota > Gorgyraeia > Gygaellales > Profunditerraquicolaceae > UBA6249. Next base: position 40,202 of record JAQTTI010000001.1, on the reverse strand, counting down.
GAGCTACCCTTAAATTGGGGTATTTTTCTTCCATCGCCGCCAGATCTTCTTTAAACACTATATCCCGCACGGAACGGTTGGAATAGACCAACACAACATCTATCCCCAAGTTTTTATCGACGATGTATTTGCAAATACTGCGGATAGGAGTGATCCCTATCCCGCCGGATAAAAAAGCTATTTTTTTCACGGCCTCATCCAGAACAAATTTTCCGAATGGGTAACTGATAGTTACCTTGTCTCCTGCCCTTAAGCTATTCAGTTTTTTAGAAAAATCACTTTCACTTAGCTTTTTGGTAAACTCTAAATAGCACTTTTCCGTAGGAGAGCTAGAAATCGAAAGATACCTTTTTAGTTTCGCATCCGCCCCTAAGGAAACTGACAGGAATTGGCCGGCTTTAAAATCCAGTATGCCGCCTTCTACTTCCAGGCGGAAGCTTTTGACGTTATGGCTGCGCTGGATTATTTCTTTTATTCTTGTCTGTATTTCTATAGGCGCCATATAATTTCTTCAAGTTAGACTATTTTTTCGAATTGATCCTTGCCTACGCCGCATTCAGGACAAACCCAGTTATCGGGCAAATCTTCGAAGCTTGTTCCGGCAGTAATGCCATTATCGGGATCCCCTATTGCCGGATCATAAATATAACCACAAACTAAACATTTATATTTATCCATTTTCCCTCCTGTTTAAAGACTTTATTCTACTATGATCTGGCTTTCGTTTTTCCAGATTCCATGGATATTGCAATAAGAAACAGCCATGATTTGGCCGCTTTTTTCCGTTTTTAAAGACACTGTTGCTTTGGGCTCGGAAAATAAAGTGCTGGTATTGGGTCCTAGCGTAGATTCACCGTGGGCTGTAAATTCAAAACGGCCGACTTGATAAGGAAATTTTTCTCCGCTGGCTAAAAAGAATACTTCAATATACCTAATATGATGCTCGGTAGTATTGGGGTGGGCTATCTGTTTTCCCACGCTGACGCTTAAGTTTAAAATTTCGCCTTTTTTTATTTTTCCGGGCGCATCAATAACCGGAACGTGTTTTTCGTTTTTCCAGTCAGCAGTTTGCAATAAATCTTTTAAATCAGCCATATTTTCCTCCTTTTATTTGTTAAGTATAGCCTCTAAATCCTTCTCAGGAGAGCTAATCAGTTTTAAATCAAATTTGTCCTGCAGCACCGCAAAAACATTTTTGCTAATAAATGCCGGCGGGGTCGGTCCGATGTAGATGCCTTTGACATTAAGATACAGCAAAGAAAGTAAAATGGCAACTGCTTTTTGCTCGAACCAGGAAAGGACTAAAGTCAAAGGAAGTTCATTTACCGAACATTTAAATACACTGGCTAAAGCCAGGGCTACCTGAATGGCAGAATAAGCATTATTGCATTGGCCAAGGTCGATTAACCGGGGAACTCCTTCAATTTCGCCGAAATCCAGCTTGTTAAAACGGTATTTTCCGCAAGCCAAAGTCAATATTACGCAATCTTTGGGAACTCGTTCGGCAAATTCGGTATAATAGTTACGCCCGGGTTTGGCCCCATCACAGCCCCCGATTAAAAAGAAATGCCTAATTTTTCCGGTTTTAACCAAACTTACAATCTTATCGGCCAGCCCCAAAATGGCTGTATGATGAAAACCTGTCCAGATTTTCTTGCCGGCAGTTTCGGGCAAAGAAGGCAAGGATTTTGCTTTTTCGATCAAAGGTTTAAAGTTACGGTCTTTAATATGGGTTGCTCCGGGTATTCCGGTAATGCCAACGGTAAACAACCGGTCAAGGTAAGTGTTATCCGGGGGTATTAATACGCAGTTTGTGGTCGCTAGAATAGCCCCGCTAAAAGAATTGAATTCTTGCTTTTGTTCCTGCCAGGCTCCGCCATAGTTACCCGCAAGATGTTTAAATTTTTTTAGTTCGGGATAAGCATTAGCGATTAACATTTCACTATGCGTGTAAATATTAACTCCAGTTCCCTCGCTTTGTTTAAGCAGCTCGTATAAATCAAGTAAGTCATGGCCGGTAATCAGGATTCCGGGTCCGGATTTAGTCCCGGTTAATACTTGCGTAGGAACCGGGTTGCCGAATCTCTGGGTATTGGCTTTATCCAACAGCTCCATTGTATTTAAATTAATCTCTCCGCATTTTAAAACCAGCTCAAGATACTGGTTTAAGTCAAAACTGACATTGGTCACCGTCTTAAAAAGGGCTTCATGCATAAATGCGTCTACCTTTTCATCACGCATCCCTAGTTGACGGGCATGATAAGCATAGGCGGCGATTCCTTTTAATCCGAATAAAAGTGTATCTTGCAGGCTCTGGATATCTTCGTTTTTTCCGCATACGCCAAGCCTGGTACAACCCGAACCGCCTGCAGTTTGTTCACATTGATAACAAAACATGTTCACCTCCGTTTAAGTTGTTTAAATTTCTCTTCACCCAAACACTCTTTCGCCGCCTGGCACCAATCTACACAAGAAGGCAATCTTTTCTTAAAAACATATTTATTGCATTGCAAACACCTTGCCTTTACTTCGTCAGTAAAAATCTCAACCGCATAGCCGCAGTTATTGCAGCGTATCTCCTCAATACTTACCTTACTTAAATTCTGGCCCGGGCATTTATCAAACATCAAACTCTTTCCCCTTTAATGCTGATCGTTACGTCTTCAAATGGTATTGTTTTACCTGAAATCACAATAGCTTCCTTGATTATGCCCAAAAGACCTAAACAACAAGGGACCTCCATATGCGCGTAAACCACAGATTTGATCTTATTTGCGGCAAATACCTGCTTAAGTTTATCTTTATATAAAGAAAGATCGTCCAGTTTCGGGCAACCGACTAAAAGGATTTTCCCTTTTAACAGCTCCTGATGAAAATTAGGATAGGCAAACGCAACGCAATCTGCGCAGATTAATAAATCGGCTTCGTTTAAATATGGCGCCTGGGCAGGCACAAGGTGCAGCTGAATAGGCCATTGCCGCAATTGCGAATCAATATTTACCGCATTATCCTTGGCCTTAGTCGCTTGCTTCCTAAAGTCCATCATTCTGGATCCGGGACAACCTGAACTTAGCCCGCGATTAGAGTCTTCCTCCAATTTAACGCTGATCTTATTTTCTTTTAGAAAATCCAAAGCTTGTTTTAGAAACTCAGACTGATTATGTTCCTTAAGATGCTTAAGGTGGGCTTTAATTACGTTAGGGCCCTGTTTTACGATATTGGCCATTACTTTTTTCTCATCGTAATCGGCAGCTTCTCTTTCCTCTACCTGGATAGCCCCTTCGGGACAATGGCCGAGGCAAGCGCCGAGCCCGTCGCAAAATAAATCGCTGATTAGCCTGGCCTTTCCGTCAATAATCTGAATAGCCCCTTCCGGGCAATTAGGAATACATAAAGCGCAACCATTACATTTATTGCTGTCGATATTAATTATTTTTCTTAAGGCCATTTTTCCACCCATTTAATAATGAAGCTATGTTTATTGCTTTGAGCTGCTTAATAGCGGTTTCTTCGATCAAAATAATTTTCTTCCTTAAAAGACACTTACCTTTATTAGGGCAAACATCCTTTTTTAAAAAACACCCGCTTAACCCTAATCGCCCCTGAAAAACTTCCATCACTTGAGTTAAATAAATCTTTTCCGGGCTGGCCTTAAGCTTAAAACCACCGCCCTGGCCTTTATATGATTCCAAAATTCGGGTTTTGCTTAATTGCTGCAGGATTTTACGCATGTAAGATTTCGGAACCCCAAGTTCTTTTACTAATTCGGAAACAGTCACAACTTTGGTATTCCTGGAAATATAACAAATCGCCCGTAACGCATAATCTGTGTTTCTGGTGATAAGTTTCACAATTCCTCCGTTATGGTTAATAAATTTAGGCAGTTTAAAGTCGTGCCCAGGACACAATACTACAGCCTTCTTTGCAATGCGCTACCGGCCTTAACATATACCTGATTG
>JAQTTI010000001.1:0-36143 GCA_028710845.1 Candidatus Omnitrophota bacterium | reverse complement strand
AAAAATCTTCCCTGATCGAATAGCCTAAAGGGACGACTATGCTGTTCTTATTGCTCTCAATTAAACCCTGTTTTTCTAAAAACATAAAAATAAAACCGGTATTTATTGCTGTAATTAATGCGGCGATGATGATAAGAACGCCATTTAACCCGAAGAGGCTAACCAGCATCATGGTTACTCCCATATTCGCCCAGGGGCTGGCAAGTAAAAAACTTATTACAGCCGGGTTACTGGCCCCCTTTTTATGGAGCTGGATAGATAGAGCCAAGATTCCGTGGCTGCAGGCGCTCATTAAGAAACCAAGGAATACGGAATTAATAATTGTAAACGGCGATTTCCTAGACAAGATTTTCGAGATATATTCTCTGGGGACATAGTAATCAATAATTCCGCCTAGAAACAAACCTAAAGCTACCGCCCACCAGATCGATTTAAAATATTGGAATAGAACCTTACGAAAGGCTTCAAAGGCAGGAAAAATATATGAAAAAATTAGAAAAATAGCGATTAGAACGGTAACTAAAAATAATTTATTCTTCCACCAGCCCTTAACTGGCTTATGACAGCAAGATTCCGTCATCTCATCTCCATACCAACCAAATAAACAAATAAGCGGCGATTACGGCAACCAGGGTAAAAGGGATGCCTATTTTCATAAAATGGGTAAATTTAACCGGATAACCTTCTTTTTTAAGCAGGGCGCAGGCAACAATGTTGGCTGATGCCCCGATAGGCGTAATATTACCACCAAGGCTGGATCCGATAAGCAAGCCAAACAAAAATAAAGACGGGCTTACCTGCAGTTTAGCTGACATGATCATAGCCACCGGAAGCATGGCTGCCAGGAAAGGGACATTGTCGATAAATGCCGAAAGGACCACCGAAAGAAAAACGATCGCGGTATAGCCCAACAGAATATTGCTGCCCACCAGGCTGGCCAGATATTCTGCCAGCACCTGGGTCCATCCGGTAACTGTTATGCCTCCGACGATGATAAAAATACCCATGAGAAAAAATGTGGTGTCCCAGTCCAGCTTTTTTATCCCTGCGGCAATTGAAGATTTATTCACCAACTTTTCCCAAATTAAAGCAATAATGCCAAAAACCATACAAATCTGGCCGGCCAGGGAAGAAAATTCTTTATCAAAAAACGAAGAAAGCGCCAACAGGATAATTAAGCTTATTAATAAAATAGTCGGTACCCAGCTTTTTATTTTTTCTACAGGTATGAGTTTTGCCTTAGCTTTATAATCCCTAAAGATAAAATATAGCACAAAGAAAGAAGCTAAAGCACCCAATTCCACTGCGAAAAATATACTGGGTTTTCCCTGATAAAAAAAGAAATCCCCGAAGTTCATTTTAGCAAATCCACCCATAAGCATGGCCGGAGGATCTCCTATTAAAGTAGCCGTCCCCTGCAGATTACTCGATATGGCAATGGCTATCATCATGTTGGTAGGATTAATCTTTAGCTTTTTGGCTAAGGCCAGGGCAATAGGAGCTACGATTAATACGGTAGCTACATTTTCGACAAAAGCAGAGATAAAACCGCTTAAAATACAAATAAATAAAATCGCCCAGGCAGTATTTTTGGCTCTATCGACCACTACTTCGGCAATATAAGCAGGAACGCGGCTTTGCATAAAAACATCAGCAAGAACCAGTGTCCCCACAAAAATACCCATAACATTCCAGTTAACTGAAAGGAAGGCTTCTTTTAACGATACTGCCTGGCTCAAAACAAGAAAAAGGCTTCCTGCCAGAGCGACAATAGTGCGTCTTTGAGGCAAAAGTATAAATAAGATGTAGGCTAGTAAAAATACGGTCAAAGCCGTTGTTTTAGGGTTCATTTTAGTTTAGTTTTTAAATAAGAAAAGACCTCTTTCAGGCTGTGGAAAGCCATGTAATCAAGGTTGCTTTCTTTAAGGTGTTTGAGCAGGTGGTTTTTGGCGAATACAATTGAGGCATGTTTGGCAGGACAGGAATCTGAATGGCCGTCGCCTACGTAAATGATCGTCGAGCCCTTGGCAGAATTTCCCAAAAGATTTTTCGTCTTACAGTGGGCGCATATCTGGCAGTCTTTATTTTTAAAAGGATAATCCGTAACCACTTTACCTTTTGAAAAATCCAATTTATTGGCATAGATCTTGGCCTTTTTTATCCCGTTAATCTTTAAAACCCGGTTGATTATATAATCAAAATTATCGCTTACGATAACAGTCTTAATCCTTTTGGCCTGTAAAAATTTGTAAAGCTGCTTAAAGTAAGGGTCGATTTTTATCTTAGGCAGATAGGTATCCAGTTCTTTTTTAGTTAAATCCATACCCCGGACCTGGCCTTCCAGGCAGGTTTTGGAACCGATCCGGCCTGATTTCCATCTTTTTTCCAGCTCGATCCAGCTATCGTTCCTGGAGAACAGCAAAAGCATATTATCAAATACATCACAGGTTGCGATCGTATTGTCAAAAGCAAAAAATACGGTAGTTTTTTTAGGTACTAATTGAGTGGAATTTTCGGTCATGGAAGAATAGTAAAAAATACCCCTATTTTATAGGGGCAAGGTTAGATTGGTTCCCGAAAATATTTTAACCCTAACCCTTAAGGCTGTCAATCCTTTTCGGTTAGTTCCCGGGTATTAATAAAAATCCCGGGAAGCGTTTCCTGGCAGTAAAGGCATCGATTGCCGGAAAGATGAGACTCTAAAACACTATATCCCTCTCTTTTAATCAGGAGGCGCTGGCATTTACTGCAAAAAGTATCCTGCCCCCAACCGGAAATATTTCCTGCATATATATACCGTAATCCCTGCGCTTTACCCAAATCATATGCCATTTTTAAACTCTTTTCCGGCGTACTCGGGTAACTATCGAATTCGTAATCGGGATGGAAACGGGAAACATGCCAGGGAATATTTTTATCCAGGCCCGCAATAAAAGCAGCGATTGCGTTTAGCTCTTCTTCAGAGTCGTTTTCCCCGGGAATTATCAGGGTAGTGACTTCAACCCATATCCCCAATTCCTGAAATAAACGGATAGAATCAAGAACGGGTCCAAGTTTAGCAGAACATATCTTGCGGTAAGAATCTTCTTTAAAAAATTTTAAATCGACGTTTACCGCATCCAGATAAGGTTTTAATAGGTAAACGGCTTCCTTGTCCATATAACCGTTGGTAACAAATATATTATTAAATCCGCATGCTTTTGCCAGCTTCATTACCGCTAAAGCAAATTCAAAATAGATAGTCGGCTCAGTATAAGTATAGGCGATTGATTCAGCTGCGCTTTGTTTAGCCAATCTTATGATATTTTCAGGGCTTACCTCCTCAGCCGGTTGTTCCTTAATAAAATCTGCCTGCGAAATTTCCCAGTTTTGGCAAAATCCACAGCGAAAATTACATCCGGCGCAGGCAATCGAAAAAGCCTTTGAACCGGGTAGAAAATGAAACAACGGTTTTTTCTCGATTGGGTCAACATTTGCCGCTACAAGTTTTCCGTAATTATGGGTGTAAAGGACCCCTTTGATGTTCTGCCTTACCCGGCAATACCCGAATTTTCCTTCTCTAATAATACATGCCTGCGCGCAAAGCCGGCAATGCACCTTCTGATCTCCTACTTTAATATAAAGCTGGGCTTCTTTCATTTTATTAATAAATGCATAAAATCAGCCTTGGAAACACAAGCTATTTTAAGCGTATTGACCGGTTTTGTATTCACCTTTTTATAAGCTACCTTTATTTCTTTTAAACCGGAAACATCAGTATAAGCGGAAATTATCTGGGCGGATATAAAAATAGATTTTTGATCGACTTCTCCCCTGATTAAACAGGTAGGACCGGCTAAATCTTTCTGGGGGACCAATAAATAGTCGCCGGGTTTAGTTAAATGTAAAATCAAGTTATTCTCTTTTTCATCCCTGCCTACCACCAGCCGTGTTTTTGCATCTACCCTGAAATGCCTGCCTAATTTAAGAAGCTCCAGATTATCTAAATTTAATTCATTATGCTTAATAAGCTCTTTCAATCTTTTCGAAAAACAGGGGTCGGTTAAAAGACAGCCCCCTGCCGGAGTAGAATAATTTAACAACCCCAGATCCCGAGCCAGCCTAATCTGCACATTGCGCGAGCGGCCGTTAAGTTTTAAAAGCTTATCTCTTTTTACCCATCCCTTGCTTTCCGCCAGGCTGGGTGAAAAAAACTGTGCGGATAAAGGCCGAAGCAAAAGGTCCCCTAAACCGCTTTTTTTCTGGATTAAACTTAATGCCTGCCTATTCTGGGACATCGGCCTCTGTCCGAGGACTTCTCCCGTTACCACAAAGCTTGCTTTTAAACGCCGCATCAGTTTTTTGGCTTTTCTGAACATTAAAATTTTACAGTCAATACAAGGATTCATATTTGACCCGAATCCGTAACGCGGATTTTTAATTAATCCCAGGAACTCTTTGCCTAAGTCAGGTTCAATTATCCTTATTCCGATATCGGGAAATTTATCTTTTATGTTCAATTTGCAGAAGGGTATTTTGAAATGTACCCCGGTCACCTCTATGCCTTGATCGCAAATTATTTTTGCGGCCAGCAGGCTATCCAGACCTCCAGAAATTAAAGCTAAGGCTTTGGCTTTCATTGTAATTAATTATTCGGGTAAGAAACCTTTGGCCAGGGCCATAAAAACTATCCCTAACAGAAAAGCAGTAAAAGCGGCGGTTGATCGTTTAAGGCTGTTTTCTTTGTGGAGTTCCGGAATCAGGTCGCTTGAAGCAATATAGATAAATCCGCCGGCGGTAAAGGGCAGGATAAAATTCGAAAAGTTTTTGCTTAAGTCAGATAAGAAATAACCGATAATCGCTCCGATAACAGCCATAACTGCTGAAGCGAAATTAAATAAAAGGGCTTTTTTCTTGGAAAAACCGCCGTAAATTAAAACTGCAAAATCACCGAGTTCCTGGGGAATCTCATGAAGAATGATGGCGAATGTAGTTATCGCCCCCAGCTTAAAAGAAACCAGGAAACTAGCGGCAATAACCATACCGTCGATAAAATTATGGAATCCGTCTCCTACTAAATTAAGATAAGTAAAAGTATGGGTTTTACAACCGCCTTCTTTATGGCAATGCCGCCAAAACAAAAACCTCTCCATAATAAAAAAGGTTATAATCCCTAGAATTAAAAAATTAAAAACGCTTGAGCTTGAATTTGTTTCCAGGCACTCCGGAAGGATATGCAGAAAAGCGCTGCCGATGAGCGCGCCGGCGGAAAAACCGATCAGGCAGAAAAGGATCTTCGGCATTAAATTAGCCTTTATCAAAAGCGTGATTATCCCGACTAGGGAAATAACGCTGACAAGAAAAGTGCTGGCCAGGATCCAGATTAAAACCATACTTTTAAAAAATTTAACCTAAATTAGGTTTTCTACCCTTGTTGGCCTTCTTAGAACGCCAATTAAGCTTTCCTCTTCGTTTTCTTTTGCCCATGCTTCTCCTTAATTTTTATAATAGTTCTGCGGTATATTCTGGACGGTAAAACGGCCGGCATCCTGCAGACAATCGTGGATAACTTTACCCATCGGCGTATCGGCATATTCACTTAAACCAGTTTTAAAAATTTTATCGTGGGGGGTATAGGCTTCTTTTTTCCCGGAATTTTCTACTGCCTGGCTTTGAATATCCCGGCTGCTTATTATATTCGAACTTAGCTTATCGATAAGCCTTAAGCGTAACTGCATGTTAGCTTTATTTAAGACTTCTCCCAATAGCCCGCCCATAAAACTTCTTGCGCTGCTGCCCCCGCCGCCGGAACCGGACTTTCCGCCGGAACTTTCGGGTATAAATTCAACCACTTCCACGCTGATAATCAAGTCTGCTTCCTGGGGGCTGACAATTTCAAACCGCCGGGTCTCGTTTAGAATTGTAATAAAATATTCTTTAAGGGATAGGCTGACCGGCGTATAGATACCGGATGTTTTTAATTCAAAATCGCTGACGGTAACCTTGGCTTTCGGGCCCGTATAATGGCTTGATGAATCAAGTGCCGGATTTTTACTAGCGGCTTTTGTAGAAAAACAGCCTGCCAAGAAGAATGATAAAACAACCGCATTTAATATCTTAATGCTTTTTTTCATGCTCGTTTTTAATAATATTACCGATTAACCCTGCTGTCAAGCCTTTATGATATAAAACCTACCAGTTGCGTGATATTTCCGATTATTTTAGCCGGTTTTTCTTTTTTTATATCTTCCCTGCTGCTTGAACCGCCGGTTACGATTATGGTCCTTACCCCGGCCCGCTTGCCTGCCTGGGCATCGATTATCATGTCCCCTACATATAAAACCTGGTCTTTCTTAAGCTTAAAACGCCTGATTATCCTGTTTAATATTTCCGGGTGGGGCTTGCCTTTTTTCAATTTATCGCCGCAGAGCACATAATCAAAATACCTTAGTATCCCTAAATGCTTTAATAAAATAAGTGAAAATTCCGTCGGCCGGTTGCTGGCTACCGCTAATTTTAAACGCTTGGCTTTTATCCGCCTCAAAAGAAGCCTGACCTTGGGATATAAACGCGAATTTCTAACCAGGCTTTGTTTATGATGGTTGCGGTATAGTTTTAAAGCGCAAGCCAGGTCTTTTTTAGGCACAAAAGGCTTAAGCAGAAAAACATCTCCCCATCCGACTGAACGCCTGATTATACCCGGGCTTCTTAACTTTAATCCCAAAGCGCGCATCACAAAATTAAAACTTTTTTCTATCGCCCGGTAGGCATCTATCAAGGTACCGTCTAAATCAAAAATAATCAGCCTTATGTTCCGCATAAGAAAAATAAAGGCAGGGTTTTAAGGCCCTGCCTTATTTATAAGAATTTACTATAAATAATTACTGCGCTTGACCGCTGGTTTCCGGTTGCGTCTCTGGACCTGGTTCTACGGTTTGTGCTGACTGCTCTAAAACAGGCGCTGGCTCCATCGTTTGAGCCGGTTCCTCCACTGGCGTAACTTCATATATTGATTTCGGTGATGGTTTTATTACTTGCGGCTCATCTGCCGGCGGAAATGCCGGAACAGGCGCCGGCGCTTCAACTTTGACAGGATCCTGTGTTTTAGTTCCAGATACTGGCTCAGCTATCTGGTTCGGCGTTTCAGCCGGTACCTGAGGAATCATAGTTGTTTCTTTCGGCTGTAAATCATCTTTTGGCTCAAGAGAAGCCGGTAATTCATCCGGTTTCTCAAGGCTTATATTTTTAGCGATATTTTTATTATCAATGGTTACCATATAGTCTATACTTAAAGTATCCTTTAATTTAATTTCTTCAAGGGCTTTAATATTTTCAAAGGTCGTATTTTCGTCTACGGTTAGAACCAGTTCTTTTTCCTGGTCAGTTTCATAATCAAGATACTTGATAGTAACGGTTTTTGCGGGGACATCAAGACTAACCACATCTCCCCAGGCCCATTGTATGTCATTCTCTAGCGAAGGAGCGGGGGTTGAAATCTCTATTGAACCGGTTCCAGCCACAGGCGTTTCTTCTGCCAACACATAAGAACTTAAGGCTGCAACTGAAGTAAATAATACGGATAAAAACAATCTTTTGCTAAAACCCATTCTTATCCTCCTTGTAGGTTAGACGTAATTTAACATACAATTTCCGCTTTGTCAAGTTATCTATAAAACGGCAGGAATAACAACGCAAACATTACAATTAAGGTGGTAATTATACCCACCGTAAGGCCTACCTTGAGCCACTCCAGAAAAGTTATTTTAATCCGGCTCTCCTTTTCCAGAAGACCGATTGCCACGATATTTGCCGTTGAACCAATCAAAGTAATATTGCCTCCCAAACAGCCGCCTAAAAGCAAAGCCCACCATAAAGACTGGAGGTTTATATTTAAACTATGAAACCCTTGTATAATGGGGACAAAAGCAGCGACTAAAATTACATTATCCAGCATACTTGAGCCTATAGCGCTGATCCATAACACGCTTGAGGTTAATAAGTTAATATTACTTCCGGTAAACTCCAGCATTTTCTTGGCTATAAAAACCGTAGCCCCGGTATACTTCAGGGTCCCGGCTTGCACGAAAAGAAGCAGGAAAAAAAGCAAAGTCCACCATTCGACATCTTTTTCGATATATTTTCTGGCTTTATAATGTTTCCAGATCATGACAATGCCGCTGGTTACCAGCGGTACAACCAGCAATATGGTATTTGCCGGCAGACCCCAGGCTACCTCCATCCGGTGATGCAAGGAAATGAAAAAAAGCATTACGACAAAGATCCCCAGGCTCATTCTAAGCTCTTTTTCCGGGGGCACTGAGATCAATCTGATCAATATATCATTGGCCCCCAACCGCTGTATCTGACCATTAAGTATTTTTATCGGTTTCCTGTACCAGAATAATAGGATAAAACAGGTAACAATCAAACAAATTACCGATAATGGAAGCGCTTTAACAATGAAATCCTCGAAAGTTAATCCGGACTTAGAAGCAATAAGTATTCCAATAGGATTCCCCAGGACTGTGGCGGCAGAGCCGATATTCGTAGTTAAAACCGAAATTATCACAAAAGGGACAGGATTCACTTCAAAATAACTGCAGATCTCAAGCACTGCAACTACCATAAAAATAATCGAAGTTACTTCATCGACAGTAGAAGCTAAAAGAGCAGATAAAATAGAAACAATAATGACAAATTTCTTGCCGGTTAACTTCGGAATGCGCAAAATAAGGCTGACTATCCAGGCAAAAACCCCGGAATCCTTAAGTAACCCTATAATGATCATCATCCCTACTAAAAAAAGTATTACTTCCAGCGATGAAAATTCAATCACATGCTCAAGGTCGACGGTTTTGGTAATTAACAAAACAGATGTGCCGATAAAAGCAAAACTGAGGCGGAAATCCCAGAAGAAAAGAGTGCCTAAGATAGATGCGGAGAATATGCCTATAGAGAGGGCCTGGTGCGAAGTCATCCCCCAAAGCTCGGCGTAAATGCCTAAACAGGATGACAACAGAAATAAAGTGAAAAGTTTTAAAGCCTGACTTTTCATTTATTAAAGAAAGGTCCGATATTAGTAAAGAACTGCTTTGATGCGCGAGTGGATCGCATTATAAATAGTTGCTGCCAAGGCAGCCTTTAAGGCATCGCCAAAAATAAACGGCAGAAATCCGATTAAAAATGCCCGGCTCAAAGGAATGGACAAGCTTATCTTTAACCAAAGCGTGCCGCAGGCTAGAAGCACAAAATCAGCGGATAATAACTTTAAAAAAACGGAAATTCGGTTTTTTTCCTGTTTTTCAAACAAGCTGCCGGCTACAAACGCGGCAAGGATAAAACCTATAATGTAACCGCCGGTGGGACCGAAGAGATAAAGTGCGCCGGTACCGGTTCCTGTAAAAACCGAAAGGCCGGTCAGACCTAAAAGCATATAAGAAATCTGGGTAAAACCACCTAATTTTCTGCCCAGCAATGCACCAGAAAGCAGAACAAAAAAAGTCTGCAATGTAAGAGGAACGGGAGTAAAAGGTAAAGGTATGCGAATAAATGCGGATAGGGCTGTAAAACTAATAAAAGCCCCTACGCTAAGCATCCGGCAAATTTTTTTATCATAAATTAATTCTCTTTTAATGATTGTTTCCATATTTTCTCCTTGCCGACCGAAAGATGTTTTATTGATAGATAATTTAATATATTATATAGTAAAATCTCTAAAATAATAGCAAAAATAAATAACCTTTTACTTATCCGGCTGTTTTTATTTTGCTACGGCCAGAATAATTGCCCCGGACACAATCAGAAACAATCCGATGCTGCCTTGAAAGATCAAAACCAGCTGGTTCCAGTATTCTAGAATAAGCCAGCCGCCTATAACCAATAAAAATAAACCTAAAATATATTTAAAAAACACCGAAAGATTTATTCCGCCGGAACACCTGCCTTGCTTATCCTGGCAACATTTTTCTTCCATAATAACCTCCTCTACTTATCCGGGCTTACTCTTCCATCTGCGGTGAATCCATCCCCATTCCGCAGGGTATTTACGTATATAGGACTCGATAATATCAGTGAGCCTTTGGATGTTTATTAGTATGGCTTTCTGCGAATCCTTATCTTCGGCTAATTTCAATTCGGCTTCAAAAATTATCCTATGATTATCATTGGGCAGCCTGATAATAAAACAGGGCACAATCGCAGCCTGGGTCCTCTGGGCCAGGATAACCGGGCCGGTTGCGGTGGCGGCTTGCTGGCCGAAAAAATTCACAAATACCCCTCCGGTACCAAAATTCTGGTCTATCGGTATAAAAATAAGCTCATTATTGCGAAGGGCAGCAATTGTATTATTAACGCATTCATTGCGCGGCTGGCTGTAAATAGTCTTAACTCCGAATTTCTTTCTTTTTTCCAGAAACATCTTTTCCACTTTTTCATCGCGCATCGGCCGCATGATTCCGCCTGCCTTGTACCCCTCTACGGCCAGCCTCCCTAAAAGAAGCGGAAAATTACCGAAATGAGCGCTAACCAGAATTACCCCCCGGCCGCTTTCTAAAGCTTTGTCTAGATAATTCTTACCGGAAATTTCTACCTTCGACTTTAAAACCTGGGGCCGATCGAAGAAAAACATAAGCTCAACCGCGCTTTTAGCCATATATGTAAAACAATCTTTGGCTATTTTCTCAATCTCTTTAGCAGACTTCTCTTTGCCAAAAGCTATATTTAGGCTATCTAGGGCTATTGTTTTTTGTTTTTTGGCAAATAAAAAAGCCAAGGCCGCTACGTTTTTAGCAAAACCACAGAGGAACTTTTCAGGAAGAATATTTACCATAAAAGAACAAATATTTAATCCTACCCGGGCAAAAAAACGGCTAATAGTTTTACGAATTTTTTTGGTATCCATATACCTACAGTTTATATCCTATTTTTCTTAATAAATCCTTCCGCCAGGAAATATCGGCTGCTTCTTCTTTGCCCTGAGGAAGCAAACCGTCGATTACCCCCATCACCCCTCTGCCGTCTTTACTTTCGGCGACGATAACTTCGGTAGGATTGGCTGTCGCGCAAAAAATATTGCAGACCTCAGGAATATTTTTTATGGCATTTAAGACATTGATCGGATAGGCTTCTTTGATAAAAATAATAAAGCTATGCCCGCAGGAAAGATTAAGCGCATTTTTAGAGGCCAACTCTTTAAGCAGGGGGTCGTTTCCCTCGCATCTTATTTTACGGGGACCGCTAGCCTCGGTAAAAGCCAGCCCGAATTTTATGCCCGGGACACTGGCATACAATACCTCATAAAGGTCCTCTACTGTCTTGATAAAATGGCTCTGACCTAATATAAAATTTAAGTCGTCGGGTTTATCTATTCTTACAGATTTAAATTCTAACATTGGGCCTCCTTAAGCTTTTACTTCTTTCTACTTTACTTCTATCTTTCTAAAACCAACAATATCGATGGGTAAACGGTCATGATACGATTTTAAGGAAGTAAGCAGATAATCCGGGCCGCCTAAAAGCTTAAGCGGAATCTTTAAACTAAGGTAATTATGGCCGATCTCCAGAATAACCCCGTGGTCTACGACCCTGGTTTTTAAGTTAAATACCCATATTTTCTTTCCCTTGGTATATATGCGGATCTTTGGCATTTGAGCAAAAGGCTTATCTTTGGAATATCCGAAAATATAAAGTAAGGTTCCGAACCGGCTGCTTAATTTTTTAGGCTTATCTACCCGGACTAAAAAATAGTTTTCAAGTAAAGCGTAACTTACCGAACCATTTTCCTCAACTACTTCAAATTCATTGAATTCCTGGGGATGCTCGGTCTCCTTAAACATTTCCTGAGCGCCGAAATAAGAAATAATTTTATCCTGTAAACTTTGGGGAGCAAGTTTTAAAACCGGATAATCGCCGAAAAGTTCATTTTCCCTGGCAAATGAAAAAAGATAAAAAGCGCTCGACTCTGTCTGGCTCTTGTAGAAAAACAGCGACCTGTATTTTTTCCCCAGCTGTTCGAAATCCAGATTAAAACGCAGCCATTCTATTTTAGAATTTAAAAATTTGTCGGGAGGATGCAGCTCCATCTCCGGATGGTAATGCCTGGGTTTGGGCCAGCCGACGACATGGACCAGATAAGGATAAACTTTTGGACCGGGTATTATTCCGCCCAGGTCGCTTAAGGCCACCTGGAGAAATAAATACAGGCTCTTATGATCTACGTTTACATCTGCGGGATGCGATACAAAGATCGCATCGGGCTTATAATCTAAAAGCTGATTAGTTAAATCCTTTAATATGCTTTCCCCGTAATAGGGCGCCTGATAAGATGGGTTTTCTTTATATGGCACGCTGGATATCCGGGTGAGGCGATCCCGAAAAGGAATTTTAGTCTGCCAATATTTGCAGAATATTTCAAAGGTGCCATAATCGGGATAGCCTAAAAAAACCAGGTCATCTTCGGATAAACCTAAAAATTTCATTGCCTGGATCGATTCTTTGCGGCGGACCTCACCCATGTGGATAAACTCCCCCCGCCGGACAGTCAGCCTTTTTTCGTAGACAATAAAAGCTAACTCATTGTGGTCGCCGTTGGTTAAATAGACCACTTTCACCCTGGCTTTTGCCTTAAGGGCCTGCTGAATAATACCTGCGCAGGCAATGGCTTCGTCGTCAGGGTGCGGCGCCAAGATCAAGATCTTCTGGCCTTCTTTAAACTGCTCGAATGGCGTAGTCGGACAGTAGATTATTTCTTTTTTCTCCGTGCTTATGCACCCGCAGAGCAATAAAGAAAATAAAAAAACCGCGAATTTACTTTTATACATAGTTACCATTTTATCATTTTATAATTTTTAGTCGAGAAAAAATTAGATATACCCGAGCGGGTCCTGAGGGACGCCGTTATGCCTGATTTCGAAATGAAGGTGGCTCATTATATTGCGATTGCCGGCATTGCCGGTCCTGCCTACTTTTCCAATGACCTGGCCCTGCCTGAGATAATCATCTTTTCGTACCAGAATTTCCGATAAATGCCCGTAAATGGTGATAATATTATCGCTATGCCGGATAATTATATATTTACCCATACCGCGGTTTTGGGTTGCGCAGATCACCTTGCCGCTTTTGGCCGCTAATACGGGGGTACCCTTAGCCGCCAGCAGGTCAATACCTTTATGCATCCTCCTGCCGTTTCTGTTGGCGGCAAATAAACCGTCTCCTCCCGAATCATTACGGATAATAACGTCATTCTTGTATATTAACGGACAGGTAAAATACTGCTTATCTGTAGAAGCTATACCTAAAAATATATAAGCTGACGATATAATTAAAATAATCAGCAGTATTTTTCTCATTTTTTATTTTTTAGGGCCGGTATTAAACCGAGGATTGCGAAGAATGCACAGATAAAAACAAAAAAATCGCCGAAATGGTTATAAAAAGTCGGCTGGTTCTGGCCCAGATAAATATTCCGTGTGTTATAACCTTTTATAAATATTTCCTGGCCTGCTTCGCCGCGGATCAGGGCCAGCCTGCCGACGGGATCGATGAACCCCGAAACTCCCGTGTTAGCCGAACGGGCAAGATTAACACGATTCTCAACCGCCCTAAAAACCGAGGCAGCCAAATGCTGGTGGGCGGCGCTGGTTTGTTTATACCAGGCATCATTGGTAATATTGACTAAAAACTTAGCTCCCTTTTTTACAAACTGCCGGCTTAATTCAGGGAAAAGGTCTTCGAAACAGATTAAAACTCCGAAAGGAGCAGGCTTTTCGAATATTGTATATTTTTTACCCGGCGTAATATCGCCTATAGGCGCTATTGCTTCTAGAAAACGAAAAACATTCTTAAGCGGGACAAATTCCCCGAAAGGAACCAAATGCAATTTATTATACATTATCTGGGGAACACCGGCTTTATTGATAAACAGAGCGCTGTTATAATATTTACCGCCGTAATGCGAAACTGCGCCGACCAATAAGTCGACTTTTAGCGAACGGACAAAAGAATAAAGCCGCTTAAATTCAGCTTCATCTTCTCCCCAAAGAGCCGGCACTGATGCTTCCGGCCAGATAATTAAATCCGGAGAATCCAGGGCAGCTTTAGCCGTCAACTCTTCATAATTTTTTTGGATAAATTCAACTGCCTGTTTATTCCATTTAATGTCTTGGGCAATATTGCCTCCGATTACGGAAATTTTAAACGGCTGGCTGCCTGCCTGATCCTTAGAATTATAATTTAATTTGTAAAATCCATATACCAGTGATAAAAAGAAAACCGCCGTAAAAACCAGAATTACCTTCGGCTTTAAAGACCTGCGGATAACCGCATAGATCAGGACATTAACCAGAAGGACGAGAAAAGAAACTCCCCAGGCCCCTGTAATATCGGCAATCTGGATGACCGGCAAATTTTTGTATTGCGAAAAGGCCGCCAGCGCCCAGGGAAAACCGGTGAATAGGTGGCTACGGATATATTCGAACAAAACCCAGAAACAGGGGATCAAAAGAACCCCGTTAGCCGAGGCGCGCCTGGCTAATGTTAAGCATAAACCAAAGGCAGCAAAATATAAAGACAGATACAGGATAAGGATGATCTGGCCTAAAAGGGTGACATGAACCAGCCAGTAAATTGTAAACGACCAGAAAATAATCCCGCAAATATAGGCGATTAATAATGACTGGCGCAAGGTTTTATTTTCCAGGGCTATAAAAAGCGGGATAAATCCAAACCAGGCAAATTGCCAAAGATTAAAACTTGAAAATGAAAGAGATAACAGAATGGCAGCTATGGAAGATAGGGCGAAGGAAATCATTTTCCGCAACATTTTTTATATTTTTTTCCTGAGCCGCATGGGCAGAGGTCATTTCTACCCACTTTAGGCTGGCCGGATGATTTAACGGGTAAAGCCTTTGTTTTTTCAAAACCGATATTCTCTGGTTCTGAAATATCTGAGGCCGGAGCTTTAAACTGATCTGCCTCAGGATGCGAAAGTTCTTTGGGTAATGAACTAAATACCCCCTGGAACCTGTCCGGTTTAGCCGGTTGTAATTTAAAAACGGTATGCACCGCATCTTCTTCGATGGCAGTAATCATTTGGCCAAACATCTCGAAGGCTTCCCGCTTATATTCAATCAAAGGGTCTCTTTGCCCGTAGGCCCTTAGGCCGATACCTTCCCTAAGGCTGTCCATGGCGTAAAGATGGTCTTTCCACTTACTGTCAATAATTTGTAAAAATACCATCCGCTCTAAATTGCGCAGTATATCCCGGCTTATAAGCTCTTCTTTATCGCCATAGGCCCCAAGCAATCCTTCTTTTATTTTTTCTTTAAGCTCTTCGGAACCCAACCCGGTAAATTTAGCTGCATCAAACTCAACACCGAAATTCAAATTTATAAAATTAATCAGGCCGGCAGTATCGGTTTCAGAAGAGTCATGGTTGATGTAAATTTTTAAATAATCATCGATTAATTTTGAAATAATACCGATGATATTCTCTTTTAAGGAAAATCCTTCTAAAATTTGGCGGCGCTGGCCGTAGATAATCTCCCTTTGCTTGTTCATAACATTATCATATTCCAACAGCTGTTTTCTGATCTCGAAATTATGCTGTTCCACGCGGCGCTGGGCAATCTCAATGGAGCCGCTTACCCAGGGATGTTCAATAACCTGGCCTTCTTCTAAGCCCAATTTATCCATTATTCCGATCATCTTCTCTGAACCGAACAAACGCATAAGGTCGTCTTTTAAGGAAACGTAAAAACGGCTTGAACCGGGGTCTCCCTGACGGCCGCTTCTGCCTCTAAGCTGGTTATCAATACGCCGGGCTTCATGGCGTTCGGTGCCTAGTACATGCAAGCCCCCTACCTCAACCACCTTATTATGCTCAGAGGAAGCCTCCGTTTTATAACGTTCTAATAGAGCCTGATATTGGCTTTTGTAATCTTGGTCTTCCGGATCTAACTTTTCCTTGGCCACGCTTTTGGCGATAAATTCGGGGTTGCCGCCTAAAAGTATGTCTGTACCACGGCCGGCCATGTTGGTCGCGATAGTTACCGCCTTATACCTGCCTGCCTGGGCGATAATGGTTGCTTCCATTTCATGGTATTTAGCATTTAATACCTGGTGGGTAATCCCGCGGCTGGTCAGCATCCGGGAAAGTCTTTCCGACTTATCGATAGTAATCGTTCCTACCAATACCGGAGTGCCCGCGCTGTTTAATTCGGCGATTTCTTCAACCACGGCGGCGAATTTTTCTTCTTCGGTTTTATAAATCCGGTCGGAATAATTTTTACGCACTAAAGGCTTGTTAGTCGGTAAAACTACAACATCAAGCTGGTAAATGCTTTTAAATTCATTGGCTTCGGTAAAAGCAGTACCGGTCATTCCTCCTAACTTTTCATACATCCGGAAATAATTCTGAAAGGTTATAGTTGCCAGGGTTTGGTTTTCCCGTTCGATCTTAAGACCTTCCTTGGCCTCAACAGCCTGGTGCAATCCATCTGACCAGCGCCTGCCCGGCATAAGCCTTCCGGTAAATTCATCGACGATAATCACCTGCCCGTCTTTAACTACATATTCAACATCACGTTCGAAAAATTCTTTGGCCCGTAAAGCAGAAATTGTATGATGCCTGTATTCGATTGTCTCTAAAGAATGCAGGGTATCAACGTTCCAGAGCTTAGAGGCCTTCTGCTCTCCCGTTTCGGTTAAAGCTACGGTTTGGGCTTTTTCATCGGCCACATAATCAAAACCTGCGCCTAAATCTATTCCTTTATATTTTGCGTCAATCTCGTCATGCTGAGTCACCCTTCGCCCCGACAATTGCTCAGCTATCTTTTTGGCAATATAATATTTCTCGGTAGATTCTTCGGCCGGCCCTGAAATAATCAAAGGGGTGCGCGCCTCATCGATTAATATCGAGTCAACTTCATCGACAATTGCAAAATAAAAAGGCCTTTGGACCAGGTCTTCTGTGGAATACTTCATATTGTCACGCAAATAGTCAAATCCGAATTCATTATTGGTGCCGTAAGTTATGTCGCAGGCATAGGCAATCTTTCTTTGTTCATCGCTCATATCGTGCTGGATAGTGCCAACAGTTAAGCCTAAGAATTCGTAAATCGGGCCCATCCAGTCGCGGTCGCGCCTGGCCAAATAATCATTTACCGTGACTATGTGCACACCTTTGCCTAATAAAGCATTCAGGTAGGCTGCTAAAGTTGCAACCAAAGTTTTTCCTTCTCCGGTTGACATTTCGGCAATCCGGCCTTCATGAAGGATGATCCCGCCGGCAATCTGGACGTCAAAATGCCTGAGGCCGGTCGTACGCTTAGATGCCTCTCTTACAACCGCAAAAGCTTCGGGAAGTATATCGGTAAAGATTTTATTGCGGCTAAACTTTAATTTTTCTTTTAACTTTTCCTTTTCCTCGGGCATGGCAACATTTGACATCGCTTGCTGTAACTGTCCAAGTTCGCCTGCCACCTGCTCGGATTTAATTTTTAAATGATTTCTAAAATCCACTGTTTTTAAGGCCAGCTCCCTGTCGTTAAGCTTGCTTATCTTGGGCTCGAATGAATTAACTTTATCGACCAGCCAAGCCAATTCCACCATTTTATTCATCGAGGGACTGGGCATTTCAGAATGCAGATTAATATTCAAGCTGGGGAATCTTTTCCTTATCTGACCCTGCTTGCTATTAAGTATTATTTTTTTGATTGCTCCTAACATTAACTATCCTTATCTTAATTTTTAAGTTAAATTTTTCGCGCTGAATTTCAAGAAAGCTTCGATGAATTCGTCCAGTCCTCCGCCTAATACTTTTTGGGTATCGCCGGTTTCAAAATCAGTGCGGTGGTCTTTCACCATATTATACGGATGCAAAACATAAGAACGGATCTGGCTGCCCCATTCAATTTTTTTCTTTTCTTTATCCTGCTGCCTTACTTCTTCCTCTTTTTTTTCCAACTCCGCCTCATAAAGGCGGGCTTTTAATATTTTTAAAGCGGTTTGCTTGTTTTGGAATTGAGAGCGTTCATTCTGGCACTGGGCGACGATTCCCGTCGGGATATGGGTAATCCTTACCGCCGAATCGGTGGTGTTTACGCTTTGCCCGCCGGCGCCTTTAGAGCGGTAAACATCTATCCTTAAGTCTTTTTCATCGATATTTATATCCAGGTCCTCTTCTATTTCGGCGATAACATCCACCGAAGCAAAAGAAGTGTGCCGGCGCTTATTGGCATCAAAGGGAGAGATACGGACTAAACGGTGCACCCCGCGTTCTGTTTTCAAATAACCAAAGGCATAAGGGCCTTCAATTAAAATAGTAACATTTTTAATTCCGGCTTCTTCCCCATCCAAAAGATCGATCGTTTTTACGCTATAACCCCGGTTTTGGGCAAAACGGGTATACATCCGAAAAAGCATCCCGGCCCAATCACAGGACTCTGTCCCGCCTGCCCCGGCATTAATGCTAAGGATAGCGCTGTTCTTATCAAGCGGGCCGCCCAAGAGCACTGCTAATTCCAACTTATCTACAATTGCTGACAGGGATTTAATATTCAAAGTCAAATCCGAGAGCAGCTCCTGGTCTTCTTCTTTTAAAAGGGGGAGCAGTTCTTTAAGCTCCTGGTATTTTTTATCGGCATCATTCCAGGGCTCAACTACACTTTTTAAGTTTTTTAGCTCTTTGACTATTTTTCTTGATTCCTCGGCCTTATCCCAAAAACCTTCGGCCGACATCTGAACGGATAAAACTTTTATACGTTCATGTTTTTTTATAACGTCAAAGATAACCTCTTAAGTTCTCTATCCTGATCCCTAAATCATTAAGCCCGGTTTCAATTTTATCGATCATATCCTCTCCTTAAGTATTATATTCTTTTAAAAAAAGCGGTTACGACTTTTTTATCCCCTTATAAGCCAACATAAATTCTTCCCGGCTATCTGCAACCAATACCGCGTCTTCCAGATTGACTTTGCCGTCGTAGACAAGCTTCACTAAAGATTGGTTAAACGACTGCATACCAAAGATAGATCCTTCTTCGATATACTGAGGAATTTCCCAAATCTTCCCTTCCCGGATCAGCCTGCTGATAGTAGGAGTAAGCAGCATAACCTCATAAGCGGGCACCCTTCCCACACCGTCCTTGGCCGGTACAAGGCGCAAGGAGATTACTCCCTTTAACAAAGAAGCTAATTGATTTCTGATTTCCTGGTGCTGGTGCGGAGGGAAAAGGTTAATTAACCTTTCGACAGTCTGAGAAGCATTAATGGTATGCAAGGTGCTTAAAACCAAAACTCCGGTTTCGGCAGCGGCCATAGTGCTGGAAACCGTATCATAATCACGGATGTTGCCGATAAACATTACGTCGGGGCTCTGTAGTGTAAAGGCGCGAAGCGCGGTTGGATAACTTCGGACATCAATGCCTAATTCGCGCTGATTTATAATCGATTGCTTATCTTCGAACGTAAATTCGATCGGCTCTTCGGCGGTCAGGATATGTTTTTTGGCATTATTGTTTATAAATTCAATCATACTGGCAATGGTAGTCGATTTTCCGCTGCCCATAGTCCCGGTCAAAAGCACAAGCCCCCTGGTTTCCATGGCTAACCTCTTTAAGATATCAGCGGGAAGGTTAAGCTCTTCAAAGCTGGCTATCGTATTATGTACGTTCCTGATTACAATAGAAGGCCAGTTCCTTTGGGTGAATATACTTACGCGGAAACGCCGGTCAAACTCCTCAAGGTACAAAGCAAAATCTACGTCTAATTTATTCCTGAAAACCTCAAGCTGCCTGGTGTTAGCCAGCTGTTCAGTTGCCAGCATAACATCGTCCACGCTCAGAACCTTTGTATCGATGGTGACGATGGTACCGTCAATACGTAAACGCGGACAACCGCCGGCGCGGTAAAAAAGATCCGAAGCGTTTTTGACCACCATTTCCTGCATTAATTTTTTTATATCCATCTTCCCTCCGAAAATATTATATCACTCTATTGCCTTTTAATGTAGGATTAAATTGCATGTATTTTGCGAACATCAGGCGCGTCTGCGCGTCTATTGCCGGAAAGGATCCGATAATTAATATAATAAAGGGAACAAAAAACCATTCTGAAACTAAAACCAGGTTTTTAAACCAGCTTATTCCTTTTGGCCGCTTGGGCAGGATTGTCCAGCTTAAAGCTACCCAGATCAAACTGGTCAAGGCCGTAAACCTGAATAATAATCCGGCGATTTTGGGCAAATTATAAGCAATTGCGGTTTGATTGAAAAAACTTCCTCCGAAAAATAACGGTAAATATCCGATTAAAGCCAGGATCACCGCCCAAACTGCCCAAGTTACGTGGCTTTCTAAAAGATGAAACAACCTTCTTAATTTGTTAATCAGGGAAATGTTTTTATTTTTCATGAAACCTACCGCTACAAAAGGAAAATTCTCCACCCCCCAGGCCCATCTTCTCTTTTGCTTATATTGAACCACCAGTGTCCTCCAGATATTGCTGGCATAGGCTACGTCCATAGATACAGTAATATATAAAGGCACTACCCGGTAATCACCGTTATAATAAAGATAGGATTTCCAATAAATTACCGAATCATCGGAGATCATATTTTTCGGCCAATAGTCGACTTCAACCAGAGTTTTAAAACTCATGCTATGGCTTGAGAATGTTACGAATTTCTCAAGGCGCATGCTTTCGATCAACTGGCAGAATGAACTGCTTATTTCAACCAAGCGGGCCAGTGAAGGCGCCTGCCAGATATTATTGTTATAGACCGGCATAGGCTGGTAGCTTGCCTGGTGAGGCTTATCAGAAGTTAGAAAATGATAACTTAAACAACCAAAATACTGCGGTTCAACGCAGGTATCTGCGTCAAAACAAGAAACAACAACCCGCTGGTAGGCAATTCCCTGTGAATCGATATACCTTTTGCCTGCCTTGGCTGCCCAGGTGGCATTAGCGCCCTTAGTCCGGCTTTCTCCTTCCAAACCGTCGGGATGAAAAGTAGACAGATACGCCCCAAATTTCTTACCGAATTCTTTTTCTAATATGGCCGCTGTTTTTCTGGCCGAGCTGTTTCTTTCTTCGAATGCCGCAACTACGATCAGTTTTTCTTTTAAATAGCTCGTTGTGCTTAACGCTTCCAAAGACGGCCGTAAAATATCCAGCCCTTCATTGTAAATCGGGAATATTATCAAGTGATATAACTCCTTAAAGCCTTGCTCCGGAGGCAATTTAAGGCAGCGGCTTAACCAATCTTTATTTTTTTCTTTAGCCAGCCGGTGTTGAGCCATCACTAAAAGAGTGGTCAGATAGGCGGTACGGATAATCCAGTAAAAATCAAAAGTAATAATTATGACCGCACCCATTACCGGGTTAAAAATAGATAGCAATATCAGGGCGATAATAATGCTCCAGGATAACCCTCCCGGTATCACCTCAAAAATGCGTTTCAAAAAGATTTCTTTATTCATCGGACTTCTTCCTGATCATATCCAATAAATCCAGGTTAGTATTTAACTCCAATTTATAAAGGTTGTTAAAAGTTGTTCCATCAGGGCTTCTTTGGCTATCGCTAAAATAAAGCGCATTTTCATTTTGGTCGTAAAAACCTGTGGGGTCCTCTTTATTTAACCTGATTAAATTAATCGGCACCCCCCGTGGTTTAGATTCTATGACCAATACGTGTTTATTCGTTAAAACTACTAAATGATAGCTGTCCGAATGCCAAAAGACATTGATTATTTTTTCCCGCGGAAATTCCAGCATTAACGGAGAATCAGAAAAGTCAAGCTCAGGATCCAGATCAAATGAAATTACACTGACTTGATGCTGGCTAAAAATAAACATCTTTTTCCTGTCGGGAGAAAAATCAAAGCCAATGATTTGAGGGAAATTTTCGGGAAGATTAGCTATATCTTCGAAATTACTACCGTCAAGCCCAGACCTGTAAATAACCCTGTTTTCCAAATCCAGGTAATAAATAATCTTCTTTTCACTATCGACTTTGAAATAAGAGAATCTTTCCCGGTTTAGCTGTCCGAGGTTGGGCCGTAAAGAAAAAAGGATGATTTTATCTAACCTTAATGCTTTGCCGGCCTCAACATCAACTTCGGCTTTCCAGGGATAATAGTTCTCCAATTCAATAAAGAGTTTATAGACTCCGGGAGTAAGCTCAGTAATGCTGGCCGGGCTTTTTTCAGGGACCAATTTGCCATTAAGATAGATCCTGGCCCCTTCCGGATGCGTCTTTATATAAATCAGGCCGGTTTTAATAAATTTAAAATTATAGGGGTTAAATTTATACCCCAGAGCAGAAGCAATGATAAAAGGCAGGCCGACAAAGAAGGAAATTAAACTTAAATAAAATAAAAAGCTTCTGGCTTTTTGGAAACTCGGCATTATTTATCCTTTTATTTTGCCTTATCTTCCGATCAAATCTTTACGCCGCAGTATATGATGGTAGTTCAGGGCAAACCTATGAGCTTCATCCCGCACCGCACGGATTAAATTCATAGCCGGACTGTCCTTGGCTAGACCTAAAACTAACCGTCCCCGGATAGTATAGATATTTTCTTTTTCTTTTGCAATGCTTACTATCGGAATAGAGCAATCCAGCTCTTTAAGCACGCCTGCCGCCGTTAAAAGATGCTGTTTGCCTCCGTCAATCAGCAGAAGATCTGGTAAGGCCGCCTTTTCTTTCATCAGCCTGCTGTAACGGCGCCTTACTACTTCAGCCAGCATCCTGTAATCATCAATTCCTGCGAAACTTTTTATTCTAAACCGGCGATAATTATTTTTATCCGCAAAACCGTTATAAAAACTTACCATCGAACCAACCGCCTGTTTCCCGGATAGGTTAGATATATCAAACCCCTCGATTCTTTCAGGCAAAACTTCCAGACCCAGCTTGTTTTTAAGGTCTTCCAGCTGGCTTTTCCGGCTGGCGCTGCTTTGGACTGAACGCATTTGCGATAAAACAATTATCTGGTCGCGAAGCACAGCCGCTTGCTCGAAATCCTTTTCCTGAGCTTTAGCCCGCATCAATTTTGTAAGTTTGTCAACCAATAGGTCGATTTTTCCTTCCAGGATCAAAATAATATTATCGATAACCTGCTTATATTCTCTCGGGCTGATCTTGCCTATACAGGGACCCTGACAGAGATTAATCCTGTAATAAATACAGCTTTTCTCGGGCATATTCCAGCAAGAACGAAAAGCGAAGTTGCGCCTGATAATTTTGAGGGCGCTCCTTAAAAGCTTGGCATTGGTATACGGCCCGAGATACCTTCCTGAATCATGTTTTTTCTTGCGGACAATAGAGATCGAGGGGAATTTATCTCCGGAAATCCAGACTAAGGGAAAACTCTTATCATCTTTTAAGGAAATATTATATTTTGGTTTAAACTGGTGGATCCGGTTGGCCTCAAGGAGCAGGGCCAGGCTTTCATTAGCGGAAAGTTCAAATTCAAGGTCGTAAGCTTTGGACATCAAGGCCATTGTTTTGGCGGACAAATCCCTGCCCAGGTAACTGCGCAGCCGCTTCTTAAGCGAGTTGGCCTTGCCCACGTAAATCACCTGGTTTCGGCTGTCGCGCATTAAATAAACTCCCGGCAAATCCGGAGCCCGGAGGATTTTTTCTTTTAATCTTTCCATAAGAATCTCTGCATTAGTTCTTTAAGTTCGGTAACTCTAAAAATAAAGCAAAAAACAATATAAGACAAAGCCCCGATAAACAGGGCCCAGACGAAATTCATCGCCCGGTTAACCAGTAAACATATCCCGGCCGTGCAAAGTGAAGCCGCCAATACCCGTAAAAAAGAGCTTAAAATTCTTTTGCCTTCAAACCCTCCCAGCCTTTTCCTTAAAATAAAGAACAACAAGAAAAAAGCCACAATCCCCGAAATAGAAGTAGCCAGGGCCAAGCCGCCGATTTTTAGGGGAAACATAAGTATCGCATTAAGCAAGACATTTAAAATCAGGGAAAGCCCGGCTATTTTTGTCGGAGTTACGGTGTCTTTTAACGCAAAAAAACAGCATTGTAATATTTTGATCCCTCCGTAAGCGCTTAAGCCTATGCTATAGAAAAATAAAGCATTAGCGGTTAAAAAACCGGAATGATAATCGAATTTTCCTCCCCCAAAGAACACCAGGATTAAAGGTTGGGCCAGGGCCATAAAAAAGGCGCTTACCGGAAGCATTACAAAAAAGACTGTCCTCAGTCCCCAGGAAAGCGTCCGCCTAAGCTCCTCATGGTTTTCATCCAGAACTTGAGTAGAAAAAGTAGGCAGGATAGCCTGGGCAATGGCATTGCTGAAAATTCCTATAGGAAATTGGATAAAACGATAGGCAAAATATAACACAGCCACACCGCCTTCTCCGACAACTACCGAAATAGAGCTGAATATTGAGTCGGCAAAGTTATTTAAATGGTAAATACCGCTGCTGGCCAGCCGGGGAGCCATCAACCTTCTGATTTGCACCATTCCGGGATGGTTAAAAGAAAACGCCCAGCGCGGCCGAAACCCTTTTTTATAAAGAACCGGAATTTGCACCGCAAGTTGAAGTAAGCCTCCGATTAAAACACCGGTGGCGAGGCCCATCACATTTTCACCAAAAATCATTGCACAAATAATCACGGCAATGTTCAGAAGGCAGGGGGCAAAAGCGGAAACGGCAAAGTTTTTAAGTGAATTAAGCACCGCTACGGCATAGGCGGAAAGACCGATAAGCAGGAGATAAGGAAAAATAAGGCGGTTTAAGGCAACAGTTGCCCGGAGCTTTTCAGGAGAAGCAATGAAACCGGGAGCAATCAGGCGGACGATAACCGGAGAGAAAATTATTCCAACAATAGTGATTACGCTCAAAAAAATCAGCAAGAAGTTAAGCAGAATGTTGACCAGCTCCCAAAATTCCTCTTTGCGCTTCAGGCTGTATTCGCTTAAAACAGGCACAATAGCCGCGTTAGAAGCGCCTTCGGCGACTAAATCCCTGAAAAGATTGGGTATACGAAAGGCAATAATAAATGCCTGGGCATAAATATAGACGCCGAACAAGCGGGCAATTATAATGTCTCTTATAAAGCCGAGCACCCGGGAAACAAGGGTAGCTAAACTAATAATCGAGGCGGACCGGGCCACCAAATGATGGCTATTTTCGGGATATTTGTTTATTGACATGGCCGATGAATTATGCTAATAATATTAGCTCATAAGTAATTAATAAGGAGATTATATG
Organism: Candidatus Omnitrophota bacterium; assembly: GCA_028710845.1. Classification (GTDB taxonomy): domain Bacteria; phylum Omnitrophota; class Gorgyraeia; order Gygaellales; family Profunditerraquicolaceae; genus UBA6249. Next base: position 10,928 of record JAQTTI010000001.1, on the reverse strand, counting down.
CCAAGACGTAGAACATCATTAAAAAGCAACCGGGTTAACAAGAGAAAACGTGACCGCAACTTAAAAGTAAAATCACGGCTTAAAAAAGCGATAAAAAAATTACAAGAATTAATCGCCAAAAAAGACGCCGAATCAAAAACCTTCATTTCCAAAGTATTTTCCCAGCTGGATAAAGCAGCTAAGAAAAAGATTATCCATCCGGCTACGGCCAACCGAAGAAAATCGCGTCTTACGCTCAAATTACGCAAATCCGCATAAACTAACCACTAATTTTTCCAAAGCAAAGGCAGGCGGCAGCCTGCCTGTTTTTATTTCAATATCGCAATTTAACAGAAATTTGAGTTTTTTACGGGCCAGATCTCCTTCTGTACCGTTTTTCTCCCAGGCATAACGCAAACCCCCAAGGATACGTTCCGGCACCTCACCGTTTTTAAGCAGCTGGCTTAATATCTTAAGCGCTGAATCGGTCTTTCTTAATTCAATCTGGCGGCTTAAAGCAAATGTGTCCGGGTTGACTGTTTCTTTAAAGCGGATGACCTTTGAATACCGGGTAATCGCCTTAATAAACCCATCCTTATAATCATAGCGTTCATAATCAAGGATTAATATCAATTGTTTGTGGGGCTTTTTTGAGTAAGATAGGAAAAATTCCTGCGCTTCAGCGCTTAGATAATCTGCGCCTTTGATTATAATAATTCTTCTCTGACTTTTTAAGGGAACGGCTAGAAAACGTTCCTGGATATCTTTTAAATCTATTTCTTTGGCGTATAACTTATCAAAATTAAAATCCTGGAGCTGGGGAGAGAGAAATTCCTGTTTTAATCTTTTAAGCTGGATTTCTTTGGCTATAACGTCTGAGCCAATAAGCAGGCAGATGTTAAAGGCGGGATGGGATTCTGTCTTGTCCTTAACGGGGTAAGCCATATTACCATTGCTCAACTGTGCGCTCGACAATGCGGCGGGCCAAATCCTCAATAGCATTATTTACCGCTGTTTCTTCCGGCACCTGGATTACATTCCCAGTAGCAAAACTAGTAAAATACGAGTAGTTACCGTTGAAGTTGTTTTCTTGCCAAAGAAGCTTGTCTTCTTTAACATCCCAAAGGCTTATATTAACGTAGATATTTATCCGGTATTCAGCGATCTCGTTATTATCCGAAGTATAACTTAAAGGGTCCTTACGGTATTCAATTAATTCTCCTTTTAACACTAAATCGGCCTGCCCTTCTTTTTTCGGCTTCAGGTTGCCGTCGAATAAATACCTGTTAATTACCCTTCTGGTGATATCGGTCTCAAGCATCGGCCGGTATATGCGGTATTTGTTTGCCGCATAAGATTCCTGGGTAACGTCTACCTTGTTTAAAAACGGATTGACGTAAATAGTGCTGTATTTACCGGTTAGCATTGACTTGGTTGTATAACCGCAGCCTGATAAAAAAGCCGGTAAAAAGCAAAACATTAAAATTAGAGGCAAACAAATCCCGGTTCTATTTTTCATCTTTATGCTCCATTATCTGCAGCCTGATTGCTGCATCCTTGGCAAAAGAACTTTCCGAATAATTATCGATGATATCGTTGTAATATATTTTTGCTGATTCGAATTGTCTTTGTTTTTCATAAAAGCGGCCGATATTATAATATCCTTCCGCTTCTTTTTCCCTGATCTGGGAGATATTTTTCTGGGCATCCAGAGAAAGCACCGCATCCGGGTGCTCTTTTACAAATACCTCGAACTTTTCCTTAGCCTCTTCCGCTGCTCCCTGGTCATAAGCAGGCCCTTTGGACAAACTGGCCCGGCAGCTGGCGATTTGGAATTTAGCTGCAGAGGCCCATTCGCTATCCGGATAACGGGTGACTAACTTGCTGAATTCGTCTTCCGCTTCATAATAACGCATTAAACCTTTTAAAACCAGACCTAATTTATATTGGGCTTTCGGGGCAAACGGTCCGTAGGTCGAGTTTTCTACTACTTTAGTGAATATTTCGATCGCCGGATTATCAACCGGAAGCTCTATCCCCATTGCCTTACGTTTCTCTCCGGCCATGAATCTTTCGCCAATTCTATATTCTTTCTCGATAATTTCCTGGATGCGCTCTGAAAACGGATATTTATCTATTACCATTTGATAGGCCTGAAAAGCTTCATATAACCTTCCCTGCTTCTCTTCTATTGCTCCCAGGTAATACTGGCTTTCCGCAGCCTCCGCAGACTTAGGATAAGCTTTGAGTAGTTTACGGAATTCACGTTTTGCTTCTTCGAATTTATCATTATCCAGGAAGGCTTTGGCATAAGCAAACTGTTCCTGCGGGTTGTCCTTGGGAAGGTTTTTAGGATTCACCCATTTCCCGGACTTGGGGGTCCAGATCCAATAAGGATAAGCCGGCTGGATTGACAAAAAAGAAATTATTAACAGACTTAAGATTATACGTTTCATAAGGTTCGGATTTCTAGGATTACAGGATTGATAGATGGGTTAATTTAACCTTTCCAATTTAACATAGCCGGAAAGATTTGTCAACCTTACAAATAGCTTTTCATAAAGCCAAAATCAAAAAGAAAAGTAGGCAAAGGGCAATTTCGCTAGTTTTGTATTCAGGACTAAAAGCAAATTAATCAACATCGAAGCTGGGAAACTAAAAAGATTGGTTAAAAAAGGGCAAAGCGCTCCGGATAGGACCAGGGTAAAACCGGTTAAAGTAATCAAAGTAGCCAACGGGACAATCAGGATATTGGCTAAAACGGTTATCGGCGATAAAATACGGAAATTAAGCAATATTATCCCTGATGTGCCCAACCAGGCAGAGAACGAAACCAGGCTGCTATCATAGATAAACTGTAAAATTTTAATTTTAGAGAACATTCCCCCGGAAAGGTTCTTTAGCCGGGGATAAACAAAGACTATCGCAAAAACACTGGCGAAAGACAATTGAAAACCTATATCAAAAAGCTGCGGCGGATTAACAATAAGGATAATCAAAGCAGCTAAAGACAGAGAGATATATATGTCGGGCTCCCTTTTAAAAAAATAGGAACAGAGAAAAATCACCCCCATTATTGTAGCCCTTATCACCGGATTACTTGCGCCCGTTACAAAGCAATAAACCAATAAGCATATTATTATAAAAATAAGCCTCGGGCGGCGGGGTATCCGCAGGATTTTAAGCAATAAATTGGAGATAAAAGCGACAATACCTACATTAAAACCGCTTACTACCAATATATGGACTGTTCCGGTTTTTACCATCGAGTCATTTACCAGCCAGGGAATATTACGCCTTTGCCCAAGTATCATCGCAGAAAGTATGCTGGAGGGGACATCTTCCAGGTTACCGCTTATGACAGACTCTGACTTACCGCGCAGCCAGCGGGAAAACCTTAAAAAAGGATTGCCGCTTTTTTCCGTAAGACGGATAACCTGGCGCGAATCATTAATTTGCATAGTTAAATAAATACCCTGCCGCATAAGATAATTTTTGTATCCGGAGACATTTGGGTAGGGGCGCGATATTTTTCCGATAAGCATTAAATTATCGCCGTAATTTAAATCTTTTGCGTAATCCGTCCTAATCAATACCTTGCCGCAACAGTTCCACCCCAACTTTCCTAATCGCATCTCCTCCGGACGAAAAATAAATTCAGAATAATTATTTTTAGTTTCGATATCGCTGTCAACAAACCCCTTCAAGCAATAAAGAAAACTGCTCTTATACCCGATAAAATTATTAATATGGCAGGAGGGCAACCTCCGACAATTCTCCAGGCTCAAGATACCGGCAAATATTGTGAAAACCGATGTTAAGATTAAAAACATGCGGTTCTTCTTTAGAAAGATATTTAAGCAGCAAAGTATGGCTAGCGCTAAACCGATGATTACCCAAAAATTAAAACGTATTAAATTACCCAACAAGATCCCCGAGCAATAAAAAACGGTAAACAACACAAGCGGCCTTTTCATTCAATAAAAAATATGCTTTTTAGTTTTTCATAACGCTTGGGGCCTATGCCTTTTACATCCTTTAATTCTTCAAGGCTAGTGAACCTTTGATGGATATTCCGGTATTCGATGATTTGGCGGGCTATCTTTGGGGGAATAAGGCTTAAACGCTGTATTTCCTCTAAACCGATTTTATTAAGGTTTACTTTGGCCAGCTCAACTCCGGGATAGACTAATTTTTTTGTTTGCGGCCAGGCCTTGATCAAGTTACTTAAAATTAATCCGCAAAAACCTAGGTACAAAAGAAACAGGATGATCTTTTTTTCTTCGGGCGTAAAATCGAGCATATTTTATCCTCCCTCCTTAATAGACGGAGAATAACCCAGAAATCTAACCGGAATCTTTATCTTTCCCAGGATTGTAATCGGAAGCTTCTTAGTGTATACTTTGTTGTATGGCTAGGATACTGATTATTGAAGACGACTATAATATCGCCAAGAAAAGCAAGGAAGAGTTAACCAATGCCGGATATGAAATAATAGTCGCCTATTCTGCGAAAGAAGGGATGGAAAAACTCAACACGGAGAAACCGGATTGTATCCTCCTGGATCTGGTCCTGCCGGATGAAAGCGGATTTAAAGTGGCACAGGAGATAAAGAACCTGCCGGAATTCATTGATACCCCGATTATCGCCGCATCATTAAAACACGAGGAAATTGACAAGCATATTGCCGCTAAAAGCGGAATCACCGTCTATATCGAAAAACCTATCGATTACCAAAGGCTGCTCTTCCACATTCAAGACCTTCTTAATTGAAAAATGGGGTCAGAGCTAATTTATCTGGATTTAAGACAAGATAAATTAGCTCTGACCCCATTTTTTATATAACGATATTTACCAGTTTACGGGGAACTACGATGAATTTCTTCGGGGATTTTCCTTCCAACCAGGAAGCAACCTTTTCGTCTTTTAAGACTAGCTCTTTAAGCTTGTCTTCGGTAATATCCCGACCAACCTGAATCTTACTACGCAGCTTGCCGTTGACCTGGACTACCAGTTCAACCTTCTCTTCAACCAGTAATTTTTCGTCAAACTTTGGCCAGCTTGATTTAAATATGCTTGTTTTGTTGCCTAAAATCTCCCAAAGTTCTTCGCAAAAATGCGGGGCAATCGGGCTAAGCATGATTAAAAGCTTAGAGAAAATTTCCTTGTCGCATCCCAGCTGATAAATAGAATTAGTCAGCTCCATCAGGCTGGCAATCGCGGTATTAAATTTAAAACCGGCGAAATCTTCGCTAACCTTTTTGATAGTTCTATGTAAAGAACGCAAAATTTCCGGGTCTCCAGTATTTTTTAAATTTTCCTGAATCCGCCAAACCCGGTTTAAAAATTTAAACGCCCCCTCTAATCCGCGCTGGTCCCATTCGAGTTCAGTTTCAGGAGGGGCGGCAAACAAAATAAATAAGCGCAGGGAATCGGCGCCGTAATTCTTAATCATTGAATCAGGATCGACGATATTTCCTTTTGATTTTGACATCACTTCGCCGTCTTTTAAAACCATCCCCTGAGTAAGCAATTTATCAAAAGGCTCGGTAAAATCTATCATTTTTAAATCCTGAAAAAACTTGGTAAAGAACCTTGAATATAATAAATGCAGGATAGCATGTTCGATACCTCCGATATATTGGTCAACCACCATCCAATATCTGGCCTCTTCCACGTCAAAGGGAGCCTTGTCGAATCCAGGCGAACAGAACCTCAAAAAATACCAGGAAGAGTCAAAAAAAGTGGCCATTGTATCCGTCTCTCTCTTTGCCTCTTTTTTGCATTTAGGACACTTGGTTTCCACGAATTTTTTAACTTTTCCCAACGGGCTTCCGCCTTCCCCTGTAAACGGAGCATCCGCAGGCAGTTTAACCGGTAAATCTTGGTAAGGAACCGGGACAACTCCACAAACCGGGCAGTAAATTATGGGAATCGGTGTCCCCCAATAACGCTGGCGCGAGATTAGCCAGTCACGTAAACGCCAATGTGTTTTTATTTTTCCAAAAGCCTGCTCTTCCATCCATTGAGCTATTTTTATTTTCGCTTCTTCATTTGGCAGGCCGTCAAACTTTCCGGAATTAACCTGCACACCTTGTCCTTCATAAGCCTCGGTTAATTCTTGAGCAGAATTCACTGGGTTATCTTTGGGCTTAATTACAATCCGCATCGGTAATTTATGCTCTTTGGCAAAAAGAAAATCTCTCTGGTCATGCGTAGGCACAGCCATAATTGCGCCTGTGCCGTACTCCATTAAAACATAATCGGCAATCCAAATCGGCACTTCTTCGTTATTTACCGGATTAACCGCAAAACTCCCGGTAAATACCCCTTCCTTCTTTACGTCAGATGCAGAACGCACTATTTTGCTGATCCCGGAAATTTTTTTGATAAATTCAAGAGCGGTGTTTTCCTGGGGATTGCCTTTGATTAAATCTTTGACCAGCGGATGCTCGGGAGCTAAAACAATGTAGGTTGCCCCGAAAATGGTGTCCGGCCGGGTAGTAAATACGGGGATTGTCTTATCGCTTCCTTTTAGCCGAAAATAAATATCTACCCCTGAGCTTTTACCTATCCAATTATTCTGCATGGCCAGGACCCTGGGCGGCCAGTTTTTAAGCTGATCCAGATCTTCTAACAATCTTTCCTTATATTCGGTAATTTTTAAATACCATTGCTCTAATTCTTTTTGTTCGACTTTGGTATGGCATCTCCAGCATCCACCCTCGATCACTTCTTCATTAGCCAAAGTAGTCTGGCAGCTGGGGCACCAGTTTACCTGCGAAGCCTTCTTATAGGCTAGCTTACGTTCAAACATCTTTAAGAATATCCACTGGTTCCACTTATAGTAATCGCTGTCGCAGGTAGAAATCTCCCTTTCCCAATCATAGGAAAAACCCATCTTTTTTAACTCAGTTTCCATTTCTTTGATACATTTGTGGGTCCAGTCGGCCGGTTTGGTCTTATTTTTTATCGCCGCATTCTCCGCCGGCTGGCCGAAAGCGTCAAAACCCATCGGATGCATCACATTATAGCCTTCTAAACTTTTAAACCGGCTGGCAACATCGCCGATGGTATAGTTGCGGACATGGCCCATGTGGATCTTTCCGGAAGGATAAGGAAACATCTCCAATAAGTAATATTTTTTCCTTTTTTGGTCGCAACTGGCCCGAAAAGCCCCGGTAGCCAACCACTTTTTTTGCCACTTCTTTTCAATTTCTTTAAAATCGTAATACATTTTTATGCCCTTAATTTCCTGACCAAGGCCAGGTTATTTTTATCGCTGTCCGGTAAAGTTTTCGGCGTCTCTAAAATCATGGGAATATTCTTAAATTTAGGGAAATTGATGATCCTTTTCATCCCCTCAAGGCCGATATAGCCTTTGCCGATATGTTGGTGGCGGTCATGAAGGCTGCCAAGCTTATCTGCAGCGTCATTTAAGTGGATTAATTTAACCAATTTTATTCCTACCATTTCCTCGATTTCATCGGCCATTTTTTTAAGGCCTTCCCTGGTTGATAAATCATACCCGGACAAAAAAGCATGGGCAGTATCGATGCAAAGGCCCACCCGCGATTTTTCCTTTAAGCCTTTCAGGATTTTTTGATGATGGTAAAACCTGTAGCCGAGCCAGGAACCGCTTCCGGAGGTATTTTCTAACAAGATGCCTACCTGGGATCCCTTGGTTTTTTCTAAAATTATATTCAGCGCTTCGATGAACCGTTTTATCCCGGCGTCTTCGGAGGTTTCTTTATGGCTGCCCATATGGGTAACGATATAGTCGGCACCTAACGCCGCGGCCTCCTTCATGTCTTCGATATAAGCCTTGATCGAACCATGATAGAGCCGGTTGTCGGGAGAAGCCAGATTAATCAAATAAGAAACATGGATAAAAACCGGGTTTATTTTAAATTTTTTACGCCTGGCCTTAAATTCTTCTGCATCTTCGGAGGAAATATTCGGCTCCCTTCTCCAGGCCATCGGGCTGCGGCTGAATATTTGCATGGTATTACAACCAAGGCTATTGGCAATATCGAAGGCATTATAAATTTTACCTGCACCGGAAACATGAACGCCTAGAATCATAGTAATTAATTATACTCCTGGTTAAAATCAGCGTCAATTACTTATAAAATAAAGGACGGATATTATCCGTCCGCTTGTCGTAAATTACTAAGGTGGTGGTACCCCGCTCGCTACTCGGCTTATCGCCTCGTTACGCTCGCTTGGGCACCACCAAAATTTTTACTTGTCGTAAAATAATAAGGTAGTGGTACCCCGCTCGCTACTCGGCTTATCGCCTCGTTACGCTCGCTTGGGCACCACCAAAATTTTTACTTGTCGTAAAAATTTTGGTGGAGCTGAGGAGGATCGAACTCCTGACCCCTTGCATGCCATGCAAGTGCTCTCCCAGCTGAGCTACAGCCCCCTAAACTTATTTAATAATTATTGACCTTTGCTATTTTAGAATATAAAATGCTTAGCGTCAACTTAAAATTATCCGCCGAAGTGGTGGAATGGCATACACGTCGGTCTCAAAAACCGATGAGGGCAACCTCGTAAGGGTTCAACTCCCTTCTTCGGCATTTTCTTTTCTAAGCCCCCCTTAATGTTTAGATACAGATTAACTGTATTTCTGGCCTCTTTTTTACTATTCCAGATAGAATTTATTTTTTCCAAGGCCATCCTCCCCGTCCTCGGCGGCGCTTACATGGTCTGGGCAACCTGTATGCTCTTCTTTCAGGGGACCTTGCTTTTAGGCTATCTTTACTCCCATCTTAGCCAAAAGTTAATCGGGGTATTCCGATATTCCAAATGGCACATTCTTTTACTGCTTATCCCTTTCCTGGCTTTCCCTTTTCAATTCGAAAAATTCGCTAGCTTTAAATTATCTGCCAACCCGATACTAGCCGTATCTTATCTTTTTACCATAAATTGCGCTTTGGCTTTTTTTGCCCTGTCTACGATAAGCCTCATTCTGCAAAACTGGCTTTATATAAACAATCTTCCGGAAAGGAAAAACCCTTACGTGCTCTATAGCGCCTCGAACTTAGGGGCAATTCTGGGAATATTAACCTACCCTTTGTTTTTTGAGCCCCTGTTTACCCTTAACCAACAAGGCTATATCTGGTGGGCAGGCTATCTATCTCTTTTTATTTTATGCGCTTTTTGCCTCCCTAAAAAATTTACTGAAGAGCAGCCTCTTGAAAATATAGCTGAAAAGCAGACTAAACCGGAACATATACTACAGTGGTTTCTTTTAAGCGCAGCCGGCTGCTTTACCCTGTTAGCTGTTACTAATTCGCTTACAGTTGATATTGCGGCCATACCTTTTCTTTGGTGCTTACCGCTGGCCGTCTACCTCTTAAGCTTTGTGCTGGTTTTTAAGCATAACCCATGGTATCCAAGCTGGATAGATAAAGCATTCGCAGCGGCTATTGCCATCGGTATTACAAAATACTTGATGGGGATTTTCCGGATGGGATTTCCGGCAGGGCTGAATTTAATAATCGAGTTAAGCCTGCTTTTTATTATCTGCCTGAACTGCCACGGAAAGCTGGCCCGGTTAAAACCGGAAGAAAAAAATAAATTGACCATTTTTTATTTTTTTCTGGCTTTGGGAGGTTTTGCCGGAAGTTTTTTGGTAGGGATAATATTCCCCCTGGTCACTAAATCGCTTTTAGAATATCCGGTTTCTTTTTTTATCGCTTCTTTGGCCTTATCCTATCCCTTTAAAAAACAGACCCAACTGCGCGGATATTTACCCCAGGCAATAAAGATTGTCTTACTATTGGGGCTAACGGCTTTTGTTCTGGCCTGGCTGCCTATTATTTTAATCGAATCTTTCCGCCTGTCTCCCCGGGCAATTATGATCTGTATAACTTTTTTAATCTTCGTTATTTTAAGGATTGTCAGCAGCCAACCGGCGCTTATTACATTAGTCCTTTTAACCATCCTTATTTTCCACCAACAAACCGAAAGAATATCTTTGAGTTTGAGCAAAACATTTAAATCCAGGAATTTTTATGGGATAAATTTCGTATACGAGAAAGACAATCAGCGCTATCTCCAGCACGGCACCACCTTGCACGGAAGACAGTACATCAGCGGGCCAAAAACTTCACTGCCTTTAGGTTATTTTCATCCTTCCACCCCTGCCGGGAAATTGCTTACTAAAAAATCTGAGAATTTTAAAAAAAGCGCAATGGTGGGCCTGGGTACCGGAGCTCTATCCATCTACTTTAAAAAAGACAGTTTTCTAACTATTTATGAGCTAGACCCTGATACTTTAAAGATTGCTAAAAGGTTCTTCAGTTATTTAAAACAAGCCGAAGATAAAGGAGTAATAATAAACTACATCTTCGGAGACGGCAGGATTTCACTTAGCCGGACGCCTTCGGCAGAATATGATTTATTGATCATCGATGTTTTTAACAGCGATTCGATCCCGCCGCATTTAATAACAGTAGAAGCGATCCGGGAATATAAACGAGTATTAAACCCAAACGGAATTATATTGATTCATGTTTCTAATAGAATCTTCGACCTTAAACCGGTTATTTACAGCGCAGGCGAAAAGTGCGGGTTTTACGTATTCGAAAATACCGGAAGCGAAACTGTAACCGACCAGGATGCTGATATCTGCACCTGGATGGTTTTATGTCTTGATCTGGGGCCGCTGCAAAAAATACTCGAAATGGATGGCTGGATCAGCGATAAAGAAGCTAAAAGAATCAATCCCTGGACTGACCAGTACGTTAACTTCTTAGGATCGATCAAAAACCCGTTTCTATCGCCAAAGGAATGATTTATTCGATATAGGCGGAAATTGATTGATATACCCTGCGGGCAACTACCTGGTAACCCCGTCCATTAGGATGAAAAAAATCGCTTTTCATCGCAGGATTAGTGATAATCTTGTTTAAAATAACCGGAATAAATATTGTTTT
>JAQTTI010000016.1 GCA_028710845.1 Candidatus Omnitrophota bacterium | reverse complement strand
ATAGTTATCGTGGTGACCAATCCTTTGGATATTATGACGCTTTATGCCTTAAAAATTACCGGGTTTAAGCCGGCTAAGCTTTTTGGCATGGGGATAAGCCTTGATACGGCCCGCTTCGTCAATTTAATCGCCCAGGAATTAAATCTGCCGGTAACCGATATCGAGGCGCTGGTGATAGGGGCGCACGGTGAAAATATGCTTCCCTTACCGAATTTTTCCAAAGTCAAAGGTGTCGCCCTGGATGAGTTTATTAATGAGGAGAAAATAAAGTCTTTGGTCGAGCGCACAATTGAAAGAGGGGCTGAAATTGTGGCTAATCTGGGTACAGGAAGCGCGTTTTTTGCTCCTTCAGCCGCTATTGCTGCGATCGTAAGGACCATAGTCAAAGACGAAAAGCGTACCCTCGGACTTTGTAGTTATTTAAACGGTCAATACGGAATCAAAGATACCTGTATTGGAGTCCCTTGCCGGTTGGGCAAAAACGGGATCGAGCAAGTTATCGAGCTTGAGCTTTTACCCGAAGAAAAGCTGTGCTTAGAGAAATCAGCAAGCCAAGTTGCAAGCGCATGCTCGCAATTGGGCGTTTAATTTTAGCTTATGTATGATCTGGCAGTTATCGGAGCTGGCTGGGCAGGTTACAACGCTGCTTTAAAGGCTAAAGAGCTTGGCTTAAAAGTTTGTATTTTAGAGCAAGATAAAATCGGCGGCACCTGCCTTAACTACGGTTGTATTCCTACAAAAACATTAATTCAATCCGCAAAAATATTCCAGCTAGTAAAAAAATCATCCAGTCTCGGCATAGAATCGGAAAAACTCCTAGTTAATTTTAAAAAAATCCAGGAAAGAAAAGATCGGATTGTTGCCCTGCTTACCCAGGGAATGCAAAGCAGGCTTAAGGGGGTCGAATTTATTAAATCACCCGCCAGGATTATCTCGCCTAATAGAATAGAAGCTGAGAATATTAAAATAGAAACAAAGTATATATTAATCGCCAGCGGAAGCCGTCCGGTTGAGCTGCCGGAATTAAAATTCCAGGGTTCGATAATATCGAGTAATGATGCGCTTTTATTAAATGAGATTCCGCAGTCTTTATTGGTGATAGGCGGCGGGTTCATCGGCTGTGAATTCGCCAGTTTATTTTCCGGTCTGGGCAGCGCGGTGACTATTGCCGAAAAATTACCGCAGCTTTTGCCCGGCCAGAACAGGGAAATAAGCAAAAAACTGGAAGTTATTTTCAGTAAAAAAGGCATTAAAGTGGTTACCGGCGCCGATTTATTAAAGTTTAATTTGGATGATTATTCCCGGGTGATAGTTAGTGTTGGCAGACAGGCAAATTTTTCCGGCCTGGGCCTGGAAAGGTTGGGAATAAAACTAAGTGAAGGCAGGATATTTGTGGATGATTACTTAAGGACAAGTATAGATAATATCTATGCAGCCGGAGATTGCGCCTCTAAAATAATGCTGGCCCATTATGCAGCTTATCAGGGTGTTTGCGCTGTTAGAAATATTGTTTCCGGCAATAAAAATAAAGCAGATAATTCTATAGTACCGGCCTGCATATTTACTGAACCGCAAATTTCATCCGTCGGAGTAAATGAAGATTCGGCTTTAAAGGCAGGTTTAAAAATACAGTCGCATAAATTTGACTTCCGGGCCCTGGCTATGGCCCAGGTAATGGATGAAGCGGAAGGTTTTATTAAGGTTATAAGTTCGAAAGACAGCCAGGAGATTTTAGGAGCTAGCATAATCGGCCCGCTGGCCAGTGAGTTAATCGCAATTCCTGCAATCGCAATATCATCCCGCTTAAAAATAGAGCAATTGCGTTCGACAATTTTTGCTCATCCGACTCTTTCTGAAAGCATACATGAAGTCATAAGTTAGGAGGGCTCATGATCAAAGTCGTTTTACCGGAATTAGGAGAGGGTATAACCAAGGCGACTGTAACCTACTGGTTTTTTAAAGATGGAGAATTGGTCCACCAGAACGATGACCTTGTTGAGCTTACTACTGATAAATCTACCTTTAATCTACCCAGCCCCTGCACGGGAACCATCTCCGAAATAATGTACAGCGAAGGCTCAAGCGTAAATGTCGGCCAAACATTGGCTGTAATCAACGAGAGTTAACCCTTCGGAATCCAATAAATTTTGATACTGCCTTGCCTTGTTCCTCACGCACCGCTTGAGTCGCCCCAGCGAGGCGACTCTGCGCTCCAGCAAAATTTTGAGCTCTGCTGAGTCTTAAATTGCCGGGCAACCTTGCCCGCTAAAAATTTTGAGGTGCGTTCCGGAACAAGTTAAGCCAGTTATTAAGTGTTTATTAGCTTTCCAGCTCTTGCTGTAGGCGCATTAGAAAATTTTCGGCAACTTCCACTGCAATTGAATAGTGTGCAAGGGGTTACGGCGAGTACAGGCAATTTTAGTATGCGTAAGGAACATTGTGCTGCCGGAAAGAGCCGTAAACCGCAGCACACGGCGAAAATTTTCAGCGCCGAAGCAAGAGGTGGAAAGCAAAGCCCAATTTCTCATTGACAATACTGGGCTTATAAGTTAAATTAATTCAATGAGTATTGATTATAAGAAGGAATTAGAAAGCGCAGCAAGAAATATGATTTTTGTCCACGATCCGGATCTTCTGATCAAGATGATCGTGCGGATGATGGTTACAAAAGCCAGGATCACTCACGCCAGTTTTTTCCTCTTTAATAAAGAAAAACAGGGTTATCAGCTTACCGTATCAAAAGGTTCTTTAAACAAAAAAATCCCCCTGGACATGATCTGTATTGATAAAGACGATGTTTTGATCCGTTTTTTTAAAGATCATAAAAGCAGTTTTATTTTCGGAAGGGAGGCATTGCTCTACAGCGAAGCTAAGAATGCTTTGAATGACCCCAAGATAAAACCGGAAACCAAACAGCAGCTTGCCCACGTAATTTATCAAATGGAACTTCTTGAGTCTGTTGTCTGTATCCCCAGCTATTTTCGCAGTGAATTACCGGGTTTTTTATTATTGGGCAAAAAAGAAAATGGTAAAAAATTTGTCGACGAAGAACTCGATTTTTTCGTTGCCCTTAATTCCAATGTAGCAATGGCGATTAGAAACGCCCAGCTTTTTAAGGAACTGGAATATCAGCTTGACCGTAAGCACCAGCTTTTTGTGCGTACTACAGTCGCCTTGGCAGCGGCAATCGAAGCTAAAGATAATTATACTCACGGACATACGACCAGGGTCACCAACTTGAGCCTTGAAATCGCCCAAAGGATAAGCCAGAACAACAAGAAAGAATTCGACCCTAAATTTTTAGAGAACCTGCATATTGCCAGCCTTTTGCATGATATAGGAAAAATCGGCGTACCCGAACATATCCTGAATAAGAGGGGAGGCCTAACCATAGGAGAGCGTAACCGGATAAAAGAACATCCGATGATCGGAGTTAATATTCTAAAGCCGATCAAAGAACTTGAGGGAGCATTGCTTGGCGTAAGAAGCCATCACGAGCGTTTTGACGGTAAAGGCTATCCAGACGGATTAAATGGCAAGCAGATCCCTCTGGTTGCTTCGATAATTACTGTCGCCGATTCTTTCGATGCAATGAATACCAATCGTCCCTACCGCCTGGCCCTGGATAAGCAGGATGCTGTCAATGAAATCGAAAATTTAAGAGGAAAGCAGTTCTCTCCCTTTGTCACCGATATCTTCCTGGAACTATACAACGAAGGTAAATTTTAGAATGCGTCCAAAACGTATAATTTTAATGTATATCTCTGAAGTATCTGGCCACAGGAGCGCCACAATGGCCATTGAAAAGGCGATAAAACAAAAGCGGCCGGATACGGAAATATTGAATATCAATGCCTTTAATTATACCAACCCGATATCGGAAAAGGTGATCAACCGTATTTATATGGAAGTAATTAAGCGTACTCCGAGGATATGGGACTATCTTTACGACAATCCCAGCGTTGTTAAGGGCTTAGAGAATATTAAAAAACATGTGCATAAATCCAACTCCCCGAAATTAAAGAAATTATTTGATAGCTTTAATCCGGATCTGGTAGTTTGCACCCAGGCATTTCCCTGCGGCATGGTCGCTGATTACAAGAAAACTTACGGTGTTAAATTACCCTTGGTTGCTGTTCTTACCGATTATATCCCCCATTCTTACTGGGTTTATGATTTGGTAGATTATTATATAACTCCCACCGAAGATGTATCAGCCCGCCTGGAAAAGAAAGGAGTTGACCGTTCTAAAATCAAAGCTTACGGGATTCCTTTTGATCTAAAGTTTAACCAAAAACTTAGTGATGGCGAGATTTTTCATAAGTTAAAATTAAATCCTGAAAAACCGGTAGTATTGATTATGGGCGGCGGCCAGGGATTGGGGCCGATTAAAACCGTAGTCAAATCGTTGGAAAAAAGCCGGCATGATATCCAAGAGTTGGTTGTCGCCGGGACGAACAAAAAATTATTCCGTAGTTTAAGGCGCAAGATCAAACATTATAAAAAAAATATCCATTTGTTCGGTTTTATCCAGAATATCCATGAACTGATGCATATATCGAAGGTGATTTTGTCAAAGCCGGGAGGAGTGACTACCGCGGAAGTTTTAAGTATCGGCCTTCCCATGGTAATTGTAAAGCCCATACCGGGTCAGGAAATTAACAATACCAATTTCCTGACTCAGAAAGGCGCCGCTATCCAGGTTGATGATCCTAAAGATGCGTATAAAATTATCGACGAATTGTTAGGCGATAAGGCAAAATTGGAAAAGTTGAAGTCGCAAGCATTAAAAATAGCTAAACCAAATGCAAGCCTGGATATCGCCAATCTTTTATTAAATATACACCCGTGTTAAACTTTTTTTTATACCGCTTTGGCCAGTTTATCGCAGTCAACCTGCCTTTAAAATTCGTTTACGGGATCGGCGAATTTTTAGCCTACCTGCATTATGTTTTTGCATTCCGGGATAGGCGTTACGTCAGGAATAATTTAAAAGTTATTTTTCCCCGGGAATCAAGCCGGTTTATTAATAAGACCAGCCGGAAGGTTTTTCAGAATTTCGCAAAGTACCTGGTAGATTTTTTCCGTTTTGAAAAATTAGACCGTTCCTTTATAAATAAAAAAGTCAAATTGGAAAACCTGGAAAATTTTGACCAGGCATTAAAACAAGGAAAGGGCGTAATAGTTTTGACGGCTCATCTGGGTAACTGGGAGCTAGGAGGCGTGGTTATTGCCCAGCTCGGTTATCCTTTCTGGGCGGTGGCTTTACCGCATAAAAGTAAAAAGGTTAATGATTTTTTTGACAGACAAAGGAACAGGAAAGGCGTAAAGGTAATTGCGATGGGCAAGGCGGTGAGGAGCTGTATATCCGAAATAAGAAAAAATCATATGGTAGCCTTGGTGGGTGACCGCGATTTTACCGAAAAAGGCGTAATTGTTGATTTTTTTAATAAGCCAACCCATTTTCCGGAAGGCCCGGCAGCTTTAAGCCTGATGACCGGAGCGCCGATAGTCCCCGGGTTTATGTTAAGAAACCCTGATGATAGCTTTACTTTAAGAATAGAAAAGCCGATAAACTTTCAGCCTTCGCAGGATAAAAAAAGGGATCTGATTGAATTAGTGGCAATGTATAATAAAATTTTCGAAGATTATATCCTTAAATACCCCGATCAATGGTATGTTTTCCGCAACTTTTGGGCTAAATAGATGCGTGTCTGCGTAATTATTCCTTCATATAACGAATCAAAAGAAATCGCCGGCCTAGTCAGCAGAATAACTCAGCAAGGACTGGAAGTGATTATTATTGACGATGGTTCGATGGATGATACTGCAAATATAGCGGCCTCCTGCGGGGCTAAAGTCCTGCGTAATATTGCTAATTGCGGTAAGGGGGCTTCCCTTATTAAAGGGTATAAATATGCCATTTCCCAGGGTTTTGATGCTGTGATTAGTATGGATGGCGATGGACAGCACTCTTCCGACGATATAGGGGCATTCATTAAAAAAGCTCAAAATTCTAAAGCTTCAGTTTTTGTAGGTAACCGGATGGCTTTGACAAAAGGGATGCCTTTTTTGCGCATAGTAACAAACCGCCTTATGTCGTTCTTTATTTCTTTGATTACAAAGCAGTTTATTCCCGATACCCAGTGCGGGTTTCGCCTGATAAAGAAAGAAGTACTGGAAAAATTAGATTTTTCTACTTCCAAATATGAAACAGAATCCGAAATTTTAATCAAAACCGCCCGGCTTGGCTTTAAGATCGAATCGGTACCGATTAAGACGATTTATTCAGGGCAGAAGAGCCAGATTAATCCGGTTATCGATACCTTTAGGTTTTTCCGTTTTATCATTCTTGATTTTTTAAGGAAATTTAAAAAATGCTAGATTTAGTCTTAGGCTGGATAAGTGGTCTTCCTAAAGAATATATTGTTATGATTGTTGCGGCTCTTCCTATTTCTGAACTAAGGGGGTCGATCCCGCTCGGTTTGTCCCTAGGGATGTCATTATCTAAGGTATTTTGGCTTTCGGTGTTAGGTAATTCTATAATTATTGCTCCGGCGCTTTTTCTTTTTAAACCGGTATCTGATTTTTTAAGGAGATTTAAAATCTGGTCGCGTTTTTTTGATCGGATTTTTGAACGTACAAAAAGAAATTCGGATTCTATCCAAAAATATGAGGCTTTAGGCCTGGTTCTCTTTGTAGCTATACCCTTGCCGATGACAGGCGTCTGGAGCGGGGTGATAGCAGCTTCATTGTTTAAGATCCGTTTTCGTTACGCATTTACCGCAATTATTACCGGAGTATTTTGTGCTGGTTTAATAGTTTTATCTTTATGCGCTTTAGGTATTTTTAGTTGGAAGGCGGTCTTGGGATGATCCAGGTTTATACGGGTAACGGGAAAGGAAAAACTACGGCTGCCATAGGCCTGGCGGTCAGGGCAGCCGGCGCCGGGTTTAATGTTTATATCGCCCAGTTTTGTAAGGGCCGTCTTTATAATGAAATCAAGGCACTTAAGAAATTCAAGCAAATCAAGGTTGAGCAGTTTGGGCGGCGCTGTTTTATCAAGAAATCGCCGGAAAAAATTGACCGGCAGATGGCTCAAATCGGCCTGGAAAAATCAAAAAAGGCACTGCTGGGAAATAAATTTAAAATAGTTATACTTGACGAAATAAATATTGCGCTCAAATATAAATTAATAATTTTGGCAGATCTGCTTAAATTAATAAAAAATACTCCTAAAGATGTAGAGTTAGTGCTTACGGGCCGTTACGCGCACCCGAAGGTCCTGGAGTCAGCCGACCTGGTGAGCGTTATAAGGGAAGTTAAGCATTATTATAACAGCGGTATAAAAGCGCGGGCAGGGGTTGAATTTTAATTCTACTTGACAGATAAAGATATTTGAATTAACATTAAAACCAACAGAAAATTCCAGCCACAATCGCTAAAATTAGTTAGACAGGAGGAGTTTAAATGTTAGCACTAAGTTTAATTTTAATCGGTATTTTATTAAGGTTTATTCCCCATGTTCCAAATTTTACTCCTGTCGCGGCGATTGCTTTATTTGCCGGAGTGTATTTAAATAAAAAGCAAGCTTTGATTGTCCCGCTTTTACTTATGGTCATCAGCGATATTTTATTAGGAATGCATAATGTAATTATCTTTACCTGGGGCAGTTTTCTTTTAGTCACCCTGCTCGGATTTATGGTTAAAAACCGCAAAACAATCCCAGGAGTAGGCCTAACAGCAGTAGCTTCTTCGGTCATATTTTATTTAATTACCAATTTCGGCGTCTGGGCCATGGGTTGGTATCCGCAGAATATCAAAGGGCTCCTGGATTGTTATATTCTAGGGCTTCCTTTTTTAAGGCTATTTACCCTATCAACTTTGATTTATACTTTTGTTTTCTTCGCTGTTTATGAGTTTATAGCTTCAAGAGTACGGAAAACCAGGTTAGAAAAAGTTCTTTTATAATTTTAAAAGTAAAGTTTTAGAGCAAGGGAAGGCCGTGTAAATCGGCCACAGTTCCCGCTGCTGTAACCTTGGCCCGCTATTTAAGGGGACCAATTTGGCGTCTTAAGCCACTGTCTTTAAAAGGATGGGAAGGCAAGCCAAAAAGGCCGAGGAAGTCAGAAGACCTGTCTAAAACAAAATGTTCGGCAATACTTTTAAGCCCGCGGACAGGCTTAAATGGGTTAAAAAGCAGGGATAACCCTTGAGATTAAAATATTTTAAACTCAAGGGTTTTTTGTTGCTAAGAGGTCCGAGAATGGAGATAGGATGAAGAGTTTAAGAAAAACGGCAGTAGTTTTGTTTTTATTGTTGGCTATTTTTATGTCTTTTGGCCCAGGATACGCAGGTGATGTTGATTTGGATAAGATCGTAGTTACGCCATACCGCTATTACGAGAGCCTGGAAAATACGCCCGCCAGTGTTTCGGTTATTGGTCAGGATGAAATATCTAAATCAGGCGTAACCAGCACGGTCGGGGCTTTATCAGACCTGCCCGGTGTAGTGGTCAGGGATTTATTGGGTAACGGATCCAAGGCAACGGTTGATATCAGGGGGTTCGGAGAACAGGCAGCATTAAATGTCCTGGTGTTAATAGATGGCAGGCGTGTAAATGAAATAGATCTGTCAGGGACAGACTGGACCCAAATTCCGCTTGACCAGATTGAAAGAATTGAAGTTTTAAGAGGCGGTTTTGGCGCCGTGTTATATGGCGATAATGCCGTAGGCGGGGTAGTAAATATAATCACTAAAAGGGGCGGGCTCGGACCTTTATCGGCCAAGCTAAGCGCTGAATACGGCAGCTATGATTTGAACAAAGAGGCGCTCAACCTAAACGGAACAATCGATAAATTAAATTATAATTTTTCAACCAGCCGCGAAGGTACGCACGGCTACAGGAATAACAGTTACCTTAAGGGGAGCGATTTTTCCACAAAATTCGATTATAACATCGAACAAACAGGAACCTTGTTGCGCTTTAGTCAGGCTTATAACAAATCCAATTACGGTCTTCCCGGCGCGCTTTCCAGCGCAAATTTAGCTAAATTCAACCGCAGGTATTCGGCATTCGGCGATGATCATGCCAAGGATACCGACTACAACTTTATTTTAGGTTTTGACCAAAAAACAGCAGAGTTTGGCAAATTTTCTTTTGATGCTTCCTACCGCAGGCGCAGCACCTTTACCAATTTTATCGGGGCAAACGGTGGTTATAATCCGATAATTAAATCGCGGATAAATACGCTCGGGTTTAATCCTAAATACGTGTTTGATAAAAGTATTCTTGGATTAGGCAACAAGTTGATTTTGGGTTCGGATTTTTACCGTTATGACATGCAGTCCGATACTTTTGATCTAGCGGTTGAAAAACAGAGTGATAATTATGTAAGAAAAACTTCCAGCGCTTTATACGCGCAAGATGAGCTGGCTTTGCATGAAAAAATCACCTTAACCGGCGGGTTTCGTTATGAAGATATAAAATACGATTTTAATTATAATGATTATTCGATATTTTTTCCCAATTCCCCGGTTGATTCGAAAAAAGGCTTAAAGGCAATCGCTTATAACCTGGGGTTGACCTACAAATATGGCCGCGGTAATTTATTTATAAACCATAATAAAAGTTTCAGGTCGCCGGCAGTTGATGAGTATTTTGTTTACGGCGTTTTTAATCCCGGCCTTAAAGAACAGGAAAGTAAAAATTTTGAAATAGGTTTAAACCACAGGCTATTTGATTTTCTAACCTTTGGGGTTTCGGGATACCTGATGAACCTTAAAAATGAACTTTATTATAATCCGGCGACATTTAGCAATGAAAATTACGATCAAACCCGCCACCAGGGGGTGGAAGCGGAGTTTAAAGCAAAACTCCCCCTGAAATTCAGATTAGCGGGAAATTATACCTTTGACCAGGCTGTTTTTAAGCAGGGGGATTATAAGGATAAGAGTATCCCGATGGTCCCTGAGCATAAATTCAACCTAAAATTATCATACCAGTTGACCGATTGGCTTGATTGGAGTTTCTCCTCCAATTATTTAAGCAACAGCTATTTTATCAACGACCAGGCAAACAACTGGCCGAAAATCAAGCAATCTTTCACTATGGATTCAAAGCTGGTTTTTGAAAAAAATGATTACAGCCTGGTTTGCGGCATAAACAATATTCTTAACGAAAAATATTATGAATACGGCGTATGCAACTCCACAACCGGGGCAGTCAATTATTATCCTGCTGCCGGAAGGAACTTTTTTATCAGGGCTAGCCGAAAGTTCTAATTTGCTTTTCTTGCCAGGCAATTATAGCTGTGCTAAAATACTTGCATGTTTGGCGACAGAAACTTAAGGACCGCTTTCATTATTTCCCTTGTTTGCCATGGGGTGATTTTTATCCGCTTTCCCATGTTTACATCTTTTAAGCCTGCGCCAAAGAAGCAAAAGATAGAAGTCCAATATGTCAAGCAGAGCCTTGAGGTAAAGCCTCTTCCTAAAGATAAAATAAAACAGGAGATTTTAAAACCGATTTCCAAATCAGAGCCTTTTTTAAAACTTGATTCCAAAATTTCCCAGGCCAGAAATATACCGCCTCCTTATATCGAGCAAAATAAGGGGCCCAAGGCGTTGGCCAACAGCCTTTTGGAGTTTCCGAAACCTTCTTTTTCCAATCCCGACATAATGATAATAAAGAAGAAGATAACCTTGCCTCCGATTGAGATGGCGAAAATAGATAATCCCAGCTATATAAGTTATTATCAGGTTGTCCGGGAAAAGATCCGCCGCAGCGCATATCAAAACTATACCCAGAATGAGACGGGCGAGGTTTATGTTTCTTTCATTATCTCCAATGACGGATATATTAAAGCTGTTCGTTTGATCGATGAAAAGACCAGCGCCAACGATTATCTTAAGGATATTGCTTTAAGAAGCGTTAAACACGCCTCGCCTTTTCCTAATTTCCCCAAAGAGCTCGATTACCCGCAGCTTTCATTTAATATTATAATTTCATTTGAGATAGAATAAACTTTCCGCGGGTCATGGCTTGCCATTTCGGTAATATTTATTGGTTTTTCGGTTCTTGCTGAAGGTGCGTTAAAAATTTTCGGCAGATGTGCGCAAGGCTTTACGGCGAGTGAAGGCAATTCTTAATGCGTAAGGAACACTGTGCTGCCGGAGCAAGCCGTAAACCGTAGCGCACGGCGAAAATTTTGAGCACCGAAGCAAGAACCGGAAAGCTAAGGATACGCGCCAGAGACAAGCCAGTTGCGTTATTGACACACATATAAAGAATGGTATAATAAAGTTCTAAATTTTAACGTGAAAGGAGATGATCAGATTGACTCAGGTCGAAATAAAAAAGGACGAATCATTTGAGTCTGCTTTGCGCAGATTTAAGAAGAAAATCGAGCAGGAAGGTATCCTGCGGGAAGTACGCGACCGTAAACATTACGAGAAGCCGAGTGAACGTAAAAGAAAGAAAGCCAAAGCCAGAAAATAAGTAAAGATGGCGCAAAATTACCTTCGCAATCCGGTAGTAGCTGGCCAATTTTACCCTTCAAACAAAAGAGATCTTAATGCAATGATCTCTTCTTTTGAAGATAGGCGGGCCGTAAAAAAGGATGTAATTGGGGCAATCCTTCCCCATGCAGGATATCTTTATTCGGGTAAGGTTGCAACCGAGACTATTTCCGGAATAAATATAAAAGATAATCTAATCTTACTTGGCACAAATCATACCGGTCTAGGGGCAGATTTTAGCATAATCCCCAAAGGCACCTGGAAAACCCCGCTGGGTAACGTAGATATTAATGATAAGCTGGCCGGTTTATTCCTAAATAGATCGGAGTTGCTCGAAGTTGATATTACAGCGCACCAGGATGAGCATTCCTTGGAAGTTGAGCTTCCGATATTGCAATATTTTAGGAATGATTTTAGAATTGTTCCGATAGCGATTAAATCTTTTAATTTATTGTCTTTGAAAGAATTAGCCGAAGGATTAGCAGATGTAATTAAGAAAAATAGCCTTCGGGAGTCAGTTCTTTTTATTGCTAGCTCTGATCTGAACCATTATGAGCCTCAGGAAATTTCTAAAAAGAAAGATTCTTTGGCTATTGAGGCCATTGTTGCCCTAGATGAAGATAGGTTGGAAATCGTAATCAGGGATTCAGATATATCAATGTGCGGTTTTGCACCCGTAGCGGTATTAATAAAGACAGCTAAGCTTTTAGGGGCTAAAGGAGCCCAGTTAATCAAATATCAAACCAGCGGACAGGTCAATAATGATATGAACAGCGTTGTTGGCTATGCCGGAATCACAATTTATTAAGCTATGGACGAAAAAAATAACCAAGGAAATAATTTAGACAAAGAAAACCAGAAAAAAGTTGATGAAAGTTGGAAGGAGCAGGTAGAAAAAGAAAAGCATGAGCCTAAAAGGGAGGGTTTTGTCCCGCCGGAAGCTGATTTTAAATTTTTTATCACTACTTTGACCTTGCAGGCTTCGATTGCCCTTGGGCATATTGCCAACCCTTCCACGGGGAAAACCGAAAAAGACCCTGCTCAGGCAAAATTTTTGATCGACACATTGGCCATGCTTCAGGAAAAAACCAAAGGTAACCTGACCAAGGAAGAAACAGAACTCTTGGAAAACTTGATCTATGAATTAAGGATGGCTTACCTGGCTAAAGATGAGGATAAAAAATGATCGATAAAGAGCTGATCGATATATTAGCCTGTCCGGCCTGTAAGGGCGATGTGGAATTAGCCGGCAATAAAATTATCTGTAAACAGTGCAAGAAGAAATATCCCATCCGTGATGGAGTTCCGATTATGCTTATTGACGAGGCGGAATAAATGAAAAAAATATTGGTTATTCATGGGCCCAACTTAAACCTGCTGGGTGTGCGGGAACCGGATATTTACGGCCGCCTGACTTTAGAAAAAATAAATTCGATGCTTAAAAAAGAGGCTAAGGCACGAAAAGTCAACCTGGTAATCAAGCAGTCCAACCATGAAGGCCAGATCGTTGACCTGATTGGTCATGCCAAAAAAAATAAATTTAGCGCAATCTTGATCAATCCGGCTGCCTATACCCATACAAGCGTGGCTATCCGCGACGCTGTGGCTGCCTGCGGATTAAGCGTAGTCGAAGTCCACCTTTCCAATATCCATTCCCGCGAGGAGTTCAGGCATAAATCCTTAATCAGCCCGGTTGCCAGCGGAACAATCCTGGGATTCGGAGCAAAAAGCTATACTTTAGGTCTAGCTGCCATTCTTGATTTAATTTAAAATGAATTCTAGATTAAAAAGCATAATTCTTGAGTTAAGGCAGAGAAAACTAAACGGCCTGATTGTCTCCCTGCCCGCCAATATTTCTTATCTTGTATACGCCGAAAGCCGGGATTCCTATCTTTTGGTTTCGGAAAAAGAAAATATCTATTTTACCGACTCAAGATACAGCGAAGAAGCCGGGATTTTTCTAAAAAATAATGCCCGGCTTAAAGAGTGCAACGGCGGCATATTCAAGCATATTGCCGAATCGGTTAAGGAGTTGGGTTTAACTGATGTAGGAATCGAGGAAAGGTATATGCCTTTTGCCGAGTTCAGTAAAATTAAAGAGCTGGCCAAAGGAAGCTTTAATTTAATACCGACGTACGGTATCGTTGAAGGCAAGAGAGTGGTTAAGGATGCCTCGGAGATCGTAAAAATTAAACAGGCAATGGAGATTACCTCTTCTTCATTGGAATATATCAAAAAGTTGCTTGCTCCGGGGATAAAAGAGATAGAGGTGGCCGGGGAGCTTGAGCGTTTTATGCGTTATAAAGGTGCAAGTGGCTCATCTTTTGACATAATCGTAGGCAGCGGGCCTAACTCCAGCCAACCGCATCACCTTTCAGGCCAGCGCAAGCTAAGAGATAACGAGCCTGTATTGATCGATTTCGGAGTAGACTGCCAGGGTTACAAAACTGACTTGACAAGGGTTTTGTTTTTGGGTAAAATAAAAGTTCTTGCGCGCAAGGTTTATGATATTGTCCTTAGGGCCCAGGAGCAAGCCATAAAAAGAGTTGCCCCTGGCGCAGAAATGGCTGAAATTGATAGGGTTGCGCGCAGGTTTATAGCCAAAAACGGCTACGCAAAAAACTTTACCCACAATCTCGGGCATGGAGTGGGGCTAGAGGTCCACGAAGAACCGCGTATTTCGGGAAATGAATCTACCGCCGTCAGGCCGGGAATGGTTTTTACAATAGAACCCGGTATTTATCTGCCGGGTAAATTTGGGATAAGAATAGAAGACATGGTTTTAGTAACAAATAAAGGATGTGAGGTGCTAAGTGGCTTTATCAATAAATGAAATTAAATCAGGGGTAACTATTTTAGTCGAAGGCGATGTTTATGTCGTTCTTGATGCTCAGCATGTAAAGCCGGGTAAGGGGGCAGCTTTTGTGCGGGCCCGCCTGCGCAACATGAAAAACGATAATATTCAGGAGAAAACTTTCCGCGGCGACGAAAAGATCGAACAGGCTTTTGTTGAAGAACGTTCTCTTCAATATCAGTATTCAAGCGGCGGCTTATTTCATTTTATGGATACGGATAATTTCGAAGAGATTGCTATTCCCGAAGATAAGATAGGAAATAACGTTAAATTATTAAAAGACAACCTTGAGATTCAAGGTTATTTTTTTAAAGGGGAGAACTTGTCGGTTAGCCTACCGAATTTTATCGAATTTAATATTATCGAAACCGAACCGGGAATAAAGGGCGATTCTTCAAAAGCCGGCACTAAGCCTGCTAAAATTGATACCGGAGCGACTATCCAGGTTCCTTTATTTATTAATATCGGCGACAAAATTAAGGTGGATACGCGTACCGGCGGCACCTATGTTGAGAGAATTAATTAAAAGGAGCTTTAGATGAACATTAAAGAGATCAAGGAAATGATCAACCTGATGAATGAAAACAACCTTTCTGAGCTGGAGATAGAGAAAGATGATATGCGTATCCGGCTTAAGAAAACGGCTAATGGAATCGAAGGTTTTGAAGGTCCGGTAGTACTTCAACAGGCCGCAGGATCCCAAGGTTCGAAAGCTCCGGGCGCTAATTTGGCTGAAGAAAAAAATGAAATTAAAACAGTAGAAATAAAATCTCCTATGGTGGGCACATTTTATCGCGCTCCTAATCCGGAAGCTGCAGCTTATGTTGAAACAGGCGCAACCATCGAACCGGGCCAGGTAATCTGCATTATTGAAGCGATGAAGTTGATGAATGAAATAAAATCAGAAATCAAGGGTAAGATACTTGAAATTTTAGTTGATAACGCTGAGCCGGTAGAATTCGGCCAGCCTTTATTCCTTATAGAGCCGCTTTAATAATTTAAGATGTTCTCCAAAATCCTTATTGCTAACCGAGGCGAAATCGCCTTAAGAATAATCCGCGCCTGTCATGAATTAGGCATCCGAACAGTGGCTGTCTATTCTCAGGCTGACCGCTCAAGCCTTCACGTCCGTTTTGCCGATGAAGCAATCTGTATCGGCCAATCATCAAGCGCAACCAGTTATTTAAATATTCCGGCAATTATTAGCGCCGCCGAAATTACCGATGTCGAAGCAATACATCCCGGCTATGGATTTTTAGCCGAAAATGCCCATTTTGCCGAGATATGCGAATCTTGCAAGATTACTTTTATCGGGCCGACTCCTGAAAATATGCGCCTGATGGGCGATAAAATGGCCGCTCGTACATCGATGCAAAAAGCAGGGCTTCCAATCGTCCCCGGCAGCAGGGCGATTATCAAAAATAAAGAAGAAGCCCTTAGAACCGCAAAATCCATCGGATATCCGGTAATTATTAAAGCTGCGGCCGGCGGCGGCGGAAAAGGGATGCGTATCTGCCACAATGATTTGACCCTAGTCTCAAGCTTGCTTACCGCTCAAACCGAAGCTGAGGCTAATTTCGGAAATTCCAGCGTTTACATCGAAAAATATATTGAGCGGCCGCGTCATATCGAAGTGCAGATTATCGGCGACCGCCACAACCATATAGTCCAGCTCGGCGAAAGAGATTGCAGTATCCAGAGGAGGCACCAG
>JAQTTI010000015.1 GCA_028710845.1 Candidatus Omnitrophota bacterium | reverse complement strand
GCCTACTAAAGGATACCGCACCAGAAACCGTAATAAGTATTCTAATAAATTTATCGTAAAGAGAAGGAAGCCATAATATGCCTCGTTCATTAAAAAAAGGTCCATACGTAGAAGAAAGTCTATTAAGAAAAGTCGAGAAACAGACCAAAGCAGGTTTGCGTCAGGCGATTAAGACCTGGAGCCGCCGTTCAACAGTGATCCCCGATTTCGTAGGCCTTACTTTTGCGGTATATGACGGCAAGAAGCATATTCCTGTTTTTATAACTGAAAATATGGTAGGTCACAAATTAGGGGAATTTTCACCTTCGAGGATTTTTAGAAAACACGGTGGTATCAAGGCCAAAAAAGCATTAGAGAAAACATAATGATTGCAAAAGCAGAAGGAAAATTTTTAAGGGTTTCACCGAGTAAGGCGCGGATCGTAGCTGATCTAGTCCGGGGTAAAGATGTTACTTATGCTCAGGGTATCCTGTTGCACCTTAATCAAAGGTCGAAAGAATACATGATCAAGATATTAAAATCCGCCGTAGCTAATGCCAAGGTTAAAGGTATATCGGCGGATAGATTATATATTTCCAAAATAGTCTGCGACGTCGGACCGATGTGGAAGAGGTTTAAAGCCGCTGCTTTCGGCAGAGCTTCTTCGATAGTAAAACGTACAGTACATATAAAAATAGAGCTAGATCTAAAGGAAGATGCGCCGCGCTAATAAGGTATTGCGCGGGTGTGCCCTCGTGGGCAAGGAGAGTAATTTATGGGACATAAGGTAAGTCCTTTATTATTAAGGATGGGTTTTATAAGGCAGTGGCATTCCCGCTGGTTTGCCAAACCTAAAGAGTTTGCCCCGCTTATCCAGCAGGATTATAAAATAAGGAAGTTTATTAAATCCAAATTTAAACAGGCGGCAATATCTAAGATCATAATTGAGGGGCTGGCTGATAAAGTCAAGGTGCGTATATTTTCGGCCCGGCCCGGTATTATAATCGGCCGGCATGGTTCGGATATCGAACGGCTGCGTTCGGATTTAAGCGGTTTGGTCAAGCGTGAGCTTTCCATCGATATCCAGGAAGTAAACAAGCCTGCTTGGGATGCGCAGTTAGTTGCCGAAAACATCGCTTTACAGCAGGAAAAAAGAATAGCTTTCCGCCGGGCCGTGAAAAGGGCAATGGAACAGTCGATCCAGGCCGGGGTCAAAGGCATTAGGGTAAGCTGTTCAGGAAGACTTAACGGCGCAGAAATGAGCCGGAAAGAGACTTATAAAATCGGTAAAATCCCTTTACAAACTTTGCGCGCAGATATTGATTATGGTTTTGCCGAAGCGCTTACCACCTACGGATTAATTGGAGTAAAAGTTTGGATTTATAAGGGCGATATCCTGGGTAAACAATTTGTCCAGGAAGAAGCAGCTGCTCAGTCGAAAGAACCGGCCAGATCCGCCAATACTGGCAGGCAGGAAAGTAAGGAGTAATAATGGTTTTAATGCCCAAGAGGGTAAAATATCGTAAATTACAAAAAGGCCAAAGACGGGGAATTGCTACTACGGGTTCTACGGTGGCTTTCGGAGAGTTTGGGCTGAAATCTTTAGATAACGGCTGGATAAAGAATACCCAGATCGAAGCTGTCCGCGTAATTTTAGCCCGGCAGCTGCATAAGGGCGGAAAATTATGGATAAGGATTTTTCCGGATAAATCAATAACCAAGAAGCCGGCCGAAGTCCGTATGGGTAAGGGTAAAGGCGATTTAGACCATTGGGTGGCAGTAGTAAAAAGGGGCCGGGTATTGTTTGAATTGGGAGGCGTGCCTCAGGAATATGCCAAGGCCTGTTTTCGCCTGGCAGCTTATAAATTACCGCTGCGCACAAAATTTGTAGTGAGGTTACATAAATAAAATGAAACCGCAAGAGTTAAAAGATTTATCCAAAACAGAGTTATTGGAAAAAGAGAAAACGCTTTATGCCGAGTTAGCTAAATTAAATATTCAGCGCTACTCAGGAAACGTGGAAAAACCGCATAAGTTTGCACTGATAAGAAAAGATATTGCCCGGATCAGGACATTCTTAAACCAAAAGAAAGATAAATAAAGATGGGTAACCAAAAAGAGTTTATAGGCATAGTTGTAAGCGATAAAATGCAGAAAACTGTGGTGGTTAAAACCATGCATTTGGCCAGGCACCACAAATACTCAAAAACAGTAAAGCTGCATAATAAGTTCAAGGCGCATGATGAAAAAGGCATCGCCAAATTAGGCGACACCGTAATCATCGTAGAAACCCGTCCTTTATCAAAAGATAAGAGGTTTATTGTCAAGAGCGTGCTAAAAAAGAGCGAAAAATCAAGCATTGCCTTGACGGAGGAGAAAATTTAAGATGCTTCAGCTGCGCAGTATTTTTGATGTTGCCGATAATACCGGAGCCCGTAAGGCTTCTATGATCTGTGTATTAAAGAAAATGGGAAGTTTCAGGGCAGAGATCGGAGATGTAGTCAGGGTTAACATTAAAGAATCGATTCCCGGAGCTACAGTTAAAAAAGGCGAAAAGGCTTTGGGTGTAATTGTGCGTACCAGACATGATATAAACAGGCCAGACGGTTCAGTTTTGCGCTTCGACCGTAATGCCATAGTAATTATTGATGAAAAAGATAATCCCAGAGGCACCCGCGTATTTGGGCCGGTAGCCCGCGAGTTAAGAGATAAGAACTTCAATAAAATAATTTCTTTAGCACCTGAGGTAATTTAATGCAAAAGATAAAGAAGAACGATAAAGTCCGGCTGGTTAAAGGAAAAGATAAGGGTAAAGAAGGCAGGGTTATCAGCATAGTTAAATCCGGCCAAGCTGCCATAATCGAAGGGCTCAATTTATCAAAGAAGCATAAGCGTCAGAGCCGGCAGGATCAAAAAGGCGGAATCATTTCAATAGAAATGCCGGTTAGCATTGCTAACCTTATGGTTGTTTGTAAGCATTGTTCTAAGCCGGCCCGGTTAGGGATAATCACCTTAAAAGACGGGACTAAATCTAGAATTTGTAAAAGTTGTAAAGAGGCATTTTAGTTATTGGCAGCCCTTAGAGATAGAAAGAGAGAAAAATGGTACCCAGATTATTAGAAAAATACCGTAATGAGATTTCTCCCAAGCTTATGGAGGATTTTAAGCTTAAGAATAAGATGGCTGTGCCCAAGGTCGATAAAATTGTAGTTAATATGGGTATAGGAGAAGGTACTCAGGATATCAAAGTTTTGGAAAAATCGGTCGATGAGCTTGCAAATATAACCGGACAGAAGCCGATTATCCGCCGGGCAAAAAAAGCGATTGCCAATTTCAAAGTGAGGCAGGGCCAGGCAGTAGGGGCAAAAGTTACCTTAAGAAGGACGATGATGTATGAATTTATGGACCGTCTGCTTAACATAGCCTTACCGAGGATTCGTGATTTCCGCGGGGTGCCGGATGATTCTTTTGATAAAGGCAATAATTATACCTTAGGTTTAAGCGAACAGATAATTTTTCCGGAGATAGAATATGACAAGATAACCCGGACCCAGGGAATGGATATCACCTTTGTAATCAAAAACGCAAAAAACGTCGAACAGGCAAGGGCGTTATTAAAATATTTCGGGATGCCGTTCTCCCGCAGGGATGAAAAATAAACCGGGATCCTGCGTGGCATTTATTGAATACGCGGGAAAAATCAAGGAAGAAAAATAATGGCAAAGAATTCACAGATCGCAAGATGGAAAAGAACACCAAAATTTTCAACGCGTAAATATAACCGCTGCGCTATCTGCGGACGCGCAAATGGTTATCTTAGAAGATTTCAGCTTTGCCGTATTTGTTTTAGGGAGTTGGTTTGGCAGGGGCTTATCCCCGGGGTAAAAAAAGCAAGCTGGTAGGCAGCACCCCGCGCTTATAAGGAGAATAAATGTCCAGGACAGATTTAATTGCAGATGTGTTTACAATCATTCGTAACGCCATAATGATTAAAAGGGATGCCGTAGATGTTCCGGCTTCCAGCAATATCAAAGAGATTATGGCTATCCTTAAAAAGAATGAATATATCGATAACTTTAAATTAGTTGAAGATAAAAAACAGGGGTTAGTAAGGGTATATCTTAGATATCTTTCAGGAAAGCCGGCTATCCGCAATATTAAGCGTATTTCCAGGCCGGGATTAAGGGTGTATGTTAATGCTAAAAAAATACCTTCAGTTTTACGCGGAAGGGGACTGGCGATAATCTCTACCTCTAAAGGCGTTATTACTGATAAAGAAGCAAAAGAGCAGGGAGTAGGCGGCGAAGTTATCGGCTATATCTGGTAAAGGAATGACACCCCGCGTTTATAAGGGATTGCACGGGTGCCTTCTAGTTGAGGAAAAATAAATGTCTAGAATCGGAAAAAAGATAGTAGCAATACCCAAGGATGTAAAAATTGAAGTAAAAGACGGAGTAGTCTTTGTCCAGGGCCCAAAAGGCAAGCTGGAAAAGAAGTTATCCGATAGGGTAAGCGTAGAGATAAAAGATGGTCAGCTTTCGGTCAAAAGGGTTTCCGACACTAAGGTTGATAAATCTATGCATGGTTTGTTCCGGGCATTAATCGTAAACATGATCAAAGGGGTGACCGAAGGATATACTAAGGAACTGGAAATTATTGGCGTAGGCTTTAAAGCCGCGGTATCCGGAAATAAGCTGAATCTGGCATTGGGATTTTCCCATCCGGTAAATTTTACTATTCCCGAAGGGATTAAAATAGAAACCCCAAAACCAACGCAGTTGGTCATAAAGGGAATTGACAAGGAATTAATAGGTGAGGTCGCCACCGAAATTCGTTTGGTCTATCCTCCTGAGCCTTATAAAGGTAAGGGGATCCGTTTCGTAGGCGAACATGTAAAGAAAAAGATAGGTAAGGCCCAAGCAACAGGCGGTGGTAAATAATGAGAACAAAAGAAGAGTTAAGGCTAAAAAGGCATAAAAGGCTCAAGATGAAGATGCTGGGGACATCGGATAAGCCAAGATTGGTTGTCCACCGGTCTTTGAAGAATATTTCTGCGCAGGTCCTGGATGATACGGTCAGTAAAGTTTTATTTTCTTTGTCGACCAAGGATAAGTCATTAAAATCAAAGTTTGCCAAGGCAGGTAATTTAAAGTCTGCCGAAGCATTCGGCCAGATATTTGCCCAGGCGGCAAAAGAAAAAGGTTTTAGCAAAGTTATCTTTGACCGCGCCGGGTATCTTTACCACGGAAGGATTAAATCTTTTGCCGATGCATTAAGAAAAGGTGGAATGGAGTTTTAAATTATGCGTGAATTAACTATTGAACAGCAATCCGATTTAGTGGAAAAAGTTATTAGTATTAACAGAGTTACAAAGGTAACTAAGGGCGGTAAAAAACTTCATTTTAGCGCTTTGGTAGTAGTAGGTGATGCCAAAGGAAGGGTTGGTTTTGCCCTGGATAAAGCTAATGAAGTTGCCGAAGCTATCCGTAAATCTTTGACTAAAGCAAAAAAGAGCCTTTTCAAAGTTCCTTTGGAGGGTTCAACTATCCCTCATGAAATTATAGGTAAATTTGGGGCGGCCAGTGTCATGTTAAAGCCGGCATCCGAAGGCACCGGAGTTATTGCGGCGGGCCCGGTTCGGGCAATCTGCGAGGCCGCCGGAATCAAAGATATCCTTACTAAATGTTTAAAATCGAATAACCCGATCAATGTTATCAAAGCTACTATGCAGGGCTTAAGAGAACTTAAAGGATAAAATGAAAGAAAAGAAGCCTACAAAAAAAACGGTTGCTAAAAAAAATACCGAGAAAATAACTGTCAGAAAGCCTGCGCCTGCAAAAACAAAGGAAACGCCGGTTTTAAATTCGGTTTCCCTTCATAATTTAAAAAGCCCGTTTGGGTCGCGTAAAAAAAGAAAATTGCTTGGCCGCGGTTCAAGCTCAGGCCATGGAAAAACCTCAACCCGGGGAAGCAAGGGCCAGACTTCGCGGGCCGGAAGGCATTTTTATCTGGGTTTTGAAGGCGGTCAGTCTCCGCTTATCCGCAGGATGCCAAAACGAGGGTTTGTCAGTAATTTTAAAAAATTTTATCAAGTCATCAATCTTGAAGATTTAAACAAAATCAAAGAAACTATGATTACCCCGGCCGTATTAAAAGCAAGCGGTTTAATCAAAAGCGATTCCGGCTTAATTAAAGTATTAGGAAACGGAAGTATTAAAAATGCCGTGACTATCCAGGCGCACGTATTTTCAAAACGTGCATCCGAAGCGATTGCCGTCGCCGGCGGTAAGACAGAAATTATTAAAATATAGACTTACCCCGCTCTTTTTCTTCCATACAAGCAAAGCGGGGTTAATTCGGCCAACAACTTACGTTCACTGTCGTTTCGTAAGTTGTGGCCTCATTAAATGTTTAACGCGCTGGTAAATGCTTTTAAAATTCCCGATTTAAAAAAGCGCTTAATTATCACTGGCGCGCTTATTGCTATTTATCGTGTAGGTTGTTATGTTCCCACACCGGGAATTGACGGTGCGGCATTAGCCGAATTCTTTAACCGCATTGCTTCAACTCAGGGCGGTACGCTCTTTGGCATAATCAATATGTTTTCAGGCGGCGCTATGGAGCGTTTAACCATATTCGCCTTAGGGATCATGCCCTATATTTCATCTTCGATTATTATGCAGTTATTGACTGCGGTAATTCCGGCGTTCGAGAAGATGGCTAAAGAAGGCAAGGCCGGTTATGAGAAAATCAACCAGTTTACCCGTTATGGGACAGTTATATTGTCCGTAATCCAATCTTATTTTATCGCGCTTTGGCTGGAAAACCCGGCCCGTTTTGAAGGGCTGCAGATTGTCTTGCACCCTGGCTGGGGATTTCGGATACTGACGGTGCTTACGCTTACTACCGGCACGATTTTTATCATGTGGCTTGGCGAACAGATCCAGGAGCGCGGTATCGGAAACGGGATCTCTCTGATAATAACCGCAGGTATTATTTCGCGGATTCCTACGGCATTTCATCAGCTTTTTGTTTTGATTTCACCTTTTGATGCCAGCCGGAGGCAGATCCAGCCGATTACTTTGATAGTCATGGCTTTTTTATTGGTAGTGGTTGTGTTTTCGGTTATTATGATTACTCAAGGGGTGCGCAAGATCCCCGTGCAATATGCCAGAAGGATTGTAGGACGCAAGATTTATGGCGGCCAGAGCACATATATACCGCTTAAGGTTGATACTTCGGGCGTCATCGCGATTATTTTTGCTCAGTCGATCATCCTGTTCCCGGCGACAATGGCATCTTTTATCCCCAATCCGGGTTTTCAGCGTTTTGCCCAAAGCTTGATCCGCGGGCAGTTATTGTATTCTTTAGTTTATGCCGGCTTGATTATTTTCTTTTGTTATTTTTATACAGCTATTGTTTTTAATTCGAACGATCTTTCGGAAAACATGAAGAAATACGGGGGGTTTGTTCCCGGTATCCGGCCCGGTTCACCCACCGCAGAGTTTCTTGATTTTGTCGTGACCAGGATTACTTTAGCCGGCGCATCTTTTATTGCCGTAATAGCAATCCTGCCGGATTTTATTATGGCCTGGCTTAAGGTGCCTTATTTAGTGGCTTCTTTCTTCGGCGGCACCGGCATTTTGATTATCGTAGGAGTCATGCTGGATACTTTAAAGCAGATAGAATCGCATTTATTGACCCATCATTACGAAGGTTTTATAAAAAGCGGCCAGATAAGGGGAAGAAGATAATGTATCTTGTACTTTTGGGCCCTCCCGGAGCAGGTAAAGGAACGCAGGCCAAGAAACTAGCGGTTACTTTAAATTTGCCGCATATATCCACTGGCGACATCCTGAGGCAAAATGTCAAGGATGGGACTGATTTGGGTAAACAGGCCAAAGGTATTATGGATAAAGGCCTGCTGGTGCCTGACGAGCTAGTTGCTAAAATGCTCGATGAGCGTTTTAACAATCCCGATATCAGTAATGGGTTTATTTTAGACGGGTATCCCAGGACATTGGCCCAGGCTAAGACATTAGATCAGATCTTAAGCAATAAGGGCAAGAAGTTAGATCTGGTAGTATATTTAAATTCAAGTGATCAAACAATCATTAATAGGCTTGGCGGCAGATTGGTCTGTTCTAAATGCGGTTCAAACTTTCATGTTACCAATATGCCCCCTAAGGTAAAGGGCCTTTGTGATAATTGCCAGGCAGCTTTATATCAGCGTTCTGATGATAATGAAACAACGGTGCGTAAGCGCCTTGAAGTTTATAAAAAAGAAGTCGCTTCTTTGATAGAGTATTACGCTAAAACGGGAAAACTGCACAGCTTAAATGCCGATCTGGGGGCAGAGGTGGTTCTAAGCCAGATTATTGACCTAGCCGGGGGAAAATGATTCCTTTAAAGTCCAAAAAGGATTTGGATATGTTGAAGGAGTCGGGAAAAATCTTGGCGCTGGTTATGCATAAGGTGGAAAAAATAGTTCGACCGGGCATAACTACCAGCGATATTGACCGGCTAAGCGAAAAGTTGATCCTTAAAAGCCAGGCAGTTGCCGCTTTTAAGGGTTATAAAGGTTATCCTGCTACAGCCTGTGTTTCGGTTAATGATGAAGTGGTCCATGGTATTCCCGGCCCGAGGGTGATCGAAGAAGGGGATATCGTAAGCATAGATTTAGGCGTAAATTATAAGGGTTATTTTTCGGACATGGCGGTAACTTTACCGGCAGGCAAGATAGATACCGCTAAGAAGAAGTTGATTGAGGTGACCAAAAAATCCCTTGAACTGGCTATTAAAAAGGCTTACGCAGGGAATAAGTTAAGCGATATTTCTCAGAGTATTCAAAGTTATGTTGAAGCGTACGGTTTTCAGGTTGTCAGGCAGTTTGTCGGCCACGGTATCGGTACTGCTTTGCATGAAGAACCGGAAGTCCCCAATTTTTTTAAAAATGGCGTAAGCCCTGTTTTAAAAAGCGGGATGGTCCTGGCAATCGAACCGATGATCAATATGGGTGATTGGGAGTGTATGCTGCTTAATAATGGATGGACCGCAGTCACCAGGGATGGCCGGCCTTCAGCTCATTTTGAGCATACAGTGGCGGTTACGGACAACGGGCCGTTGATATTAACAAGATAAGGAGAAATTTTAAGCTTATATGGCAAAAGAAGAGCTAATCGAAACCGAAGGTAAAATCGTTGAAGCGCTTCCCAACGCTATGTTTAAAGTTGAGCTTGAGAACGGACATATTGTTTTAGCGCATGTCTCCGGAAAAATGCGGATGAATTTTATCAGGATTTTACCGGGTGATAAAGTAAAATTAGAACTTTCTCCCTATGATTTGAGCCGGGGGAGAATTACATTCAGGGTCAGATAGAAAGAAGGTAGGGGATGAAAGTCAAAGCTTCAATCAGAAAAATTTGCGACAAGTGTAAAATCATCAAAAGAAAAGGCGTGGTCAGGGTTATTTGTCAGACCGCGAAACATAAACAAAGACAAGGATAACATTTTAGTCCTGGTTTTATTTAAGCAGGCAGGAGAGTAAAAATATGCCAAGAATTATCGGTGTTGATATACCCAAAGAGAAAAAAGTAGAAATAGCCCTTACTTATTTATATGGAATAGGCCGGGCGCTTTCAAATGTCGTACTCAAAGAAGCAGGGGTAAACCCGGATAAACGGGCTAAAGATCTAAGCGACGAAGAAGTTTCGCGGATTACCACCATTCTGCAAAAAGGAAGTTTAAAGGTTGAAGGAGACCTTAGGCGCGATATATCTCAGAATATAAAGCGGCTTATGGATATCGGCTCCTGGAGGGGTATGCGCCATAAAAAGGGTTTACCGGTTAGAGGCCAGCGCACCAGGACCAATTCAAGGACCAGGAAAGGAAAGAAGAGAGTAAATTTAGCGCCGGTGGTAAAAAAGGAAGCGCCAAAAGCTAAGCCTGCCGGGAAATAAGGCCAGCGAAAATCAAGCGTTAAGCTTGTGCATAAGGAGAAAAGCAAATGGCAACAAAAGATAAAGCGAAAAAGAAAAAAATAGCCAGAGGCATTACCAGCGGAATTGCCCATATTCAAGCCAGTTTTAATAATACTATAATTACTATAACCGATAAACAAGGCAATGTTATCGCCTGGAGCGCTCCGGGGTGCGTAGGTTACAGCGGTTCTAAAAAATCTACGCCGTTTGCCGCTCAGATTGCAGCAACTGACGCTGCACGTAAAGCAAAAGAAGTCGGCGTCAAGGAGCTTGAGGTTTATGTGAAGGGTCCGGGTTTTGGCAGGGAATCGGCAATCAGGGCGCTTCAAGCAGCGGGATTAGTGGTGACTTTAATAAAAGATGTGACACCCATTCCTCATAATGGTTGCCGTCCTAAGAAGAAAAGGAGAGTCTAATTCATGGGCCGTTATACAGGTGCAGTTTGCAGATTATGCCGCAGACAAGGCGAGAAACTATTTTTAAAAGGAACTAGATGCCAGACAGAAAAATGTGGTGTCGCCAAAAGGGCTTTTCCTCCGGGCCAGCACGGCAAGGGTAAAAGGCAGAAGCTTTCTAACTACGGCGTTCAGTTGAAAGAAAAACAAAAAGTTAAAAGGATTTACGGCGTTATGGAAAAACAGTTCCGTAAATATTTTAAAATAGCCTCTAAAACAAAAGGCGTTACCGGTAAGGTGCTTTTACAGCTTTTGGAACGCAGGCTTGATAATGTAATTTTTAGGATGGGACTTGGCACCAGTCGCGCACAGGCCCGCCAGATTGTAAGGCATAACCTGGTTGCGGTTAATTCCCGCAGGGTCAATATTCCTTCTTTTTTGATCGATAAAGACGACCTGGTTGAAATTAAGGCTAAGGATAAGGTAAAGATTAAGATAAAGGATAATTTGGAGCTTTCAAAAGACAGGACTGTTCCTTCATGGCTTGAGTTTAGCGCCGCTGATATGAAGGCCAAGATTTCCAGGCTTCCGGAAAAAGGCGATATCCAGCAGCAGATCCAGGAACAGTTGATCGTCGAGTTGTATTCTAAATAATAATTTGTAGTTTACCCCCGCCACGGCGGGGTTAATTCGCGCATTAATTTACTCACCTCTCCGGAGGTTCGTAAGTTAAGCGCTCATTAATATAGGGGGATAAAATGGGTATAAAATGGAGAGATTTTCAATTTCCTAAAAAGCTGGAATGCGACGAATCAACATATACTGATACTTACGGAAAATTTCAGGCGGCTCCTTTTGAAAGAGGTTATGGAGTTACTTTAGGCAATTCTCTAAGGAGAGTTTTGCTTTCTTCCATAGAAGGAAGCGCAGTTACAGCAATCAAGATTGCCGGCGCCTCCCATGAGTTTTCGGCAATCCCCGGGGTATTAGAGGATGTCCCGGAGATCATTTTAAATATCAAAAGCCTGGTTTTAAATTCCCATTCCAAAATTCCTAAAACAATAACTTTAAAAGCCGATAAAAAAGGAGTGGTTAAAGCCAAGGATATAGAGACGGATGAGACGATCGAGATTATTAATCCCGATCTGCATATTGCAACGCTTACCAAGGATGCCAAGCTAAATATCGAGATGGAAGTTTCCAGGGGTCGCGGCTATGTGCCGACAGAACTGAACAAAAGAGAAGATAAGGCCGTAGGTTTTATCGCTATTGACTCGATATTTACTCCGATTAGAAAGATTAATTATTTTGTTGAAAATACCCGCGTCGGCCAGCGCACTGATTACGATAAGCTGATTCTGGAGATTTGGACCAACGGCAGTATTAACCCCAAAGATGCGCTTCTTTATGCTTCCAATATTTTACAAAGGCATCTTGATATTTTCGTTAATTTCGGCCAGCTTCCGGAAGATATAGCGGAAGAGGAGCCGGAGATGACCAAAGAAGACACCATTCTTTACGAAAAATTAAGGCTTCCGATTTCAGAGCTTGAGCTTTCCGTAAGAAGTTCCAATTGTTTAAGGGAGGCAGGCATAAAGACCATCGCTGACTTAGTCAGAAAGAGCGAAGAAGAGATGCTTGGTTTTAAGAATTTCGGCAAAAAATCACTTACAGAAATCCAGGAGCTGCTTGTTGGTATGGGAGTCAGCCTTGGGATGCAGATAGATCCTAAGAAAATCAAGAAGGGTTAAATAATATGAGACACGCAAAAAAAAGGATGCAGCTCGGGCGTTTTACCAGCTGGCATGACGCAACAATCAAGAGTTTAGCCAGAAATATTTTAATTTGCCAAAGTATCAGAACTACGCTTACCCGGGCCAAGGCCTCAAAGGGGGTAGTCGAGCAGCTGATTACTTTAGCTAAGAAAAATACCTTATCTGGCCGCAGGCAGGCGCAGTCGATTTTGGGTGAACATAAGCTAGTCAACCTGCTTTTTAATGAAATCGGCCCGCGTTTTTCCAAGCGTACCAGCGGGTTTACCAGGATTATAAGCCTGGGAAGGCGCCGGGGAGATAATGCCGAAACAGTTATTTTCGAACTGACTGAAATTAAGAAAAAGGAAAAGAAAGTAAAACAACCAAAACAGGCAAAAGAAGTCCATGATATAAAGGCCAGTGAAGTAAAAGAGGCGCCGGAAACAAAAAAAGAAACAAAAGTTGCGGTGGCAGAAAAACCGATGGACGAGAAAAAACCGCCGAAAAAATTTATGGGCGGTTTAAGGACCATATTCAGGAAGAAAAGTGATTCTTTGTAAATAAAGACACCTGGCGCTATAAGGAATTGCGCCAGTGCGGCCTCCTGGCCGAAACTTTTATGAAAATAGATACAAGGCTTGCTGAACGTCTAAAGAAAATCAATCCTTCTTCAACCCTGGCAATAACTTCTAAGGCTAAAAAGCTTAAAAGCGAAGGCAGGGATTGCCTTAATTTTGCCGCCGGGGAACCGGATTTTGATACGCCTGATTTTATCAAAGAAGCAGCTATCCAGGCGGTTAATTCCGGATTCACCAAGTATACCCCCACCACGGGAACCCCCGAATTAAAAAAACTTATCTGCGAAAAATTTAAAAAAGACAATTCTTTGGAATATTTGCCTGAGCAAATTATCGTTTCTAACGGCGCAAAGCACAGTATTTTTAATGCGCTGATGGTTTTATTAAACCGTTCGGATGAGGTCCTCATACCTTTGCCATATTGGGTCAGTTACCCGGAAATGGTTAATCTTTGTGAGGCAACCCCGCGTTTTATAAAAACTACCGCGGCAAATAATTTTAAAATTTCGGTTGCCGATCTTAGCAAGCATATAACCCAAAAAACAAAAGTCTTAATTCTGAATAGCCCGTCTAACCCAACAGGCTGTGTTTATGGCAGAAGGGAATTAGAGGGGATTGCAAGATTATGCGTGGAAAAAAATATTTTTGTCATCAGCGATGAGATCTATGAAAAGATAATTTTTGACGGGCAAAAACATGAATCAATCGCTGGTTTTAATAAAGATATCTATAACCTGACAATTACGGTTAATGGATTGTCTAAAAGCCATTCGATGACTGGATGGCGCATTGGTTATCTTGGGGCCCCCAGCGATATAGCCGGAGCAATTTCCAATCTTCAGGACCATTCTACTTCTAACCCCAATTCTATCGCCCAGAAAGCAGCTGTTGCGGCCTTAAGCGCCCCGGAAGATTTTACCCGTAAGCTTTGCCAGGAGTTTGAGAAGAGAAGAAATTACCTGGCATCAAGGCTTAAGGAAATCGATAAATTAAGCTTCACTCTTCCCCAAGGCGCCTTTTACATGTTCTGCAATATCTCTAAAACCAAGCTTGATTCAATGACTTTTGCCAAACGTCTTCTGGATGAAGAATATATAAGTGTTATTCCGGGGGGATCATTCGGAATGGATAATTATATCAGGATAAGCTTTGCGACCAGCATTGAGGATCTGGCTAAAGGCATGGACAGGCTTAAAAAATGGGTTTTGAAATTATGAGCGCTCAAACAATGGCCGAAAAAATCTTAAGCAACCATTCGGGTAAAAACTTACGCGCCGGTGACTTTGCAGTATGTAAGGTAGATTTTACTTTTGGTCAGGACGGAACCAGTTCGATAATCATCGATCGTATCAAGGAAATGAGGGTTAATAAATTAAAAACCGATTTCTGCATGGTTATCGACCATAGCGCGCCTTCTCCAAGTGAAGGGGTTTCTAGGGTGCACAAAAAAATGCGTAATTTTTCCCAAAGTTTCGGTAGCGATCTTTTTGATATCGGCTGCGGAGTATGCCATCAGATTATTCCTGAGTCAGGCAAGATTCTGCCCGGGGACCTGGTCCTGGGAGCAGATTCGCATACCTGTACT
The DNA here is from genome assembly GCA_028710845.1 of Candidatus Omnitrophota bacterium. Lineage (GTDB taxonomy): Bacteria > Omnitrophota > Gorgyraeia > Gygaellales > Profunditerraquicolaceae > UBA6249. The sequence continues at coordinate 2,870 of JAQTTI010000015.1, read as the reverse complement.
TACGGGGCCCTGGGAGCATTCTCTACGGGAGTAGGTTCCACTGATTTGGCGATTACTCTTGCGACGGGTAAAAATTGGTTTAAGGTGCCGGCGACCATAAAGATTATAGTAAAAGGCAAATTACCAAAAGGGATTTTTGCCAAGGATATAATCTTGCATATAATCGGCAGTTTAAAAAGCGACGGCGCAACATATAAAGCAGTTGAATTTTCGGGCCCGGTAATCGATAATATGAGGATGGACGGGCGTTTTACAATAGCCAATATGCTTGTTGAGATGGGGGCCAAGGCCGGTTTTCTGCCCATCGATAAACACACATTAGCCTGGTTAAAGCCGAAGATCGGAAAGAATAAACGAATTAAAGATATCTCGCCGGATAAAAGCGCTATTTATGAAAGGGTCTATGAATTTGATGTCTCTAAACTTACGCCGCAGGTTTCTCTACCGCATAGCGTGGATAATGCCCAGCCGGTATCTTCTTTAAAAAAAGTAAAGATTAACGAAGCTTTCTTAGGCACATGCACTAATGCCCGAATAGATGATTTTGTTGCAGCTGCAAAAGTTTTAAAAAAACGTAAAGTTTCTCCGGATGTAAAATTGATTATAGCTCCCAGTTCCCGTAGCATTTATCTCGAAGCTTTAAAACTTGGATTAGTCGAGATATTTGTAAAGGCCGGCGCAGTTATTGTTGCCCCTGGTTGCGGTCCGTGCGTTGGTACGCACAATGGCGTCCCTGCAGACGGCGAAGCAGTGATCTCAACCGCTAACCGTAACTTTAAAGGCAGGATGGGGAATCCTTCCGCATTTATCTATTTGGCTTCGCCGGCGACAGTAGCTGCCTCAGCTCTTAAGGGCTATATTAGCGATCCAAGAACTTATTTTTAACTATTTTGTCTGATCCCTTATCTACAAGGAGGATGCATGGAAATCCGTGATTTGCTGTTAATGTGTTATGAAAAAGGCGCGTCCGATCTGCATGTAACCGAGAACGAGCCGCCGCTTTTACGTATTGATGGCAGGTTATTAAGGACAGATAAAGAAAAGATGAATAAGATGGACTTAAAGAAAATGATCTATAGCGTTCTTTCTAACGTCCAGAAGGAGATTTTCGAGCGGGAATTAGAGCTTGATTTTTCGCTGGCGCTTCCGGGTATAGACCGCTTCCGGGTTAATATCCATTTGCAAAAAGGATGCGTAGAAGGAGCGTTTCGCCGTATACCGATAGAGATACCTACAGTGGAAAAATTGGGTTTGCCCAAGATTATTTCCGATCTTGCCCGTAAACCAAATGGGTTGGTTTTAGTAACCGGCCCCACTGGCATGGGTAAAACTACGACCCTAGCGGCAATGATCGATTTAATTAACAGCGAGAGGGAGTGCTTGGTTACTTGTATCGAGGACCCGATAGAATTTATTTATGTCAACAAAAAAAGTATCATCAAGCAACGTGAGGTTTATTCGGATACGCATTCTTTCGCCGAAGCCCTGCGCCACGCCTTGCGTCAGGATCCAAACGTTATTGTCGTTGGAGAAATGCGCGACCTGGAGACGATCTCGACTGCCCTGACTGCAGCCGAAACAGGCCATCTGGTCTTGGCTACCCTGCATACCCCCGATGCGCCGCAGACCGTTTCAAGGATTATTGATGTTTTCCCTCCGCACCAGCAGACCCAGGTTAAATTACAACTTTCCGACTGCTTGCAGGGAGTGGTTTCCCAGCTTTTGCTTCCCCATGCTTCGGGAAAAGGAAGGGTGCTGGCAACCGAGATAATGATAGCTACCGCCAGCATCAGAAACCTTATCCGAGAGCAACAAATTGAGCAGATTCCTACTATTATGCAGACTGGATTACAGTATGGCATGAATACTATGGACAAATCCTTAAAAGAACTTACCCAAAAGGGTATGATAACTCTTGATATGGCAATGTCAAAAGCCAGGAACATGGAAGAATTCAAACAACTATGAGTATTAGCGGAAAATGTATTAAATTAGGGGACAATATTAACACGGATTTCATTATTTCCGGCCGTTATAAATTTGCCATAACCGACATGAAGGAATTGGCTAAGCATATAATGGAAGATATTGACCCGGATTTCCCCAAGAAAATTATCCCGGGTAAATCAATAATTGCCGCAGGCAATAATTTCGGCATGGGCTCAAGCCGGGAACAGGCGCCTCTGGTGATTAAAGAAGCTGGGATCACAGCAGTTTTATCGCCCCAATTTGCCAGGATTTTTTTTAGGAATAGTTTTAATATAGGCCTTGCCCTAATCGAAACCGATACCTCTAAGATTGACGAAGAGGACGAACTTGAGATTGATTTAGATAAAGGAGTGGTGAGAAATCTGACTAAAAACATTAATTTAAAGATAAACCCTTTGCCACGCTTTATGCAGGATCTTTTGGCTGAAGGCGGGATAGTCAATTATTATAAGAAATACGGAGAACTTAAGATATAAATGCATAAGCTGACCCTTATTTCCGGAGACGGGATCGGATATGAAGTTTCTCTTGCTGCTACAAGGTGTATTGAAGCTAGCGGCGTCAATATCGAATGGGACAGCGTTCTTTGCGGAAGCGATGCCCTTGCAAAAACAGGGGAGTTATTACCGAAAAGTGCCTTGGATTCGATAAGAAAGAATAAGGTTGCGCTTAAGGGCCCAATTACAACTCCGATTGGCACAGGTTTTCGCTCGGTAAACGTAGCTATCAGGCAAGCTTTGGATCTTTATGCCTGCCTGCGTCCGGCAAAAAGTTATATCGGCGTAAAAAGCAGATTTAAAGATATTGATTTAATAATAGTCAGGGAAAATAGCGAGGACCTTTATGCGGGGATAGAATACGAAGAAGCCAAGCCTGAAACA
>JAQTTI010000014.1 GCA_028710845.1 Candidatus Omnitrophota bacterium | reverse complement strand
TTGCCTGCCCCTTCGGCAAGTATAATAATCCAGCTCATTTTCCCTACCAAATTACCATGTACTATATCATGGCAGACATTGTTAAGGTCTATTTCTCTTTCCGGAATAAGCACGTCTTCGCATCCTCCGGCAAGAGCGACAGTCAAGGCAATAAAACCGGATTCCCTGCCCATTACTTCGACTACAAAAATCCGCTCCATACTGGTTGCGGTATCCCGGATTTTATCGATTGCCTCCAGGGCAGTGTTGACTGCGGTATCGGTCCCAATAGTATAATCGATCCCGTTGATATCATTATCAATGGAAGCGGCTATACCGATACAAGGAATTTCAAATTTTTTATAGAACCGGTGCGCGGCGGCAAAAGAACCATTGCCTCCTATAACAATCAAACCGTCAATATTATTTTTCTTAATTGTCTCATAAGCCCGTTTTTGGCCGTCTTCCGTCCTAAACTCCGGACAGCGGGCTGTCTTTAAGATAGTGCCGCCTTGAGAAACAATTCCCGAAACAGAACGGGCGTTTAAAGTTTTTAATTCTTCGTTAATTAAACCCCACCAGCCGCGGAACACCCCCATTACCTCCAATTTCTGGGCAATCCCGTAACGGACTACAGAACGTATCGCAGGGTTCATCCCCGGTGCATCCCCACCGGTAGTTAAAACCGCTATTTTTTTAATTGCCATTAAATTCCCTCGACTTCCAAATTACGCGGGTGCTCTATAAAATATGAAATAAAAATATCTTGTTTCGCCCTGGGCTCTAACTCAAGTTCCCATCGCCAAAGACCCGGTTTATCTTTCCAATCCTTATCTTTAGGCTCAAGGCTAACTTTACCCAAGACGACTTTAATCTTGTCGTCCTGAGAAACAGGGATGTTATCAAAAATACTGATTTTTATTTTTCTCCCCTTATAATTCTCCGCGCTTAGCTTGTATTTATAAGTTGTTTTCTTGTTCGGTGAAGGTATGCCTCCGATCAGGGTATCATCGGATTTCTTTTCTACCAGCTCCCTTTTAACCTTTACGTTTTCATCTATCCCCATATATAAATCAAATTCTTCTTCGGGGGCAATATTTTTAATTAAAGATGACCCTACATAACTGCCGTCTAAGAAAATATTCACCCTTCCTGAAATAAGCTGCAGCTCTTTGGCATTACGCACCTTGCTGCGTAAATAAGAATACCCTGATAAACGCGGATAAGCGGAATATTCAAATTCACTTTTAAGTATTTGGGAAGAAACGGGAAGTTTATATTCCGAACCGTCGGACAAGATATCTTGCGGCTGTTTAATCTGGTAAACCACCGACACTCCCTGTTCTTGCGCCTGGGCATACTGATAATTGGCTTCTTGCTGTAAAGGCATTGATTCTTTTTCGTTCCAAGCCATAGCAGAATCCTTGTGATCAAAATCCGCCGAGAATTGAGCTTTGAATCCACCAACCGCTCCTGCAACGACTTTCATCTTCCGCTCTAAGAGAACCCTTTGCAAAGGCCTGATAAACCAGCTATCAATCTCCGGCATACTGGCTGATATATTTACTTTTGCGCTAGATAATGTAACCGCAACATTCTGCCAATTATCTCCGCTATTTTGCTTAACTACTGCCTGGGAAATAAGCTCTACTTCGGATTTATCAAAATTTACCCTGGCGTCATAAACAGGATACCAAGAAGCGCCGCCTACCATATATGACAAAGCTAATTTTAAATCTCCGGGCTTAGTAACTTCAAGGTCGACGACAATCGATTTTGTCTGCCTTCTGGATGCACTGATTAACCTGGACAACTCTGCGTTTAGAGCCTGTTCCTTTTTAGCCAAATCCCGGATTTTAATATCAGCTTCCAGGTTTTTAGAAAAATTGTCGGCAAGTTTTGTGCTCAAGAATTTCAAAATACCTTCAAGTTCAGCGGCCTGAGGCATTTTTGTGGCTAAATCCTGGGGCAATTGATCCCGGGAAAACAGCTTTAAAGAATCAAGAAAAACCCTTTCCTCTTGTAAAATATTCTTTAAATCGGTTAATTTCCTTAATTCATCGCGTAGGCCCTGGATAGCCTCTTCAAGCTCCCTGACCTTCTTATCCGCGGAATCTTCCAGAAATTTTCTGACTAACTGTGCTCCGAGGATTTTAACTTCTGCGCTGCCTGCGCCGGAAACTCTAATCGAATTGTCGTCTATTTCTGGGATAAGCTCAGGGAAAATAACTTTATACTGGCCGTTATTAAGTTTTATAGGTGAGACCCTGGTAATCATTGCATTACCTGAAAAAATAGTTACCTTTTCTATTCTTGACTGGGCAATGATTTCTTCAGCCTTAAGCGGGCTAGAAAAAATAACAACGCAAAAGAGCAGGAAAAACAGGAGCGTAATTTTTCGCATATATCCCCCTTTAAATGGTTATGTGCCCATCTCCCAGCTGGCCAGGTATTTCTTCTGTTCTGCCGTAAGCACATCTATGCTGATTCCCATAGATTTTAACTTTAACCCGGCGATTTTTTTGTCGATATCTTCCGGTACAGTATAAACCTTATTATTTAATTTATCGTAATTCTTAGACATATATTCCGCCGATAATGCCTGGTTGGCAAAAGACATATCCATAACACTTGCCGGATGGCCTTCGGCTGCAGCCAGGTTAATCAACCTGCCCTCTCCTAAAATATAAATCCTGTTGCCGTTACCCAGAGTATATTCTTCAACAAAATCGCGGGTAGCTCTTTTAGATTTGGATATCTTTTCCAACCCAGGTATATCGATCTCAACGTTAAAATGCCCGGAGTTAGCTACAATAGCCCCATCCTTCATTAAAACAAAATGCTCCTTGCGGATAACATTAATGTCTCCGGTAACCGTTACAAAGATATCTCCGATTTTAGCGGCATCCTTGATCGGCATAACGTCGAACCCTTCCATTGTTGCCTCAAGCGCCTTTAAAGGGTCGACTTCAACTACAATTATTTTAGCACCCATTCCTTTAGCGCGCATAGCCGTGCCTTTTCCGCACCAGCCATAACCGCAGACTACAAAATTAGCTCCAGCAATCAATTTATTAGTCGATCGGATAATCCCGTCCAGGGTAGATTGGCCGGTGCCATAACGGTTATCGAACATATGCTTGGTTAACGCATCATTTACGGCAATTATAGGATAACGCAGTTTTCCTTCGCTGGCCAAAGCCCGTAAGCGGATTACGCCAGTAGTGGTTTCTTCAGTACCTCCGATAATATTTGCATGCATCGAAACAGGACGCTGATGAATAGTGCTTACCAGGTCTGCGCCGTCATCCATCGTAATATCGGGTTTGACCTCAAGGACCGATTTCATATGGGAATAGTAAGTCTTGGTATCCTCCCCCTTAATCGCAAAAACCCCTAATTTTAAATCTTTGACCAGGCTGGCCGCCACATCGTCCTGGGTGGAAAGAGGATTGGAGGCGCATACATACACCTCTGCTCCTCCGGATCTTAAAACATCCCCTAACACCGCAGTTTCTGTAGTAACATGCAAACAACAGGCAATCTTTAAACCCTTTAAAGGCTTTTCTTTGCTAAACCTGTCCTTGATCAACTTCAAAACGGGCATATTCTTGGCAGCCCACTCAATCCTCAAAGCGCCTTTTTTAGCTAATTTTAAATCTTTAATGTCGTAGCGCATCTTTTCCTTTCTTTTAATTTATCAACAGCGGCTGGCTTGCTTTTTAAGAATCTCTGCTTTATCGGTTTTTTCCCAAAGGAATTCCGGTTCAGGCCTGCCAAAATGGCCGTAGGCAGCTGTTTTCTTATAAATAGGCCTGCGCAATAAAAGCGAATCAATAATGCCTTTAGGCGTAAGGTTAAAATTCTGCCTGACTAATTTCTCCAGGGCTTCTTCTGAAATTACCGATGTCCCTTCGGTTTTAACCATAACCGACAAAGGTTCGGCATGGCCGATAACATAAGAAAGCTGGAGCAAACATTTTTCGGCCAGGCCGGCGGCTACGATATTCTTGGCAATATAACGGCACATATAAGCGGCTGAGCGATCTACCTTAGTAGGGTCTTTTCCGGAAAATGCTCCTCCGCCATGGGCGACTGCCCCGCCATAAGTATCGACTATAATCTTTCTACCGGTCATACCGGTATCAGACTGCGGCCCCCCGACTACAAACTTTCCTGTCTGATTGACATAATATTTGGTTGATTTATCTACCCAACCCTTAAGGATAGGCCCGGCGACATGATGGATAATTTCCTGGCGCGCCTTTTCAGTAATCGCCTTGCCGTCTTTTCTTAAAATATCTTCAGTATGCTGGGAGGCAAGCACCACAGAATCAACACGTACGGGTTTATTTTTATCATACTCAACTGTAACCTGGGTCTTTCCGTCAGGCCCAAGGTATTTTAAAATCTTGCTTTTGCGGACTTCTGTTAAACGCATTGCGAGTTTCTGCGCCAGCATCAGGGCAAGCGGCATCAATTCTTTAGTTTCGTTACAGGCATAACCGAACATTATTCCCTGGTCGCCTGCTCCGCCTGTATCAACGCCTTGGGAAATATCCGGCGACTGAGAATGGATAGCATTCAGTATGGCGCAGGTATGATAATCAAAACCGTATTTCGGTTCGTTATAGCCTATATCTTCGATTATCTTCCTGCTTATATCATGTACGTGGATAAAACCGCGGGTAGTTATTTCACCGCCGACAATCAAAAGCCCCATGGTTACATAAGTTTCACAGGCAACCCTAGAATAAGGGTCTATTTTTAAACAAGCGTCCAGGATACCGTCTGAAATCTGGTCGCATAATTTATCAGGATGTCCTTCGGTTACCGATTCAGAAGTAAAATAAAACTTATTTGCAGCCATAATCCCTCCTTATTGGGCAAAATTAACTTTCGCCGCGTTTAAATATTTATAATCGCCTATATCGAACCATGAACCCTTAAATACATACCCGAAAACATCTATTTTATCTTTTAGCCAGGCGATATAACTGCCGGTTGCATCCTTCTTGCTTCCATTGCCGACATACTGGCCGATGAATCCAAGATAATTTTCCGGTATATAATAAAGACACATTGCCACAATATTCGATTCGGGTTTCTTGGGCTTCTCCTGGAAAGCTATTACTCTTTTTTGGCTATCTAATGTGACCACTCCGTAACGACAGGCATCCTTTTTTTGTTTTAGCCTAAACAAACCGACAGTGGCCGAGGGTTTTTGCTTGCAGGAAAAATCCAAGAATTCTTTCAGGGATCCGCTAAACAGGTTATCCCCGCCGATGACCAAAAGATCATCTTTGACTTTTTGTTTATTGATTACAAAATTTATATCACCGATAGCCCCCAGCCTGTCCTCATTACTCTTAGTCAGGTCATCAACCAGGGTAATTTTCTTGCTGATTTTCTGGGATTTTTTCCATTTACGGAAATTGGAAATAAATTTGCTGTTGGTGACAACATAAATCTCGTCGATCGGGACTTTTTTTAGTTTATCGACAATAAAATTTATAATCGGCTTATTTTTAACTTCCAAAAGAGGCTTGGGATATTCTTTGGTTAAAGGGTAAAGCCGGGTTGCATATCCTGCTGCTAAAATTAAGGCTTTCATTCTATTTTAAAATTTTGGCGACTTTTTCCTGGGCATATTCTTCTACTTCAGTGCCTGTAGACAACTTCATTATCTCATCGGCAAAGTTCTGCGAATCTTTATAACTTACAGCCCGGATAATATATTTTAATTCCGGGATAACCTGGGGAGGCATGCTGAATTCGTCAAGGCCAAGACCCAAAAGGATCAATGCTAGTGACGGGTCCCCGGCCATTTCTCCGCACATCCCTACTTTAATCCCTGCCTGGTGCGCCGCATCAATAACGGTTCTAATCAGCCTTAAAACGGCAGGATGGGCAGGTTCATAAAGATAGGCCACTTTTTCATTGGCCCGGTCTACAGCCAAAGAATACTGGATAAGGTCATTAGTGCCGATGCTGAAAAAATTAGCTTCTTTCGCTAAAATATCGGCAGTCATTGCCGCCGAAGGCACTTCGATCATTACCCCCACCTTGATTTTGTCGTTAAAAACCTGGCCTTTTTTGCGTAATTCTTCTTTTGCTTCTTCCAAAAGGGCATTGGCCTGCTTGAGCTCTTCAACCCCGGAGATCATCGGATACATAAGCTTAAGGTTCCCGTGGACAGAGGCCCTGAGTATTGCCCGCAGCTGTAACTTGAATATATCGGGCCGAGCCAGACAAAATCTGATCGCTCTCCACCCTAAAAATGGCTGCATCTCGTGAGGAATCCTGAATTGGGACAAAAACTTATCCCCGCCGATATCAAGGGTACGTATGATTACCGGATGCGGATTCATCTCTTCAGCAACATATTTATAAGCCTGGTAATGCTCTTCTTCTGTCGGTGAATCCCTGCGGTTCATATAAAAAAATTCGGTGCGGTAAAGACCAATCCCCTGGCTGCCGTGTAATTTAACCGAAGGCACCTCGTCAGGAAACTCGATATTGGCATTTATCAAAACCTGTCTGCCGTCTGTGGTAACCGAGTCCAGATCTTTAACCGAGAGGAATTTTTCGGTAAACCCTTTTAAGCTTTCCAGTTTCTGCCTATAGCTGCTAAGGGTTGCTTCATCCGGGTCGATTATAACTACTCCGCTTGTCCCGTCAACTATTATCAAATCCCCTGGATTTACCTTACTGGTAACAGTTTCTAAACCCACAACCGCGGGTATTTCCAGGGATTTTGCCATAATTGCGGTATGAGAAGTCTTTCCGCCTATATCGGTGACAAAAGCGGCAACGTTTTTTGTATGCATTGCCACTGTTTCAGACGGAGACAAATCATGGGCGACAATGACCGCTTTCTCCTTGATTTCTCCCAAACCTTTCTTTTCTTTGCCAAGGAGGTTTCTTAATATTCTTTTGCCGACATCATTGATATCAGCGGTCCTCTCCTTAAGATATTCATCTTCTATCTTCAAAAATACGCTGATATATTTCTTAAGGACTTCGGAAAATATATAGGCTACATTTAACTGCTCTTTTTTAAGCCGGCTGATAACTTCCTCGATAAGCATGCGGTCTTCTAAGACCAATAAATGGGCGTCAAAGATCTGGGCTTCTTCCTGGCCCATATCGAGGCTGATTCTTTTTTGAAGTTCGATGATTTCCCGCCGGGTCTTGATCAGGGCCTCTTCAAAAAGCTGAATTTGTAAGGGGATATCTTCCCAGGTAATTGGCTCCTTAAAGACAGTAAACTCCTCAGCCCCTAATTTGTAAGCCGGGCCGATACTTATTCCGCCTGCGGCAGCTATCCCTTTTAACTGGATCATAATTCTTCCTCGCTGTTGATTATTTTTTCTAACTCCTCAAGCGCATTCTCTGCGTCTATGCCGTCGGCTTCAATTACGATTATGCTGCCCTGTTCGGCGCCAAGCATAAGGATCCCCATAATGGATTTTCCGTTTACTTCTTCGGAATCATTACGCACGGTGATGCGGCTATCAAATTTATTAGCCACCTGCACGAATAACGCGGCCGGCCGCGCATGCAGCCCCTGCTTATTCTTTACGATTAATTGTTTTTTAATTACACTCATTTTGATCCGCGAATTAGGCCCCGGGCTTTTTTACGGGGGATCACTATATCTCTTCGATAAAACTTAAAATAATTTTAGCTAATTTTTCCGAGTCATGGCGGATCACGCCTTCTGAAATCATGCTGAAATCCTCTTCGACCACCCGGTAACCAATGGATTCGACCTTTTTCCTGTCGTTTATTACCAGAACCGATTTATCCTGAGAGTACCTGCTCAAGATTTCAGAAGGAACCTCGCCGTTATTTATAACGCAATAATCCAATATATGCGGATGGCTGTGGCTGACCAAAGCTTTAATATGGTCCGAAACACTGTATCCGTCAGTCTCCCCAGGCTGAGTCATCACATTACAAACATAAACTTTGATTGCTTCAGATTGGGCAATCTCATTAGAAATTTCTTTGATCAGTAAATTTGGGATTATGCTCGTATATAAAGAACCCGGTCCTAAAACAATTATCTGCGCTTCCTTAATCGCCTTGATTGCATCCGGAGTAGCAGCCGGCTGTTCTGGGCTAAGCATTATTTTGTTAATCGACTTCCTTGCTTTGGGTATCTGTTCTTCCCCTACAACCGTAGAGCCGTCTTTAAACTTGGCTACTAAAGTAACATCTCCTAAAGTTGAAGGAATAACCTGCCCGCGCAAAGCTAAAACTTTACTTGTCTCCTTAATCGCTTTCTCAAAATCGCCTGTTAACCGGCTCATTACCATAAGAAAAAGATTGCCGAAGGAGTGCCCGGAAAATTCTGAATTTCCGTCAAAGCGGAACTGAAAAAGATCACGCATCAGTGTAGGAGCGTCAGCTAAAGCAACTAAACAGTTACGTATATCTCCGGGAGGCAAAACATCGAACTGCTGCCTGAGCCTTCCGCTTGAGCCGCCATTATCAGCAACGGTAACTATGGCCGAAATGTTTGAAGTATAGTTTTTTAAACCGCTTAAAAGGACCGATAAACCGGTCCCGCCGCCAACGGTGACGATCCGCGGACCACGGCCCAATTGTTTCTTTTGATATAGAATATCAATTAACTCGGTACCTCTTGAAGAAGGCATAAATGCGGCCATAAAAGAACGCATCAGGCGCTTAATACCCAAAATTAAAATTATGATTCCGGAAATAACAACTACGGCATCTAAAAACTGGATCAGCCAGAACTTTTCTTCACTGCGCAGGTTAGCCGTGCCTAAAATAAGCAGCCCGACCCCAAAAGCACTTAAGCCCACCCAGCGCTTAATACCAATACCAGGATAAAACCATTTTAAAATACCGGTAGACATTGACTTCATTTAAATTACCTAATTTATTTTGAAAAGATTAAATCTTTTTTTCGTCTTCCTGCGTGATAATCTTGATTACTGCTTTATCATCAACGCATGTGCGCAGAGTATCACGAAAATATTTATCTTTTAAGAGGCGCGAAATCCTGGCTAATGCCTTAAGGTGTGGGCCGGCGGAATCTTGAGGGGCAACTAGTAAAAAGAAGATGTAAGCTAATTCTCCGTCCAGAGAATCAAAATCTACGCCTTTTTTTGAAAGGCCAAAGGAAGCAACTAACTTATCCACGCAATCACACTTTGCATGCGGGATGGCGATCCCTTGTCCGATAGCAGTGGAACCTAAAGCCTCCCTGGACATAAGGGCTTCGATTAGTTTGTTGCGGTTTCTTTTTTCAACTTCCCCTGCCTCAATCAGAAGATCAACCATCTCCTTGATCACATCCTCTTTTCTGGTTGATTTTATGTCGGTAAGAATTGCCTCTTTGGAAAGAAACTCCATTATTTGCATTTGGTTCTCCTTTTTAATTAGTCCTATGGAGCGGGAGACGGGATTCGAACCCGCGACATCAACCTTGGCAAGGTTGCGCTCTAGCCAGCTGAGCTACTCCCGCATAAACCTGTCGAGTTAGCTGTAATCTATATGGGCGGAAGAGGATTTCACCGCCAAAACATTTCCTCAAAATTAATGCGGACGGAGGGATTTGAACCTTCAAGGGTTACCCCAATAGCTCCTAAGGCTATCGCGTATGCCAGTTCCGCCACGTCCGCGAGTGGGATCGAATGCCCCAAAATCGCGGTTGTCAAATTTATGAGCCTCCCGCGACCGGACTGCCTTCATTTTCTACAGCAGGACGTCCCGCCCAAGGTCTATTCTGTCTCGGCGGGATCGAGCGCCCAAAATCGCGGTTGTCAAATTTATGAGCCTCCCGCGACTCGAACGCGGCACAACCACATTAAAAGTGTGGTGCTCTACCTGATGAGCTAGAGGCCCAAAATTAGGTTTCTATTCCTTGACCTCTTGCGAATCCCCCAACGGTTTATCGGGGAGAGCTAGAGGCCCAAAATTTAATGAGCGCATAACTTACGAACACGCTAGTGTGAGTAAGTTATTGCGCGAATTAATCCCGCCGAAGGCGGGACATTCCAAATCTAAAACTCTAAAATTTCTTTTTCTTTGACTTTCAGCAATTCGTCGATTTTTCCGATATATTTATCGACTATTTTTTGCAATTCATCAACTCCGCGGAATTTCTCATCTTCGGAAATAATCTTATCTTTTTCAAGCTTTTCGACCATTTCCTTGGAGTCTCTTCTTATCGTACGCATTGATACCCTGCCGTCTTCCGACATCTTATGCACCAATTTTGCCATTTCCTGGCGTCTTTCCTTGGAAAGCTGAGGGACGGCTATTCTTATGATCTTTCCGTCATTCGAAGGGCTGACTCCAAGGTTAGATTTTAAAATCGCTTTTTCAATTTCAACTATGGCCGAAACATCCCAGGGCTGAATCACAATAAGATGCGCATCTGGCGCAGATATTGCCGCCAACTGCTTTAGCATTGTAGGCGTTCCGTAATAATCGATATGCAGCCCCTCAACTAAACTGGGCGACGCCCGGCCGGTCCTTACTTCATGGAACTGGCGGTTCATCGATTCAAAAGATTTTTTCATCTTCTCATCTGTATTAGACAATACTTCTTTGACCGTCATAATTACCTCCGTTTAGCCAACCATCGTGCCGATTCTTTCGCCCATGATTACACGCTTGATGTTGCCGAGGCGGTTAAGATCAAATACAACAATAGGCAATTTATTATCCATACAAAGGCTGATTGCGGTTGCATCCATAACTTTTAAGCCTTTTTTGAGCACTTCAATATACTTTAGGTGCTGAAATTTCTTGGCCCCTTTTACTTTTAAGGGATCAGCAGTATAGACGCCATCTACTTTAGTTGCTTTAAGAATAGCATCAGCGTTAATTTCCATTGCCCGTAATGCCGCGGCGGTATCGGTTGTAAAATAAGGATTGCCTGTACCGGCTACAAAAATTACAACTCTGCCTTTTTCAAGATGCCGGATTGCTCTGCGCTTAATATAGGGCTCGGCAATTTTCTGCATTTCAATAGCCGTTAAAACCCTTGTATGCACGCCGGTTCTTTCTAAGGTCTCCTGCAAACAAAGGCCGTTGATCACTGTTGCCAACATCCCCATATAGTCGGCAACGCTCCTATCTAGATTAAGGCCTTTAGAGCCGGTATTTTCCTGCCCGCGCAGGATATTTCCGCCCCCTAAAACAACAGCAATATCTACACCTAAATCTCTGACCTCTTTGATTTGGCGCGCTATGGTGAGAAGGACTTCCGGGTCTATACCGTGAGTTTTTTTACCTTGAAGTGCTTCGCCGCTTATTTTCAGGACAATTCTTTTGTAAACCGGTTTAGCCATTATTCGCCGATCTTGTAACGAGCAAACCTGCGGATTATTACGTTCTCCCCGATCTTTGCTACAATACTCCCCAAATAATCTTTGATAGTAAGCCCCGGATCTTTTACAAAAACCTGCTCCAACAAACAATTATTTTTGTAAAAATCATCTTTATTCTTTTCGTGCTTCAGGGCCTCTTCGGGTACGTCTTCTTTTTTAATATATTCGGGGCTAGTCGCAGCAATCTGCATAGCCAGATCTTTGGTGAACTTAATAAATTCCTCGTTTCTGGCCACAAAATCTGATTCGCAGTTAACTTCCAGCAACACCCCAATTTTATTACCGTGATGTATATAGCTTTCCACTCTTCCTTCTTTGGCGCTGCGGCTCTGCTTCTTGGCCGCAATCTCTAACCCCTGTTTACGCAATAGGATTATCGCCTGCTTTATGTCACCCTTAGCCTCTTCAAGGGCTTTTTTACAATGAGCTACGCTTGAACTGGTTAGCTCTCTTAATTCTTTAATTGCATCAACTGAACTTTTCATCCTACACCTTTCTTATCGCTATATTATAATTAAGTTTAGCTTTTTTTTCTTGATTTTGGTTTGATTTCGGCTGCCGGTTTGATATGCGCCCTTTTTGCAGAAGCATCGGCATCTATCGGCTGGCTCTCCTCGACAATCTCCTCGATTTCTTTTATTTTAAGCTCTTCTTCAGGCAAAACCTCAGCAGCGATATCCTGCTTGGCTTCTTCAATCTTTACGCCTTCCTGGGAAAGATAGGATAGGAACTTTTTCCTTCCCTCTATGACAGTATCAGCCATGATTGTGGCAACAGCGCTTATAGATTTGGTAGCATCATCATTTCCAGGGATAGGATAATCTATCAGGTCAGGATTAGAATTGGTATCGATTAACCCTACAATAGGGATGCCTAAACGCCGGGCTTCGGCAACCGCAGTCTCTTCTTTTTTAGTGTCTACAATGAATGCGGCTTTGGGCATACGCTCCATCGGGACTATGCCTGAAAAATTCTTGTTTAATTTTGCCAGCTCTTTTTCAAGCAAAGCGACCTCTTTTTTAGTAAGTTTTTCGAAAGTGCCGTCGGTGCGCATTTTTTCGATATCTTTTAAACGATTAATACTTTTCTTGATTGTGGCAAAGTTGGTAAGCATCCCCCCCGGCCAGCGGTCGGTAACATAATACATCCCGCTGCGGATGGCTTCTTTTTTCATTACGTCCTGCGCCTGTTTTTTGGTTCCGACAAAAAGAACAAATTCTCCTTTTGAAGTCAGGTCCATTAAGAAATCCCGGGCGGCATTGATGCATTGTTCTGTTTTTTCAAGGTCAATAATATAAATACCGCTTCTTGAACCGAAAATAAATTTTTTCATTTTGGGATTCCAGCGCTTGGTCTGGTGGCCAAAATGCACACCTGCTTCTAAAAGTTGCTTGATTAATTCTGATGGCACGTCTTTTCCCCCTTCTTTTGGCTTTGATTCTAATGCTTTAAAACCTAAGGCCGTCCAAAGCCCTAAAGTTTTGGCTTTTAATAAATCAAACCTTGATTGTTAGTGTTTTTTGCCTTACTGGAAGCAAAAAGTTAATTAATCGTGTAATTATAGCAGTATTTAACCAATTTGCAACTATTTTTAACTGTTTTTACTTACGTAATTCCTGCATTAAATGCAGGCGTCTATATAAACCATCCCTGGCCATGAGCTCATTATGAGAGCCTGACTCAACCACAACCCCTTTATCCAACACGACGATCTTATGGGCATTCCTTACCGTAGAAAGCCTGTGGGCAATTACAAATACGGTACGACCCTGGATAAGCCGGTCCAAAGCTTCCTGGACAACACGCTCTGAGTCTGAATCCAATTGAGAAGTGGCTTCATCAAGTATTAGAATAGGCGGATTCTTAAGCAAAGCGCGGGCTATAGCAATTCTCTGGCGCTCACCCCCGGAGATACGCATCCCCCTATCCCCAATGGTAGTATTATACCCTTGGGGCATCCGGCTAATAAAATCATGCGCATTAGCCTGCATTGCTGCTTGCTTAATTTCTTCTTCATTTGCCCCCAATTTACCATAAGCGATGTTTGCCCTAATCGTATCATTAAAAAGAATAGTCTCCTGAGTGACAATACCTATTTGTTGACGCAAAGATTTCAAAGTAACCTCTTTAATATCTACACCATCAATGCATATCCTGCCTTTTTTAGGGTCGTAAAAACGCGGGATTAGATCTAAAAGCGTCGTTTTGCCAGTACCGCTAGGGCCTACAATCGCTAACATTGAGCCATAAGGAACATCTAAGTTTATACCCTTAAGTACTTGATTATCCCCATAATTAAACCAAACATCGCTAAAAACGATATTATGTTTAAACTCCCTTAATTCCCGGGCAGAAATAGTGTCTACTACACTTGGCCTAGCATCCAAAACTTCATAAATACGCTCACTAGCTGCCGCTGCCTGCTGATTCAAAGAAGCTACTTGGCTTAATTTCTTGAATGGCCTGATTGTAGATAAAAGCGACCCGATGAATAATCCAAAAACTCCAAAAGAAATTTTTCCGGCAATTACTTCTCTGCCGCCGAGCACAAAAACTAACACTCCGGCAAGGCATCCGACTATTTCCGTAGCCGGGCTTAAAAGAAGCGTGCGTTTTATGGATTTCATCGATACCTTATAGTAATCATTATTGACTCTATTGAACTTATTTATTTCATATTCTTCCATATTAAAAGCCTTTACGATACGGGCGCCGGTAATAGTTTCATAAAGTATGGAATTTGTGTCTGCCATCTTCTCTTGTGAAGTTTTAGACAACTTTCTAAGCTTTTTACCTACCGTGCTAATTAAGTAACCTAAGATTGCTAAAGGCGGAAGGATAAAAACAACGAATTTTGCATAAATAAACAGGGTTAAAGAGAAAAAAATAACTACCTGTAAACCCTGGTAGACTAAATCTGTCGAACCATATGAAACTGCGTTTTCCACAATTCTGGCATCATTGGTAATTCTAGACATCATCTCTCCGCCGCGCTTGTGCGTAAAATAATCCAAGGAGAGTGTCTGGAATTTATTGTAAAGCTTGGCTTTTATATCCCTGACAATGGACTGGCCAATATCAGACATTAGGTAACTTTGCAAGAAGCCAAATAGCCCCTTAAATATAAACAGTATGACTATTGCAATAGCCATATAGTTAAGAAGGGCTTCCGGAGTAAAATTATTGATTTTATCTATGAAATTAGACAAAAATGGGGGTAATTTAGCAGGAATAATGATCTTTTTGTTAGTAAGGACCTTATCCGCCAGGGGAACCATCATCGCCAAAGACACTCCATCAAAGATGGCAGATAAACCCATACAAATAGTGGCTATAGTAAACTTCCCCGCATATGGCTTAATAAATTTTAATAACTTTAGGTAATCCCGCATCTTTTCCTTTCTTCAGGAAGGTTATTTTAACACATAATCACCCTTAAGCAAATGCTTTTTAAGGAAAAATGGAGTCAATAATGGGGTCAGAGCTAATTTATCTAAATATAGAATATATGATAAATTAGCTCTGACCCCATTATTTAATTAGCTCTGACCCCATTTTTATAAATAATAGTTGCAAGCCGACAATTACTCTGCTATTATTTTTTGCATGGATAAACTTAGGATAGGTGTAGTCGGAGTCGGGCATTTAGGAAGTATTCACGCTAAAATTTATAAACAAATCCCGAGTTGCACTCTAGCCGGAGTTTGCGACTCGAATCCCCAGAACCTTAAAAGCGTATCCGGTTCATTAAGAGTGCCCGGTTATGCCAATATTTCCGAACTATTCGGAAAAATAAACGCAGCCAGCGTGGCGGTACCAACCCAGCTACATTGTAAAATAGCCGAAGAACTTTTAGCCCACAATATACATCTTCTGGTTGAAAAACCATTCACAACCACCCTTGAGGAAGCCGACCGCCTGATTGCACTGGCTAAAAAACAAAACCTTATCCTGCAAGTCGGCCATATTGAAAGGTTTAATTCCGCCTTTAATGCAACCCAAAAAATAATCAAAAACCCGAAATTCATCGAATGTCACCGCCTCTCTTCTTTCCCTAATCGTTCACTTGATGTAGGCGCAGTGCTGGATATTATGATCCACGATATTGATATTGTATTAGGCCTGGTAAATTCTCCTTTAGAAAAGATAGAATCTGTGGGTATAAATGTACTTACTCCTTTTGAAGACATTGCCAATGCCCGCCTGACTTTTAAAAACGGTTGCATTGCCAATCTTACAGCCAGCCGAGTATCGGATGAAATAATGCGCAAGATTAGGATATTTCAGGAAGATACCTATATATCATTGGATTATAAGAACGCCGAGGCCTCGGTATACCGGAAACTTAACGGCAAAATCAGCAAAGAACGCCTGCCTATTGAAAAAGAACAGCCACTGCAAAAAGAACTGGCTTCATTCGTCGATTGCGTGATCAATAAAAAAGAACCCCTGGTCTCCGGCCCTGTCGCCAAAGAAGCGCTGGAAGTCGCCCTTAGTATTCAAAATCAAATATGGAAAAAATAAAAAATATTTTTATTGTCTGCGGAGAACCTTCCGGAGACTTAATGGCCGGAAATTTAATCGAAGCGATTAAAAAAACCGACCCCCAGATTAAAGTCTCGGGCGTCGGCGGCGTGCATTTGGCTAAAACATGCGATGATCTCTTTTATGACATTAAAGAACTTTCGGTTATGGGCTTGTTTGACGCTCTTAAAAAACTGCCTAAATTCTTAAAATTAAAAAAATTAATCCTGGATAGAATTAGTTTAGATAAACCGCAAGCGATAATTTTTGTTGATTTTTCCGGCTTTAACCTGCGCCTGGCCAAATCAATCAATAACCGAATACCTGCTATTTATTACGTCAGCCCGCAAGTTTGGGCCTCAAGAAAAGGCAGGATAAAATTAATCAAGAAATTTATTTCTAAAATGATCGTGCTTTTTAAATTTGAAGAGGAATTTTATAAAAAGCATGGGATCGATGCAGCTTACGCCGGCCATCCGCTGGTTGACCTGGTAAAGCCTTTGATCGAAAAACAGGAATTTATCGATAATTTCAG
The DNA here is from genome assembly GCA_028710845.1 of Candidatus Omnitrophota bacterium. GTDB lineage: Bacteria > Omnitrophota > Gorgyraeia > Gygaellales > Profunditerraquicolaceae > UBA6249. Next base: position 765 of record JAQTTI010000014.1, on the reverse strand, counting down.
GCTTTTGCCTGTAAATAAAACTGTGGCCTTGCTTCCGGGATCCCGTAAACAAGAAATCAAGTATATCCTGCCGGCAATGCTTAAGGCAGCGCAATTAATAAAAGACAAAATCACTCAGGTACAATTTATTATTGCCAAAGCCCCTAACCTAAACACCGAAATATACCAAAAGGAGTGCAAAAAGTTTGCCCTGGATTTAAAGATTATCGATGGACTAACCAGCGACTGCCTGGATATGGCCGATGCAAGTATTGTCTGTTCGGGAACGGCCACCCTAGAGGCGGCAATAATCGGAAAACCTTTTGTGGTAGTTTATAAAACCAGTTTGTTAAATTACATACTTTACCGGCCGCAAATAAAAATCCCCTATATCGGGATGGTTAATATCGTGGCCGGAAAGAAGATAGTCCCTGAATTTATCCAGTTTAAGGCCTCGGCTAAAAACATCTCCTCAAGCATAATCGACCTTTTGCTGGGACCCAAGCAAGCCAACTTGATGAAACAAAATCTGCAGACCTTAAAAGCAAACCTTGGCTCAAGTGGGGCTAGCGGCCGCGCAGCCAGATTGATCCTCGAATTCCTAAAAAATTAGAATAATTTAAATCTGATAATGGGTGGCTGAGGTGTTTTCACAGCGGATCAGCCGCAAGAAAATACCCCAGACAGGACCCATTATCCTAATTACTAATTATGAATTTTTGGCTAGCTCGATACGTTCGTCAATTGGCGGGTGGTCGAAAAAGAAAAACTTGATCAAGGGATGAG
>JAQTTI010000083.1 GCA_028710845.1 Candidatus Omnitrophota bacterium | reverse complement strand
CAAAGAAGACAAGCAATTTTTTGTGCCGGCGATGAATTATTTCAGTAAAGAAGAGCAGGATAACATGCTTTGCGAATTTTGGGAGTTTGACAGAACATTAATCCACGAAAAATATAAATCTGTAGTTTCGCAACTTGAAAAAGGAGAATAATTTAGATGACTGCAATTGTAGATCCGAATATATGCATTGGTTGTACGTTGTGTACGCAACTTTGTCCATCCATCTATAGAATGGAAAGTGAAAAAGCGGTGGCCTACACAAATCCTGTGCCTAAAGAAAGCCTGGATTGTGCCCGTAATGGAGCCGAACAGTGCCCCGTTCAGGCCATTGTTATTGAGCCATAAAAAGATGAATAATAATGGAATTACCATAAAAATTTCCGGAGAAGCCGGTCAGGGGATCCAGTTAATTGGATTGGCACTATGCAACATCTTTAAAAGATGCGGCTGTTATATATTTGCCAACCAGGATTATATGTCCAGGGTGCGCGGCGGGAATAATTTTATCCAAGTGCGCGTATCAGATAAGCCGATATATACATTGCGGGAGAATTCGGATATCACAGTGGCTTTTGATAAAAAAAGCTTTTTGCTGTATAAAAACACGCTCAATAAAGGAATAATTATAAGCGACAAGAAAAAATTTGGCATCACTGATGAGTTTCCAGGTTTTTTGGATGTTCCGTTTTATGATTTAGCTGAAGCCTCCGGAAATGATATGTTTATTAATACTGTCTGCTGTGGTGTAATCCTGGCCCTAACCGGAGTTGATTTTAGCTATCTTGAACAGGTGATAAAAGAATCTTTTGCCGATAAGGGTGAAGAGATTATTGGAAAGAATATTTCCGCCGGTAAAGCCGGATTTGATTATATAAAAAATAATTTTAAAGACGATAAATTTAAAATAAAAACCGGCATAGTTAACCAAACTTTATTAATGAATGGCAATGAGGCAATCGGTCTGGGCGCAATAAGAGCGGGATGTAAATTTTATTCTGCTTATCCGATGACGCCTTCGACTAGCATAATGGATACGGTGGCCCATTTCGCTAAAGAATTTAATATTGTGGTTGAGCAGGCAGAAGATGAAATTGCGGCTATTAATATGGTTATCGGCGCATCTTTCGCCGGCGTAAGGGCGATGTCGGCTACTTCAGGAGGCGGGTTTTGTTTGATGGTAGAAGGTTTAAGCCTGGCTGCCATGACCGAGACGCCGGTTGTTTTAGTCGATGCCCAGAGGCCTGCCCCGGCGACGGGATTTCCTACTCGGACCGAACAATCGGACCTTGATTTTCTTATCCATGCCGGCCACGGTGAGTTTGCTAGAGCGGTTTTTGCTCCCGGGACAATAGAGGAGGCTTTCTATCTTACGATAAAAGCCTTTAACCTTGCCGAAGAATACCAGATACCAGTTTTAATAATGACCGATCAGCATCTGGCTGATTCCTATAGAAATATCAATTCTTTGGATTTGAATAAAGTAAAGGTAAAAAGGTCAATCATATCCAAGGAAGATTCGAAAAGTATTAGTTCTTATCAAAGGTATCAATTGACTCCTACTGGCATATCCCCCCGGGCTATTCCTTCCTGGATCGAGGATGTAATTTATTCTGACAGCGATGAGCACGATGAAATGGGGCATATTACCGAAGACGGCAAGCTGAGGACAGAGATGGTCAAGAAGAGGTTTTATAAAAAAGCAGCCGGTTTAACCCGTAAAATAGAAAGACCTACGGGGTTTAATCTTAAGGATGCCAACAATATCCTTTTAGGTTTTGGTTCCACCTATGGCGTGATGAGAGAAGTATGTGAAATTCTAGGGTCCGAATTTGGGTTTTTGCATTTTTCGCAAGTATGGCCTTTTCCTGTTTTAGAAACTGTGGAGGTTTTAAAAAAGAATAAAAATATTATTACAGTTGAAAATAACGCCGGTGGCCAGCTGGCCAGATTATTAAAAAGAGAAACAGGGATTAATGCGGATTGTTCAATATTGCGTTACGATGGAAGGCCGTTTAACCTTGATTTTGTAATAGGGCAGATTAAGCAGTTGGGATACAGTATGCCGAATCTTTTATAGCCTAATTTATAAGGAAAGAAGGTATTAATTGAATACAAATGATTTTAAAAGTAATGATGAGATTGCCTGGTGCCCGGGTTGTGGTGATTTTGGAATCCTTAATGCCCTTAAAAAAGCATTAGTTGCGCTTGGAAAATCCCCCAAGAATATCCTCCTTGTTTCGGGGATAGGGCAGGCGGCCAAACTTCCTCACTATATAAAAGCTAACTGTTTCAACGGCCTGCACGGAAGGGCCTTGCCGCCTGCTGTAAGCGCAAAAATTGCCAATCGTGATCTGACCGTGATAGTAACTACCGGAGACGGGGATTGTTACGGAGAAGGCGGGAACCACTTCATACATAATATAAGAAGAAATGTTGATATTACGGTTATAGTCTGTGATAACCAGATCTATGGGTTGACCAAAGGCCAGGCATCGCCGACTTCTGATTTGGGGTATCAAACCAAAGTCCAGATCAACGGCGTTATCATGCAGCCCTTGCATCCTTTAGAAATGGCAATTTCCCTGGGATGCGGATTTGTTGCCAGAGGTTATTCTGCGGATATAGATTTTCTTTCCAGCTTGATAATTGAAGGGATAAAGCATAAAGGGTTCTCCCTGATCGATGTGCTGCAGCCCTGTGTAAGTTTTAATAAAAAAAATAGCTATGAATGGTATTCAAAGCGCATATACAAAATCAATGAAGATCCAAATTATCACCCTGAAGATAAAATTGCGGCTTATCAAAAAGCAGCTGAATGGGGGGAGAGGATTCCCATCGGAATCATTTTTAAGCAAGTCGGGCAAACTTATGGCCAGAGAAGCGGAATAGATGTTATGGCACCATTGGTTGATGAAGATATAAACGATATAAATATAGCTAACGTATTAAAAGAGTTTATTTAAGGAATAGGTGCAGGATGTATCGGGAAGGCGGTGTGAAATGAAAAAATTACTTATCATTATATTGGCAGTCGCATTGTGCCTGACAGAAGCATATGCTGCTACTAACCAGACGATCAATATCAATACCACCATTCCAACAATGACCGGAGGTTTAAACGTTACAATAAGCAGGGTTACGGGTACTGTTTGGACACCGGCAACTTCGATTAGTTTTGGCGCTTTAACCTGGGATCCGTTAAACAGTATTTTCCTACCCGATAGTTATTATGCTGTTGATATAGGGGTTTTGGATAATTCCGGCGCTGTTTGGACAGTGACGCATACACGGACATCTTTGGCTGGGACTGGAACCAACCTTGATAATAAGGTTAATGTAGCTTTTGTCAAACAGACAAGCAGCACTACATCTCAGGAGCTGCAAAAGGTTAGTTATCAGGATAGCCAGGGGATAGCCTACACCAAGACCACATTAAGCGGAGGCTGGTTACGTATATATTATGGTATAGGTACAGGCGATCCGGCAAATCCCGATGCTCCGGGGGTTACGCCGATCAGCCTGGATTCGCAGGCAGGAACATACAGCGGTACTGTAACTATTACGCTTACACCTTAAAATCGCTGTCAATTTATGAGAATTCTTGTTACAATAAATCGCCTTCAGGATTTTTATGTCCGGAAGGCGAAAATACTTTTGAAAGGTTTAAATTAAAATGGGGCTAACTCAGCTTTTATTTGCTAACCCGGGTTTATTTATAATTCTTGCATCAATACTTATATACTCCGTTATTTTCCACGAAGTTGCTCATGGTTGGGTTGCTCTTCGTTTCGGAGACGATACGGCCAAAAGATACGGCAGGTTAACGCTAAACCCTCTTTCCCACCTTGATCCCATCGGGACATTAATGCTTTTTTTTGTAGGTTTCGGATGGGCAAGACCGGTTCCGGTTGACTATTACAGCTTAAAAAATAAACGCTTTGGTTTATTCAGCGTAGCTTTGGCAGGCTGCGCAACAAATGTAATGATAGCAGTTATCGCTTTATTCCTTTTGCACTTTGAGGCCGTTAACAGTAATCCTGTTTTTTCAATTATACTGCCAATAGTAGTCAGAATAAATATTATGCTAG
>JAQTTI010000082.1 GCA_028710845.1 Candidatus Omnitrophota bacterium | reverse complement strand
GCGGTAGTTAATCCCGGGTCAGAGCCGCTTGAGCCGCAGATCATGAAAATGGAAAAAAAGATATCGGCCGGGGCTGATTTTATCCAGACTCAGGCAGTCTTTGATATAAAGTCCTTCGAAAATTTTATTTCTAGAATAAAGCATATTAATATTCCGGTTATAGCCGGGATCATTTTATTAAAATCTGCTCTGATGGCTAATTATATGAATAAACATGTTGCCGGGGTATATGTTCCGGATAACCTGATCAAAGAAATGGAGCAAAGTAAAGACAAGGCGGCTACTTCCGTAAATATCGCCAGCGGTTTAATTAAACAAATTAAATCCATGTGCCAGGGCGTTCATATCATGCCTATAGGATGGAACAGCCTTGTGCCAAGCGTGCTTAAAGAAAGCGGATTATAATGGCCAACTTACCACAAATACCCGGGGCCAGAAAAAAAGGCGTAATTTTAATAAGCCCTGAGGATGATTTTAGAAAATTAGACCAGTATCTTATTAACGATACCGTTTGTATCGAAGGGGAGTTGGCAGCAGCAATTAAGCTGGCCAGGTCGATTCATGAAAAATATAAAGTAGCGGTAAAGGTAACCGCAAGCCTTGATCTAGAAGAAAGCCTGCCTGAGGGCATTGAAGTAATCGAAAGCCAGATTAAAGAGATCGTCGGAGAAGGAAGGGCTGAGGCGGTGAAGTTAAAGGACGGCAAGGCCATCGGCGTCTGTCTGGTTATTTTTATCGATAAAACAGCTACTTTAAAGCCGGAGGAACCTTTGAGAGAAGGATTGGATAAACTTTACGTCGAGCTGGGAGCAAAGGGAGCCGAAAACATCTTAAAGCTTACGGGGCAATCCCTGGATAGTGCAATAGCCAAAAATGGCGAGAATGAAAAAGTAGGATTCGGTGAGACCAATTATTACTTCCCCTTAATTTATGCGCTTTTAAATATCGAAGTAAAAACCCTGAAAGATTGTCTGGAGGCTTTTAAGCAGGCACAGGGATTAGCCTCGAATAAACCGGCTGGTACAGGTTTAGTGATTAATTCCTTAGGTGGAATATTAAATAAAGGTCTGGCTACTTTGATCTGTGAGGAAATTTTAGCGGCCTTGGCAGTGTTAAGCCAGGAACACCCTAAAAATGGCTTAGGGTTTATTCCCGATAAAATCCTGCGTTCTCTCGGGCTTCAATTAGTTGACGGAAGGATTTCCGGCATCGCTGTTATCCTGGGTCCGGCAAAAGATGAAGGGTCTGCTTTAAGCCTGATCCGTAATTTTCAGTCTAAGGGAATAGTAAGTTTATTAGCGGGCAATATAGGCGCAAATACATTTAGGAAGCAAATTGAAAATCAAGGAATAGAACTGGGCCTGGAAAACTATATAGTCGCCCTGGGAGATGATTACCTTTCTGCGATTTATGCGGTTAATTTTGCCGTACGGGCGCCTTTGATTTATGGGGGCAACAAACCCGGGCAATGGGAAGGGGTGTCCGACTACATTCGCAACCGTGTTCCTGCATTTGTGCTTCTTCTAAGCCATGTCGATGAAGTTTTGGTCGCCACCGGATTAGGGGCCCTGGCTTTTGGCCTTCCGATAATCACCGATTTAGAAGTCCCGCAGATAGGTAAGATCGATACTACTTTATTCGAAGCTTTGGTTAGCGAAAAGGATTACCAGAAGCTTCCTTCTAAATGCGTTCTGGCCCGGGGAATCAAAATTAAAATGGCCGAGGTAGCTGTGCCGGTTGCTTATGCCGCTGCTTTTGAGGGAGAAAGGGTACGTAAAGAGCAGTTGCATGTTGAATTCGGAGGAAAGGCAAGTTCGGCAATAGAATTTTTAGCTGTTTGCGAAGATGATAAAGTCGAAGACGGCAAAATCGAATTAATCGGCCCGGACATCGACCAATTAAACCAGGGTTCTAAATCATTGCCTCTGGCAATAGTTGTTGATGTTTTTGGGCGTAAAATGCAGAAAGACTTCGAGCCGATCTTAGAGCGCCAAATCCATCGTTTTACAAATTATGCAATGGGCCTTATGCACATGGGGCAGCGTGATATGGTCTGGATCAGGATATCAAAAGAGGCGTTCGCTAAAGGTTTCAGGCTTAAACATTTGGGGACTATTCTTCACGCCATGCTGCACCAGGAATATAGCGCAATTGTAGATAAAGTGCAGATCAAACTTTATACAAAGCAGCAGGATGTAGAAAAAATTTCCCATATTTGCCAAAAGGTTTACAATGACCGCGATGAAAGGCTTCAGGGTATGACTGACGAAAGCGTCGATACTTTTTATTCTTGCTTATTATGCCAGTCTTTTGCCCCCAACCATGTTTGTGTGGTAACGCCTGAACGTTTAGGGCTGTGCGGAGCTTATTCGTGGCTTGATGCCAAGGCCTCTTTCGAAATTACTCCCAGCGGGCCGAATCAGCCCATTTTAAAAGGGAATATCTTAGATGCTAAACTGGGGCAGTGGGGTAATGTGAATGAATTCGTGAAGCTTAAATCGAATAACACTATTGATGCGGTTAGTATGTATTCGATGATGAACGGACCGCAATCTTCCTGCGGTTGCTTTGAATGCATTGTTGCCATAATCCCCGAGGCAAACGGGGTAATGGTTGTCCATCGCGATTTTTCCGGGATGACTCCTTCAGGGATGAGTTTTACTACTTTAGCCGGTTCGGTAGGCGGCGGAGTACAGACACCGGGTTTTCTAGGCGTAGGCAAGTTATATATTTTAAGTAAAAAATTTATTTCGGCTGAAGGCGGTTTGGCTAGGGTGGTCTGGATGCCCAGGGAATTAAAAGAGCTTCTTGGTGATAGATTAAAACAAAGGGCGGGCGAAATCGGCCAACCTGATTTAATCGATAAAATTGCCGATGAAACTGTCGCCACTAGCTCGGAAGAACTTATGGTTTTTCTTCAAAAGTCAGCCCATCCTGCTTTAAATATGGAGCCGATTATTTAAATAAAAAGCTTATAACAAAATCCTTGACGAGTTTATTTTAAACATATATAATGTGCCCTAGAAATGAATAAAAATTTCCTGCCTAAATTCTTAATTACTACTGCCACAACATTATGCGTTCTTTGTTCTGCCGGTGATCTTTTTGCTAAAGGCGCGCCTGTTCCGCCGCCTGAGGACCCGTATACATTAGAAACTCAGGCTAAGCGTTATAGGGAGGAAGGGGCAAGATACCAGGCAATCGGTAATTTGGCCGAAGCAAAACTTTGGTATCAGAAAGCCATAACTTTAGATCCTAATTTTGCGGTAGCCTATAATGATTTAGGGGTAGTTTACGAAGCCGAAGGCCAGATCGATAAAGCCGAAGAGAATTATTTAAAGGCAATTAAAGTCGATCCGGCTTACTTAAGCGCATATTCGAATATTGCTTTTCTATACGAAGCTAAACGCGATTTGACTAAGGCTGAATTTTATTGGAATAAAAGGGCGACTTTAGGTTCTTTGGATGACCCCTGGACGCAAAAAGCTGCCAACCGGCTTAGGGATATACGTTCAGTCTTAAGTGACCACACCTTTGCCCATGAGCGAGAAGAAGAGGTCCTTGGGCTTATGCAGGATATAAAAGAAGACAGGGATATTTATAATAAAGAAGATAATGACCTAGCCCGCATCTATTTTCAAAAAGCCAAGAAAAGTTTCAATAATGGCGACCTTGCCGCAGCAATCAAACTAGCCCTGGATGCCCAGCAGCTAGATCAAGATAACGAAGAAATAGAAGCATTTATTGATAAGGCAGAGCTAAGGGCTTTGTCGAGATAGAAAAATAACCTCACAAATTCTTTCCTTATAATTGAATTCCTTTTATAGCTGATAATGGCCGAAAAAAGTTTATTTTTGATTGACGCTAATGCATTTTGTTATAGGGCCTTTTATGCCCTTAAAGGCCTGAGGACATCGGGCGGCCAGGCGACCAACGCGGTTTATGGATTTATCAATATACTTAATAAAATATTAAAAGAACAAAAACCGGATTATATTATCTGTTGTTTCGATGTTTCGCGCCGGACATTCCGTAGCGCTAAATTAAGCCAGTATAAAATGAACAGGCAGGCAATGCCTGATGATCTGGTCAGCCAGATCCCTTTTATTAAGGATATTATCCGGGCTTATGGCATACCAATTTTCGAAAAAGAAGGATTTGAGGCCGATGACCTGATCGCCCAGCTGGCCAAAAGCGCTTCTTCAAAGCAGATTCCGGTAACCATAGTAAGCAGCGACAAGGACATTCTACAGTTAGTCA
>JAQTTI010000013.1 GCA_028710845.1 Candidatus Omnitrophota bacterium | reverse complement strand
TTAACCATACAGCCTCCGCAGGAGATGATCAATTTATAGCGGCTTAACTCCTCCGGGAACTCCCCTCCGGCAGTAACTTCATAATGTAAATCCTTCTTGGTATAATTTAATAGCCAGGTGGGGATCTTGGTCCGGCCGATATCTTCCGGCTGAACATGGTGTGTACAGGCCTCGGCAATCAAAATTTCATCTCCATCATTTAATTTCTCCAGGGCATATACACCCTTGATAAATGCGTTCAGGTCGCCCTTATGCCTGGCAAAAACAGTTGAAAATGAGGTAAGCGGTATATCTTGCGGCAGCATATCCCGCACATCTTCGAAAACCTGGGAATCGGTAATAACCAGGCGGGGTTTTTCTTTTAAAGCCTTAAGGCAATCCAAAAGTTCGGTTTCCTTTGTCACTAGGGCAGTGGCATTATTATCCAGGCAATCGCGCATTACCTGCACCTGGGGCAAGATCAGCCTGCCTTGAGGCATGGCGTTATCTATCGGGCAGACTAACACTACTACATCCTTAGGCTTGATTATATCTCCCACCAGGGGGATCGGGGACCAATGGCCGGGAGCCATATCCATAATCTTTAATTTGAGTTCTTCGATGCCTTGTTTTGTTTTCGAGCTGACTTTAATATACGGAGTCTTATTTTTTTCCAGGTAATTTTCGGCTGCTTCACCCGGCAGTTCGCATTTATTGATCACAAATAAATGGGGCAGCTTCTTTTTTTGAAAGGTTTCTACTATTTCCTCTTCGAAGCTATCGATAGCTGTTTGCGGCTCAACAACAATTAATCCCAGGTCAGTTTTTCTTAATACAACTTGCGTACGTTTAATCCTTTCTTCGCCCAGGAGACCTTGATCATCGATGCCCGCAGTGTCAATTAACATACAGGGGCCGATAGGCATAATCTCCATAGCTTTATATACCGGATCTGTGGTTGTGCCGGCTATCTCCGAAACGATAGCGGTATCCTGGCCGGTTACTGCATTGATCAGGCTGGATTTACCGGTATTTCTTTTCCCGAATATTCCAATATGCAATCTATTGCTTGCAGGTGTCCTATACATTCCCTCTCCTAACCCAGGGACGGTTCTCAACTCAAAGCAGAACTGTCCCTACTAATGGGGACAGTTTTCCTTTGTCTCGAGAACCGTCCCTGAATTTAAGTGAATCTCCTATTGAATAATCAATGAATCTGCCAATATTTTTGGCCATACCATCCATACAAAAGTTACAATTGCCGACCGGCTCATCAACGCATCTTTTGCCCGGATATATTTCATAAAACTTCCTGTAAGGCTGAGGGGTAAAATTAGGCATTAAAACATTAGCCCCGCATTTTAAGCCATCTACCCGATAATCTTTATCCATACTACCTAGGGCGGTTGTCGCCGGGATATGCGGGTTTTTGGCAACTAAACGGGTAAGGGCAATAGTTTTTAGAGTTAAATCCACATCTCCCGGTTTTCCTTTAGAAAACTTTGTATTCTCATGCGGGATAAAAGGGCCGATACCAATCATATCAAAATCCATTTTCTTAAAGAAAGCTATGTCGCCGGCAATAGTCTTTAAGGTTTGACCCGGAAGGCCGATAATAATTCCTGAACCAACCTGATAACCCAGGCTCCTTAAATCATCAAGGCATTTTATTCTCTTTTCAAAACTCATGCCTTGATGAATGGATTCATAGAGCTTTTTATCGAAAGTTTCTATCTTAAGTAAATAACGGTCAGCACCGGCTTGTTTCCAAATCCTGTATTCATCTAGGCTTTTCTCGCCCACAGAAAGTGTAATCGCTATATTAAATTTGGATTTTATTTCCAAGATTATGTCTTTCAACCAAAGAGCGTCTAAATTATCCTCCTGCCCGGATTGTAAAACCAGGGTTTTAATATTACAAAAAGCCAGGTAATTTACCGCCTCAATTAGCTCATTCTTACTCATCCGGTAACGTTTGAGCTTATGGTTAGATTTGTTCAGGCCGCAATAAAAACATTCCTGGGAGCAAAAATTGGAAAACTCGATTATCCCGCGCAAAAGGACCCCATCGCCGCAGAATTCTTTCCTTACCTTATCGGCGAAAGAAAATAATTCATCCAATTGCCCCCTTTGGGTTAAAAATAATACCTGCTCCAGGTCTTTAAGGTCAGGAGTTTCGGCAGAATAAATCTTATTTAAAAGTTTAGCCAGATTAGACATATTCGTCTCTTATCCCGGAATCAACATGCGCAAAAAATAATTTCAAGCTTTCCTGGTCATCCTGATCCAGTTTATTTAGATAACGGGCAATCATTTTATAGCCTGAATCCTTTACCGCCGGCGATGCGAAATCATCAAGATACTCTTTAAGGGTCACTAAGGCATTCATACTGCATTTACCTTTAATTGTCCCGGGCTTAGCCAGCTGCATAAATGCTTCTCCGGTTCTTTCCATCCGGTAACAGGCAGCGCAGAAACTGGGGATATAATCATGGTTGATAAGGGTGCCCACAATCTGGTCAAGGCTGCGGTGGTCGCCCAGTGAAAATTGGCCTCCTGCCATATCTTTATTCTTGGCTAAATATCCTCCGGGAGATGTATTTGATTCGGCGCTTACCTGAGAAACTCCCAGACTTAAAAGCGTATCTCTCATTTCGGCGCTCTCCCGCGTAGACATAATAATCCCGGTGTACGGCACAGAAAGCCTTAATACCGCAACCACCTTTTTAAAATCATCATCGGATATCTTACAGGGAGGATTAAAAGAAAGTTCTGCCCCTTCGGCCGGCTCGATCCTTGGTACGGAGATTGTATGCGGCCCGACTTTAAATTTCCCTTCCATATGTTCGATATGACTAAGCAACCCTAAGGTTTCAAACTTATAATCATATAAACCATAAAGCACGCCTATCCCTATGTCATCTATTCCTGCCGCAAAAGCACGGTCAACCGCATCAATCCTGTTATCAGGATCGCTTTTCGGCCCTTTTGGATGCATGCGCAGGTATGTTTCCTGGTGATAAGTTTCCTGGAAAATCTGGTAGGTGCCGATACCCGAACTTTTAAGTTTTTTAAATTCATCAATACTTAACGGAGCGCAGTTTACATTAACCCTTTTTATTTTATTTTTTCCGGCTTCTGCGGCATAAATAGCCTTGACTGCATTTACATAATAATCGACGTTGTCCTGGCCCTGCGGCGCTTCTTCCCCGCAGACCATAAGTATTCTTTTATGCCCCCGTTGTAGAAGCCACTCAGTCTGGGCCTTGATTTCAGACACAGACAGCGCCTTGCGTTTGATTAATTTATTATCGGATTTAAACGCACAATATAAACAGGCATTGGCGCAAAGGTTGCTTATATAAAGCGGCGCAAAAAGCACTACCCTCCTGCCATAGATAGTATCTTTAACCAAACTTGCCGCAGCAAATATCTTTTCTAAGTATTTAGTATCCTTAACCATAAGCAAAGCGGCAGATTCGCTTAAAGTTAAACGCTTAAGCGATTTTGCTTTATCCAGGATCCTATCTAATAGGCCTTGGTCAAATGTGATGGCATCATTTAAAATATTATTTATCTTTTCTTCGTTTATATGAATCATTTTATCCCTTTATTCAGTTTTACTTAAACCCGATTTTACTGAAACTCCGGCGATCTTGCCTAACTTACCTGTTAATGAGCCTAGTTCATCTGTCGAAGCATTTACAATCAATACGATTACGCTTAATTCCCTTTTTACATGAGGAATTCCCATCCGGCCGATTACTAGCTCGCCAAATTCGGTTAGAATATCATTAACCAGCGGAGCAATTTTCTTACGGTTATGGACAATCACCCCCACAAAACCCAATCGTTTCTCCATCTTTCCCTCCTTTTTAACAATATACTCCACGCTAGTTTAAATTACACGGGTAGTCGCCTGGTGGCGAAAAAAAATCCCAATCTTTCTTTTTAACCTAAAGAAAAAATTGGGAGATTAATTCCAAATCTTCCCTAGGTTTAGAAAACTCCTTACCGCAGGATTTATAATTTATACGAAAATACCAAAGATTATTTTGCGTAAATCGGCCTGGCCTTATAACGTGTATGTAAAAGTTTTTCCGACTTTTCGCCTAAAGGCTTGCCTAAAAATTCCTGATAAAGCCTTTTAATATACGGGTTCTGATGGCTGGAGCGGACCTGTTTATGATCGTCATCCTCATATAATGCCTGCGCTCTTTTGATCCTTAGCTCATCAGTAACCATATAAGGCTGCCCGCCTCCTCCAACGCAGCCGCCGGGGCAAGCCATAACTTCGATAAAGTGATACGGCATCTCCAGACCATTCTTTTTAGCTTCTCGGACCTTCTTTAGAATATATTCGACATTGCTTAAACCATGGGCAATGGCAATTTTAAGTTTTTTGCCTTCGATTATAACCTCGGTCTCTTTAACCCCTTTTAGGCCGCGGACATTCTCAAAGGCCACATTTTTTAATTCTTTGCCGGTAATAAAATAGTGGGCGGTTCTAAGGGCAGCTTCCATAACACCTCCGGTTGCGCCGAATATTACTCCGGCTCCGGCGTATTCACCCAAAATGCTATCGCACTCTTCATCCGGCAGGCTGTCAAAATCAATTCCTGCCTGCCTGATCATCCGGGCCAGCTCCCGGGTACATAAAACCGTATCTATGTCCTGATGCCCCGAAGCAAACATTTCATCGTTGCGGGTAATTTCGTATTTCTTGGCTGTACAAGGCATAATTGAAACCATATAAATTTTAGCCGGGTCTATCTTGTTTTTTTCGGCATAATAAGTTTTAGAAAGCACCCCTAAAATTTCATGCGGTGATTTACAGGAAGAAAAATGTTCAATCATATCCGGGTAAAATTTTTCCATAAAATCCACCCATGAAGGGCAGCAAGTGGTAATCAAGGGAAGCGGGCTTTTGCCATGCAATAACCTTTCCTCGAACTCGCTGGCCTCCTCCATTATCGTAACATCAGCGGCAAATGAAGTATCGAAAACCGCATCAAAACCTAAACGCCTTAATAATGCATAAAGTTTTTTGGTAAAATTCTTACCCGTATAGCCAAAAGCTTCGCCTATAGAAACCCTGACCGCGGGGGCAATCTGGACCACGCAGTATTTATCCGGATCCTGCAATGCCTTCCAGGCAGAAGCAGTATGGTCCTGCTCGACAAAAGCCCCTGTAGGGCAATGGGCTGAACATTGTCCGCAGCGCACACAAGGAGAATCCGCTAACTGAATGTCTCCGGCGGGAGAGATACGGGTTTTCATCCCTCTTTCCAAAAATGACAAAGCCCAAACATCCTGCAACTCCTGGCAAACATGCACACATCTGCCGCAAAGAATGCATTTTTTCGGATCAAGGTCAACAGCCTTGGTAGACCTATCTATCGGCAAATCCCTTAAAAACTGGGGGAAAGATTCTTCTTTAATCCCAAAATCCGCGGTTAACTTCTGCAGTTCGCATTCATTATTTCTGGCGCACTTAAGGCAATCATTGGGATGATTTGATAAGATAAGCTCGATTACTGTCCTCCTGATTTCGACAATCTCCGGATCGTGCGTTGTAATATCCATGCCTTCTTCAAGCGGCGTACAGCAGGAGCGCAACATTTTATGCGAACCCTTGTTTTTGACGATACAAATTCCGCAGGATGCCGAAGGCGGCAGGTCAGGATGCTTGCAAAGAGTAGGAATTTTTATCTGCACCCTTTTAGCTGCCTCTAAAATAGTAGTTCCGGCTTCGACCCTTAATAAAATCCCGTTAATTTTTGCTTTCACAATTTTTGTCATTTTATTTTTTAGAAATCGCTTTAAATTTACAGACGTCAACACAGCGCCCGCATTTAACGCACTTTTCCGGCGCTATTAGATAACCTTTTTCCTTATCTCCGCTAATTGCCTGAACCGGGCAATTAGTTACGCATAACCCGCACCGCTTACACTTATCTCCCATAATAGTATAAGTAACCAGACTATTACATTTTGCGGCAGGGCAATGTTTGTTCAAAATATGCTCGTTATATTCTGTTTCGAAATATCTTAAAGTAGAAACCACCGGGTTTGATGCGGTTTGGCCCAGGCCGCATAATGATGCCTTCTGCATAGCTTGAGCAAGCCTGCGCATTTGCTCTAAATCCTCAAGCTTACCTTTACCTTCGGATATTTTATTAAGATAAACCAGCATTTGAAAACCGCCAATCCGGCAAGGCGCACATTTTCCGCAGGATTCTTCTACGCAAAACCCGAGGTAGAATTTAGGGATATCGACCATACAATCATCTTCATCCATAACAATCATTCCGCCTGAGCCCATAATCGAACCTAATTTCTGTAAATTCTCGTAATCTACCGGGGTGTCTAAAAGCGCTTCGGGGATTACTCCGCCGCTAGGACCTCCGGTTTGCACTGCTTTTATCGGCTTACCGGACAATGTCCCTCCGCAGATATCCATGACGATCTCTCTTAAAGTCGCGCCCATAGCAATCTCGACCAACCCTGAATTTTTAACTTTTCCGGTTACCGCAAAAACTTTTGTCCCCTTTGAAGTTAGCGTGCCAATCTGAGCAAACCATTTACCGCCATTTGAAACGATGGCCGGAATATTGGCCAAGGTTTCGACATTGTTTATAACCGTAGGCTTTCCCCATAGCCCCTTTACCGAAGGATACGGTGGACGGGGATGCGGGGTCCCTCTTTTACCCTCGATAGAAGAAATTAAAGCAGTTTCCTCTCCGCAGACAAAAGCTCCGGCGCCCAATCTTATTTCTAGGTTTAAATTAAAGGAGCTGCCAAGAATATTCTGCCCCAATAACCCGTAATCATAAGCCTGTTTGAGTGCCTTATTGATCCTTTCAACCGCCAAAGGATACTCCGCGCGGATATAAAAATACCCCTTAGAAGCACCGATAGCAAAAGCGGCAATGATTAGGCCTTCAATAACTGAATGCGGATCGCCTTCTAAAACACTTCTATCCATATAAGCGCCGGGATCCCCTTCATCGGCATTACAAATAACAAATTTTTCAGCTGATTCAACCTCGCGGGCAAAATTCCATTTCATCCAGGTAGGATATCCTGCACCGCCTCTTCCCCGGATACCGCTTATTTTTATCTCTTCGATCAGTTTTTGCTGGCCTAATTCCCCAAGAACCTTCTTTAGGCCCAGATACCCTCCGCAGGCAATATACTCTTCGATACTCTCAGGATTAATTTTTCCGCAATTGCGCAAAACAATTCGATGTTGTTTGGCTTTAGGCTTAAAAACCAAATCACCGATAACTTTGCCCTGATCTAAAGTAGAATCGACTATACGCTTAATATCAGAATCCTGAACATTACAATAAACGATCTTATCGGGAAGTATCTTTAATACCAACCCCTCATCGTATACGCCTATATCGGCGACCCTGACTACCTGGATCTGAGCATGCAGGTTACTCCCCCGAAGATAATCCAAAAGGTGGGTATAAAACTCACGCGTTTTGTCCTCTCTCTTTAAATCAGTGTCTTTTACTAAAATAACCTTAGTGTACATTAATTATCTGCTTTCCTTTATTCTAGCCTAATACTTCAAAGATACAGTCATTGACCAGCATTTTAGAAATAACATGTTTTTCCAGTATTTTGGTGGCAACTTCTTTATTTACCGCGCCATAAACTACCGGAGGCAGGCCGGAAACGCTTACCTCAACCAGAGGCTCG
This sequence comes from Candidatus Omnitrophota bacterium, assembly GCA_028710845.1. GTDB lineage: Bacteria > Omnitrophota > Gorgyraeia > Gygaellales > Profunditerraquicolaceae > UBA6249. Next base: position 10,589 of record JAQTTI010000013.1, on the reverse strand, counting down.
GCATAACAGGCGCCGGCGCAACCGCATTTCTTAATTTCAATCTGCAGGTTCCTCTTTTTTACTTCCTCAATAAAAAAATTAAAAACATCCTCGGCGCCTGCGGCAATACCACAACTACTCATGCCTACCTTAATCCAGTCCTTGGGGCCATCACTTGAAGCCTTTGACGCCTTATGCATTTTTTCTAAATCACTCGGAGTTAATTTATTCATCCCTGATTATTCCTCTTTAATATATTTGGATAGGATATCGGCAACTTCGTTCTTTTTTACTTTGCCGTAGACCTTATCATCAATCATTATTACCGGAGCCAACCCGCAGCATCCCAAACATCTTACTACATCAAGATAAAAAAGACCGTCCTTGGTAGTCTGGCCTTCGGCAATACCAAGGATATTTTTTATTTCTTCCAGGATTACCGCAGCGCCCCTCAAATAACAGGCCGTTCCCATACATAAAGCTATGCGGTGCTTGCCCGGAGGCACTAGCTTAAAGAAATTATAAAATGTAATTACTTCATAAATCCGGGCCAAAGGAACATCGAGCATTTTGGATAATTCCAATGACAATTCCCGCGGCACATAACCATGGTGATTCTGAATCTCATGCAGAATCATGATTAAATTGCCTTCTTTGCCTTTCCATTTCTGGACTAATTCAACTAACTCGGGATTAAGTTTTTTATGTTCCATAGCCGATGAAATTGGTCTTCTTTTCTATTGATTTTTAAGCTTACTTTGTCTTCCTATTAAAGCGGGCACTAAAGGCAAGAACTTCAAAATCAGCGTAGAAATTTTATCATAACTTTTCCAAAAAACAAAGCAAAAATTACTACTTTATTTCTTTACGTTTGGCATAATGCGTATGCAATAAATGGTGCGATTTTTCCCCTAAAGGCTTGATTAAAAAATCCTTATATAAAGCTTGCACCGCCTGATTTTCATGTGATTTTCTAAGCGGTTTATTTTTATCTTCCCGATAAATTGCTTCCATTCTCTTTTGTCTGACCGCAGTATCGGTAGGTATCGGCTGGCCTGCTCCGCCTATACAGCCGCCAGGGCAGGTCATAATCTCAATAAACGCATAAGGAGAACGGCCGGCCTTAACCTCATCCAATAAAACGCGGGCATTACTTAAGCTACTGGCCACGGCAACCTTGACTTTTAATCCGTCAATATCAACCTCGGCAACCTTAATCCCGGTAAGCCCCCTTAACTCCATAAAATCCACTTTCTCCAGGTTTTTGCCTGTAAGCACCTCATAAGCGGTCCTTAAAGCAGCTTCCATTACCCCGCCGGTTGCCCCGAATATTACGGCGGCTCCGGTAGAGACACCCAGGGGAGCATCAAAATCTTCGCCCGCCAAATTTATAAAATCAATCCCCGCTTCCTTAATAAGGCGGCTGGCCTCGCGGGTAGTCAAAACATAATCCACATCATAAAATGCTTCGCTATCCTTTAGGTTTAATTTATTTCTCCAATAATCAAATGCGCTTTTCATCTCAGGCCGTTTGGCCTCAAATTTCTTGGCTGTGCAAGGCATAATCGAAACAACTACAATATTTCTGGGATCAAGATTATATTTCTCGGCATAATAGGTTTTAGCTATCGCCCCAAACATCTGCTGGGGAGATTTACAGCTTGAGATATGTTTAAGTATTTCCGGAAAGAAATGTTCGGCAAATTTTATCCATCCCGGAGAACAGGAAGTTATCAAAGGAAGCACGCCTTTATTCTTGATCCTGTCAATTAACTCATAGCCTTCTTCCATAATCGTTAGATCTGCTGAAAACTGAGTATCAAAAACTTTTGAGAACCCGAGTTTTCGTAAGCTCTGCGCCATTTTAGCCGTAGCCAAGGTCCCCACTGGCATACCGAATTCTTCTCCTATGGCAGCTCTTACTGCCGGGGCAACTTCAACAACTACGAATTTCTTAGGATCAGCTAGCTCCTGCCATACCTCATCAGTCGCGCCTTTCTCGGTGATTGCCCCGGTAGGACAAACCAAAAGGCATTGGCCGCAATTAACGCAAACGCTGTTGGCCAGGCCCGAATCAAAAAATGTAGTAACCTTACTGGATTTTCCTCTTCCGCTAAAATCAATCGCCTTAACGCTCTGGGTGCCCGAACAGACAGAAACGCAGCGGCCGCATAAAATACATTTATTAGGGTCCCGGACCAAAGAAGCAGAGGTTGCATCCAAAGGCAGCTCTGTTTTTGCAATCTTAGGGAACCTTACCTGGCTTATCCCCATATCAAAAGCTAACTTTCTTAATTCGCAGCTTTGGTTCCTGTCACAGCAAAGACAATCTTTGGGATGGCCGGCTAAAAGCAATTCCATATTTAGTTTCCGGGCATTTCTTACCCGGGGGGTATTGGTCGCTATCTCCATACCTTCCTTAACCGAAGTAACACAGGAGCGGGCGAGATTTTTAGCCCCTTTTATCTCAACCAGGCAGATCGAACAGGCGGCTTCTTTATTAATATCCTTCAAATAACAAAGAGTCGGAATATTCACCCCGTTTTTCTGACATGCCTCAAGGACAGTCAGCGAAGCTTCACAGCTGCAAGGTTTACCATCAATTTTTAAGGAAATATTTTTCGCCATTTTTTAGGCACTCTCTTTAACGTCGCACCTTAAACACCTGTCTGCCTCAGAATTGGCCTGTCTCACGGAAAGCCCCAAGGAAACCTCCTGGAAATTGTTCCTTCGCCGGCTAAGGTCTAACTTAAGGCCTTCCTGTTTTTTGGTTATTTTTGTTTTCAGGGGAGCCTTAAATTCATAAGAAAATTTACGAAACAATATTCCGAATCTATCGGTTTTACTTAAAGCAAGGTCTATTGCCCGGGCAGCTTTCTTACCGCAAGCCATGGCTTCAACGGCAGTAGCCGGCCCCATAGTTAGATCCCCCCCGGCATAAACCTTATCAAGGCTGGTCTTTGAGTCAGGGCTTTCTACTTTAACCGTGCCGTCCTGTTTTACTAAAATTCCGCAATCTTTTATAAAAGCAGAATCGACTCTCTCTCCGATTGCTAAAAGCACCGTATCACAGGGTATTTCAAAAACTTCATCGGTGGCAGCCGGTTTTCTCCTTCCGGAAAGATCAAATTCACCCAAACTCATCCTGGTTACGCTTAAAGCTTTTACTTTTCCTTTATCATTTGCCAAAATAGCTTTGGGCCCGGCTAAAAATATAAATTTTACGCCTTCGGCTTCAGCGCCTTTAATTTCATCTTTATTGGCAGGCATATCTTCTTTCTGGCGGCGATAGACAATGGTAACTTCACTGCCTAATCTCAATGCCGTACGGGCAGCATCAACCGCGACATTGCCTGCCCCGATGATTAAAACTTTTTTGCCGATATCCGGTTTTTTGCCGACCGCAACATCCTCTAAGAATACGGTTCCGGATAAAACCCCCCTTAGGTCCTCTCCCGAAATACCCAAATTCATGTTTTTATAGGCCCCGGTTGCCAGGAATATGGCGTCCGAATCTTCGATCTTATTCTGTAAATCTTTTGTCCCGATTTTTTTATTATAAATAATTTTTACGCCCATTTTTTCCACAAAAGAAATTTCCTTCTTTAAAACTGATTTTGGCAGCCTGTATTCAGGAATACCGTAGCGTAAGACCCCTCCTGCCTGCAGATTAGCCTCATAAATAGTTACTTCATGCCCCAGGCGGGCAAGATAAAAGCCGCAGGTTAGGCCGCTTGGGCCTGCGCCAATGATACTGATCTTTTTTCCGGTTTTAGGAAGTTTTTCCTTAACCAGGCGCTGGATAATCCCGGCATCCTTTTTACTTCTATATATATTATCGGCAACATACCTATGAATTTCTCCCTGAGCCACGGGATAATCGATATCCTCCCTGCGGCAGCGCATTTTACAATGAAAATGGCAGATCCTTCCGCTTGAAGAAGGAAAAGGATTGTCCCGGATAATACATTCAAAGGCATCTTCCATTTTTCCTTCTTTAAATAACTGCAGGAATCCCGGTATATTCATATGCAAAGGACAGCTATTTTCGCAAGGGGAAATAAATAGGTCCGAACACACCCCTGCATCGCAGCGTTTTTCCTTTATATGTTCTTCATATTCGTGCCTGAAATATTTAAGCGTGGTCAAAACCGGATTCGGGCCGGTTTGCCCTAAACCGCACAGAGCTGTATCTTTGATCACCAAACCCAGTTCATCCAGGTCTTTAAGATCCTTTTGAGCAGCATTACCTTTTGTAATTTTACTCAAGATATTTAAATTTTGAGTCAGGCCTTCGCGGCAAGGAGTGCATTTTCCGCAGGATTCACTAGTGGTAAATTCGGTAAAATAACGGGCAACGTCAACCATACAGTTGTCATCATCCATTACTACCATCCCGCCGGAACCCATGATCGCGCCCAAAGAAGCTAGGGTTTCGTAATCAATAGGGGTATTAAATAAAGAAGCCGGTATACAACCTCCCGAAGGCCCGCCACTCTGCACTGCTTTGATCTTTTTATTTGTGCCTGTTCCTGAGCCGATATTGTAAATCAGCGTCTGTAAGGTTGCCCCTAGGGGCAGCTCTACCAGGCCGGTATTTTTTATCTTGCCCACAAGGGAAAAAACCTTTGTCCCTGAGCTATTCGCGGTACCGGTTTTAATAAACCAATCCGCTCCTTTGGCAATAATCACGGGGACATTACTCCAAGTCTCGACATTGTTGATATTGGTAGGCTTGCCCAAATAACCTTTTTGAGCAGGAAACGGCGGGCGCGGGCTCGGCCTGCCTGAATGCCCCTGAAGCGAGGAGATTAACGCTGTTTCTTCCCCGCAAACAAATGCCCCTGCCCCTTCAACTAGCTCTAGATCAAAAGAAAAACCGCTGTTAAATATATTCTCTCCCAAAATCCCGCAACTTCTGGCATCGTTAATTGCTTTTTTAATCCTCTCTACCGCCAGGGGGTATTCCGCGCGCACATAAATTATTCCGCTCGAAGCTCCCATGGCATATGCGCCGATAATCATCCCTTCTAAAAGCATATGAGGATCGCTTTCGCTTTCATTGCGGTTCATATATGCTCCGGGATCCCCTTCATCAGCATTGCAGATTATATATTTTTTATCTGAATTTTCCTTGCGCATTAATTCCCATTTGATCCCTGTAGGAAAACCTGCGCCGCCCCTGCCCCTTAGCTTTGATTTTTTAACCTCCGAAATAACTGCTTCGGGGTTAGCATCTTTTAAAACTTGCATAAGAGAGCTATACCCGCCTACGGCAATATATTCTTCTATGTCTTCGGGGTTGATCAAACCACAATCCCTTAAAACAATTTTTTTCTGCCATTTAAAAAACGGTACCTGGAGCCATTCGGGAATATCTTCAAAACCCCTGCCGTAATTAACCTGTCCTGTGAGATGATCCCAGGATTCGATCTTGCATAATGCTCTTTTGGGATTTATCCTGCCCCCAGCTAGATCTTTGACTATCGCGTCCACATCTTTGGCCAGGACCGAATCTAAAATAACCAGAGGCTTACCGGGCAGAGAAATATTTACCAGGGGTTCTTTGGCGCAAAAACCAAAACATCCAACCTTGGTAATATATGCCGGAATCTTTCTTTTTAAAAGAGCGGCATTAAAAGCTTTAAAAACTTCTTCTGCGCCGTTACCTATCCCGCAGGTGCCCATTCCAACGGCGATGCGGATTTTCTTAGGCAATACCTTGGCTAGACCCTTTTCCTTGATTATTTTTAGATCTTCGGCATTCTTTATCTTCATTTAATACCTTTAACAATCTTGCGCAATTTTTCCGTAGTCACCCGGCTGTAAATATTGCCGTCAACTTCGACAACCGGCGCCAGCGCGCACTGGCCGAAACAAGCGACGGTCTTTATCGTGAACTTATTATCCTTAGTAGTCAGGAATGACTTGCCATCCTGGCTAAAATCCTCTTCCTTAAAACCAAATAAATTGATCAGGAACTCAAGCAGGTTTTTGGAACCCCGGGTATGGCAAGCGGTACCCCGGCAAACTATGATAGAGTGTTCCCCCTGGGGAGTAAGGTTAAAAAAAGCATAGAATGTAATAATATTGTAAATCCTGGAGACAGGTATGCCGGTCTTTTGCGCAATATACTCCAAAGCCTCTTTAGTAAGGTATTTATAGCTGTTTATCTTCTGGGCCTCTTCCAGGATCCCCAGGATGCTCCCGGGTTTACCGGTATAATCAGAAATTATCCTATCTAATTTTGCTTTATCCAGGCCTATCTTTTCTTTTTCTGCGGCTTTAATCATGATGTTAATTTAAGCTTTTTTAGTTTTTTCAGTTACATTGACAAAATAAATAAGGTTTTCCAGTTCGATCTCGACATTTACATTATTAATAATACACCCCTCCGCGCCTTTAAGGCCCAGGGGGGCAAAATTCAGTATACCTTTGATTCCCGCAGCGCAGATCATATCTGCGGCCTGTTGGGCTGCGATATCAGGCACAGCTAAGATCGCTATGCGGATATTGTTGGTTTTTACAAAAGCCTTGATTTCTTCTAACGGCAGAACCGGAGTGGGGTTAGAGCGGTTTATCTTAGCCGGATCAATATCAAAACCGGCGACGATTTTTATGCCTTCCTTCTCAAATCCGCGGTAGCGCATTAAGGCGCTGCCAATGTGTCCTGCGCCTACTACTATAACCTTTTGCAACTGGTCTTTACCGAGAATGCTGTTTAATTTCTCAAGCAAAGAATCGATCTGGTAGCCGCCTTTTTTATTCCCGGAAATTCCAAAAATCGAGAAATCTTTCCTTACCTGAGAGGCAGTTCCGCCTACCGCATCAGCAAGGTTATCTGAGAAAACTTTCACAAAACCTAAGGCTTGCAGTCTATAAAGAGCGTTTTTATATCGGGAAAGCCGAATGATGCAATTCTTGTTCGTAATCATATTGTTCCATTTTTCACAATAACATGATTAATATAGCATCCCGGGTTTGTTTGTCAAGAAATTTTTGGAAAATTTAATGTATAAGGAAAATTACCGAAAGATAGGCAACCGTAGTCGTAATAAGCCCCACAACTAAACCGACCTTAAGCCAGGTAAAAAAGTCTATTCTTACCCCGTTGTTTTTTTCCAATATATCCATAGCGACAATATTAGCTGTAGAGCCGATAATTGTAATATTTCCGCCGTAGCAGGCGCCGAATAAGATCGACCACCAGAGAGGATTTATATTAATATTCAGATTACCAAGACTTTGGACGATTGGAATATAGGTAGCTACTACTACTGTATTATCGAGCACTGCCGAAAGCAGGCTGCTTGAATAGATCAGTACACCTGACAACATTGAAGGATCGCTAAACTTCTTTAATAAACCGTTAGCCATAACATCCGAGATCCCGCTGAATTTTACCGCTCCGGCCAATGCAAACAGGAATAAAAAGAATAAAACTGAAGTCCATTCAACTTCCCGTTCAACATAATGGCGCATCCTATCCCTGCGGTAAAGCAGGGCAATGCCGGCAAAAACTATCGGAGTAATCATCAGGATGCTGTTTTCTTCCAGCCCAAAAACAGCCTCTATCCTGCGATGGAAGAAAATAGTCACAAGCATGCCGAAAAAGATACTTATGCTTATCTTGGTCTTTTTATCGGTAGAGATCGTAATAAGCGAGATAAAAAATGAGTTTTCCCTTAAAGGGATCAACCTTTCGTTCATCTTTTTTATAGTCTTTCTATACCAAAAAAAGAGGATCGTTATAGTCACGGTAAAAACAATGACAGTAGCCGGCAAGGCGTTCCTCAAAAAATCTTCGAAACTTAAGTTCGCCCGGGCAGCAATCAAAACTCCTACAGGGTTGCCAAGCAGCGTTCCGGAAGAGCCGATATTTGTGGCTAAGACGGATGCCATAATTAAAGGTACGGGGTCAACATCTATTAGGTGGCATATATCTAGTATTACCTTAGCCATTATGATTATAGACGCAACTTCGCCGACTAACCCCGATAATACGCCGGATAAAAGCATGATCATGAAAAAGAGTTTTTTGCCGGTTATCTTCTTGATCCTTAACAGCCGAGTGATCAGCCAATAGAAAAAACCGGCGTCATTTAGCATGCCAACCAGGATCATTGTGCCGATTAAGAATAAAACTACGTCTAAAGAGGCAAATTTGATAAAATTTTCCAGGTCTATGGAGCGGGACAAAAGCATAATCCCGCCGCCTAAGAAAACAAAACTCAGGCGCAGGTCCCAATAAAGCAATACACCCATAATCGAGGCGCAAAATATGGAAGCAACTACCGCCTGATGGGCAGAAAGCCCGATATGAGGGCCTCCGAAGGCGATAATTAGGGTAGTTATGATAAGGCTAAGTAATTTTTTCATTTCAACTGTCCTTTAGGGCACTATTCTTAAAAACCAAGATTATATATTATTCACCGTTCTATAGCAAGTAATTTTTAATCACGCTTCGGAGAAACATACCACCTTTTGGGATATTACGTCCGACATTATCCTTAAATTCTTAGTTCCCACCTCATAAACTCCGATTACTTCATCATACCTGGCACATTCCGGTATGAGTTTGATAAACAAGTTCTCGAAACGCTTAAGATACTTATCATTGAATAAAACTTCTTTTTTCTCAGGGAATAAGGCAAGGTAAAAAATATTGGTTTCTACCAAATCCTGAAAGAAATGCGTTCCGAAGGATAGTTCCGGCATAAGGTTGCCGGCTGAAAAAGCAATTTCACAGAGCGCAGCCACATTATTAATTTCGGCGAACTTTACCGGAACCCCTAAAGATGGCGTAGTAGTCCCCCACCTGCCGGGCCCCATTAGTAAAGCCGGGATTTCCTCTTTGTTTTTAATGATCACGTTCAGCTTGCCCACTGTCCGGGCAATTTCATATTTATCGGATAAAATAAGTTTATTATATTTCTCCGGGTCAACGTAGATTATCCATTTTATTTTTTGGGAAATATTTCCGCCCAGGAAATAGCCGCGGGAATCGAATAAGGTTGTTGTTTTATCGGTTTTTTCCGGCAGGCTGACCTTTTGCCCCAGGCCGCGAGTCTGTAAAGGCCGGCATTGTAAAAGGTTTATCTTAAATCTATCGGCTTGATCGTAATTAATCGTAAACTCTATCTCAACCGGATAATGGTACGCTGTCTGGAGTGATTTTAATATTTTTTTAAAATAATCTACCAGTTTATTGTCTTTAAAAACCTCATCCAGAGTCAATATCCAATAGCTTTTCTCTGATAGACCCTTTTCACTCATCATCTGCATGGATTCGGTATCTTTGATCGCTACACGTTCGACATCAGGATATAATTTTGCGTTTATGATTTTTTCAAAAGGCACAGTCTCAAGTAGATTATCTTTAGTATTTATAATATCCACCTCATGCTGTGAATATTTCCTTAAATCGTCTTTTTCAGCATACGGCCTTTTGGAAGGTTCGCTTAATGCCAGCATCCTGGGATAATCACCCTCCACCCGGTTAACCGCCCTGGTCCCTAATCCGAATACCACCCTAAGCATACCAACCTCGGGGTCGATCTGCTTGTTCCATACATAGGTATTATAAGAAACACCGACTCCGGCCAGGTCAGGGAAGAAATACTGTTTATGTTGAGCGCCTGAAACACGCTGGACAAGAAGGGCCATCTGTTCGTCTAATTTATCCAACCCTCTTTGCTTTCTGTAGACCAAGGCGTCATTGCTCATTGTGCTTGCGTAAATTCTTTTAACCGCTTCGGCAAATTGGATATACCTCTGCTCAGGGCTGCCCTGGTTGGCTAAAAAGATACTCTCATATTTTCCGGCAAAAGCATTGCCGAAATCATCCTCTAAGAGGGAGCTTGAACGGATTATAATCGGGCTGGACCCGAAATATTCAATAACCTGCTGGAAATACTCCATAATTTCTTCCGGAAAAACACCGTATAACATTTTCTCCTTTAAAACCTGGGCAATATTAAAGTACCCTTCTTCTGTTTTATGCTGTACATGTAATTTCCACCAGCGGTTATGCACTATGTATGAATAAAATATATCCGAACCTATATAAAACGAATCGTGCGACTCGGAAAAGTCCTGCCAGTCGGCAAGTGTTTTGGAAAGGATTTTTCTGGCCAAAAGCATTCCCACAGCTTTACCTCCGATAAAACCTGTACCAATCAGCCTTGATTTGATCTCAACCAGTTCCTGCAGGGAAAAATTTTCCAGGGCCAGAGTAAGGATCTTTTTGTTTTTAGTGATCATGATGCCGCTGAGCTTTTTAACCATCTCTTTGATTTTCTCTTTGGGCGAACCTTTTTTGTATAACTCCTCGGCCTCAATAAATAAACGGTCCCAATAATCAAGGTTTCTCTTGACGCTTTCTACTCCCTTTTGACGGATATAATTAAGTACTTTGGCTGAATTAGCGCTATCGGTTATAGGTAGACAGCGATTAAGCTTTTTTAAATGAGGGAGAAACATGGTCGGTGAATACCGGTTCCAAACCTTTAAAGGGTGGATATAGGAACTTCCCCCGCAATGATATACATCCAGGAGCAGCTGGGTTGTTTCTCTTATACGGGCTATTGATTTAAAAGAATGGTGATTGC
>JAQTTI010000081.1 GCA_028710845.1 Candidatus Omnitrophota bacterium | reverse complement strand
CTGCGAGATTGACTGGAACAGATTAAAAGAAGTAACGGCCCTGGCAGTGCATTTTCTGGACAATTTAATTGATGTCAACAAATTCCCGCTTCCTGAAATCGAAAAGGCCACCAAGGCTACCCGTAAAGTAGGGCTGGGTGTTATGGGCTGGGCAAGTTTATTGATCCGTCTTAACATTCCTTATAATAGCGAAGAGGCGGTAGCTTTGGCAGAAAAGGTGATGTCATTTATTTTAGAAGCTGCCAATAAAAAATCCCTTGAGCTAGGTAAGTCTAAAGGCGTATTTCCGGCTTTTAAGGGAAGTATTTATGATAAAAAAGACGGCTCAACTAAAATGCGAAACGCCACCCTTACAACAATCGCTCCCACGGGGACAATCAGTATTATTGCCGGCCCCTGTTCAAGCGGGATCGAGCCTTTATTTGCAATATCCTATTACCGCAATGTCATGGATAATGATAAGCTGGTTGAAGTTGAGCCTTTATTCGAAGAGGTAGCCCGCCAAAGAGGGTTTTACAGCCGCCAGCTGATGGAGAAAATCGCCGAAAGCGCTTCGATAAAAGATATTAAAGAGATCCCTGAGGATGTGCGCAGAATCTTTGTGACCAGCCACGATATCTCTCCGGAATGGCATGTGCGCATGCAGGCAGCTTTCCAGAAATATGTGCATAATGCTACCAGTAAGACAGTTAACTTTCCTCATGAAGCAACTATCGAAGAAGTGCGTAAATCGTATGTTATGGCCTTTGATTTAAATTGCAAAGGAATTACTATCTACCGGGATAAAAGCCGGGAAGAGCAGGTATTAAACGTGGGTAAGCCAAAAGAAAAACAGGAAGCCAGGTCTATCCATGAGGTAAAAAAAGAAATCGCCCCGCGCCCCAGGCCGGAAGTGATTATCGGTACAACTACGAAGGTGTCGACGGGTTGCGGCAACCTTTATGTTACAATAAACATCGACGAAGACGGGAAACCGTTTGAACTATTTACCCAGATGGGTAAAGCCGGCGGTTGTGCCGCCAGCCAGCTGGAGGCAACCGGACGACTTGTTTCTTTGGCTTTTCGCGCAAATATCGAAGTAAAGTCTATTATCGAGCAGCTGCGTAATATCCGCTGTCCATCTCCTTCCTGGGAAAAAGGCCAGAGGATATTCTCTTGCGCTGATGCCATTGCCAGGGTGATTGAGCGGCGCCTGATCAATACCCAGCCCACTGTTGTTACCGCAGAATCGGTAGTTATCCCGATGAAACATTCGCATGATGATCAGCTTCAGATATCGGATTTGGATGAACAGGTAAATATCGTCGGTATGTGCCCTGATTGCGGAGGGGCACTTCGCCATGAAGAAGGCTGTGTTAAGTGCCACGGCTGCGGTTATTCCAAGTGCTAATAAACTAGGGACGGTTCTCAACTCAAAGGAGAACCGTCCCCTAAAAAACAAATAAATCATCTAGTATATTATTCTCTTTAAAATTATAACTGCTCCACGGATATTCATTTATTGATTTAACCAGAGAAGCCCTTATAGGATTATTCTCAATATATTTCATACATTCCAATAAATAAGCGTCTTTTTCAATAATTTTGCTTTTGAACCTATCCTGCCAAAGATGCCCCACTTTTCTATATTTTCGATTAAAGTAAAGAGTATAACCTAAATTTACACCCCGCATAATTTTATTAAGTCGATTAGATTTCTGAACTTCCATTAGTAAATGTATATGATTGGGCATTAAACAAAAAGCGTATAATTTAAACTTAAATTTATTCTTGTAGCGGATTAATAGTAAAAGATATTTTTGATAATCAGTCGGTTCTTTAAAAACGGTTTGTTTTTGATTACCCCTTGTGATAATATGATAACAAGCCTGTTCACTTATTTTTCTGGATTCTCTTGGCATTTATCTCCCCCTTTTAAATACAATAGACGAATAAAGAGCTATTTTCTAACACAGGAGCAGGGGACAGTTTACCTTTATTTTGAGAACCGTCCCTGATTTAGAATGGATAACTATGATGTAATTATTATTGGTGCAGGCCATGCCGGCATCGAAGCTAGCCTGGCGTGCGCCCGGATGAATGCAAAAACCCTTATGCTGACTATGGATATTAATTCTATAGGCCGAATGAGCTGTAATCCGGCTATCGGCGGAGTCGGTAAGGGCCAGTTGGTAAAAGAAATCGATGCTTTAGGCGGTCAAATGGGAAAAGCTGCCGATGCCTGCGCAATTCAATTCCGGGTCCTTAATTCCTCTAAGGGGCAGGCTGTTCAATCTTCCCGGGCGCAAATAGATATGAATAGATATTCTGTCTATATGCGTAAAATGGTTTTAAGCCAAAAAAATCTTACGGTAAAAGAGGCAGAGGTTAAAGAATTAGCCGTCAAAGACGGTAAAGTTACCGGGGTAGTTACGGATAAAGGTCCGATTTTTTCTAAAGCTGTAGTAATCTCACCCGGCACATTTCTAGATGGGCTGATCCATATAGGTTTAAAACATTTTAGCGGGGGAAGAATCAATGAGCGGGCGTCGATTGGCCTAGCCGATAATTTAAGGAACCTGGGGCTTAATACCTTACGTTTTAAAACCGGCACCTGCCCCAGAGTGAATAAAAAGACGATCGATTTTTCTAACCTGATAATCCAGTCAGGCGATGCAATTCCTAAGCCATTTTCTTTTTCGACCAAAAATATAAAACAGAAACAAATTTGCTGCCACATAACCTATACTAATAAAGCAACCCATGAATTGATCCGCTCTAACCTGGACCGTTCTCCGCTTTACGCAGGAATAATCAAATCCACCGGGGTTAGATATTGTCCGTCGATAGAAGATAAGATCGTCAAGTTTGCCGATAAAGAACGGCACCAGGTTTTTCTTGAGCCGCAAGGTTTAGATGTAGATGAAATTTATCCTAACGGAATATCGACCAGCTTGCCCGAAGATGTCCAGTTGAAAATGATCCATTCTATAGCCGGAATGGAAAAGGCCGAAATTATCCGTTATGGCTATGGTATTGAGCATGTCGTTGTTGAGCCTACCCAGCTTTATCCCAGCTTGGAAACCAAGCTGATTAAAAACCTATTTCTAGCCGGACAGATAAACGGCACTACCGGTTATGAAGAAGCAGCCGCACAGGGTTTGGTTGCCGGAATAAATGCTGCCCTAAGTATAAAGGATAAAGAACCCTTTATTTTAGACCGGGCAAGCAGCTATATTGGAGTATTGATCGATGATTTAACAACTAAGGGTACTCCTGAGCCTTATCGTATGTTTACATCGCGGGTTGAATACCGCCTGGTTATTCGCGAAGACAATGCTGATCTGCGTCTTTCAAGGATTGGTTTTGATTTAGGGCTGGTTAAAGCCGAGGATTATAGAAAAGTCAAAAACAAGGCCGACGGTATAAAAGAAGGTTTGGTCTTTTTAAAGAAGACCAGGGTCAGCTATGGCAATAAACTGGTTACGCTTGAGAAATTATTAAAAAGGCCGCAAATAACTTTAAAAGAACTTAAAAAAATCCATAGATTGAAAACCGGGATTCCCGAATCTGCTTGGCAACAGATTCAAATCGAGGTAAAATATGCTGGTTTTATACAAAGGCAGCTAAAGGATGTAGAGCGTTTTGAAAACCTGGAAAAAATCAAGTTACCCCTTGATTTTGACTACAAGAGCCTTTCAGGTATCTCCAACGAAATAAGGGAAAAATTGGCCAAGTTTAAACCGCTCAATTTAGGCCAGGCTTCGCGTATTTCAGGGGTGACCCCTGCGGCTATCTCGCTTTTAATGGTCTATCTTCGTAAAGAGAAACTATTTCGCAGCTAATCGGGAAATAGGGATTGTGCCCCCGTTTCCCGATTGAATCGGAAACAGTTTCCAGAAAAAGAATGGATAAAGCTAAGAATTATTCTGCTTTAAAGAAATTTTGTTTTGATGAGGGGATAGATCTTTTTGGGGTAGGAGATATAACTAAGGTAAGAGAAGAATTCAAAATTTCCCCTAAAGTCGCCCAAAATTTGGATAAATCGATATGTCTGGGAGTGATGCTTTCAGGGGCGGTATTATCCGAAATAGATATAGTTCCCACCAAGTTGTATTTCCATCATTATAAGATTGTAAATTCTTTTTTAGACCACATAGCTCTAAGGCTTTGTAATATAATCCAGAAAAAGGGTTATTTAGCCCTGGCTATTCCGGCGACGCAAATAATAGACTGGGAAAAAAATATCGGCCATCTCTCGCATAGAAGGTTAGGTGTTTTGGCCGGGTTAGGATGGATCGGCAGGAATAACCTTTTGGTCAATGAAAAATTCGGCAGTCAGTTTCG
>JAQTTI010000080.1 GCA_028710845.1 Candidatus Omnitrophota bacterium | reverse complement strand
CTTTTACAGATATAATAATTATCTAAACACTTTAACCTGGAGAAATATAAATGAATCCCCTAAACAAAAACAAACCAAATACACCTAACAGCAAACGTTTCCCTTTCGGCTGGTTGTTCGTGTTTCTCCTCTTTATATTGCTAGTTAACTCTTTTAACATGCCGGTAAACGGCATTTCTAAAGAGATAACTTATAGCCAGTTTTACAAGGCTTTAAGAGATGACCCCGCAAATATAAAAAAGGTCACCAAGATGGAAAATCTGCTTGAAGGCGAATTTTCCAATAATTCAAAATTTTTCGTTAATATTCCGGAAAATGACCAGGAACTTCTTAATCTGATGCGTGTTAATTTAAAGAATTTTGAAGTAAAACCGGCCCGCACATTCTGGATTTCTTTGCTTTTGAACCTGGGGCCCATATTACTGCTTATTTTCTTTTGGTGGATGATGGCGGCCCGGGGGGAGCATCTGGGAAGTAAAATTATGACCTTTGGCAAGATCAAATCTAATATCCAAACCAATTCCGATAAGGCAACTTTTGATGATGTGGCCGGAGTTGACGAAGCCAAAGAAGAGCTCAAAGAGGTAATTGAGTTCCTTAAGGATCCCAAGAAGTTCCAGAAACTCGGCGGCAAAATTCCGAAAGGCGTGCTTTTAATCGGCCCGCCGGGGTGCGGAAAAACACTTATTGCCCGGGCTGTAGCAGGAGAAGCTAATGTGCCTTTTTTCAGTATTTCGGGTTCGAATTTCGTCGAGATGTTCGTCGGCGTCGGTGCAAGCCGGGTAAGGGATCTTTTTGACCAAGGAAGAAAAGCCGGGGTTGTCTCTGGTAAAGGAGCTATAATTTTTATCGATGAAATTGACGCTGTCGGCCGCCTGCGTTTTTCAGGAATCGGCGGGGGAAATGATGAACGCGAGCAAACTTTGAATCAGCTATTGGTTGAAATGGATGGTTTTGACAGCCAGCAGGGTCTTATCTTGATTGCTGCGACTAATCGTCCCGATACCCTGGACCCTGCATTAATGCGCCCCGGTAGATTTGACAGGACTATAATTGTAAGCCTTCCCGACATAAAAGGACGGGAAGAGATACTTAAAGTGCACTCCCGCAAAATTAAAACTGCTCCATCGGTTAACCTAAAGTCGATTGCCAGTCAGACACCCGGTTTTTCGGGCGCAGACCTGGCCAATCTTTGTAACGAGGCTGCTTTGATGGCTGCCCGCAATAATAAAGAAGCGATAGATGAAATTGATTTTGATAAATCCGTTGAAAGAGTCTTAATGGGTCCGGAAAAAAAGAGCCATATTATGTCGAAAAAGGAAAAGGAGATTACTTCTTTGCATGAATCAGGACATGCTTTACTTTCATTCCTCTTGCCTGAAGTAAACCCGTTAAAGAAAGTTTCGATAATCCCCAGAGGACTGGCCGGCGGTTATACTTTTACTCCGCCTCTTGAGGACAGGCATTATTGGACCAGAAAGGAATTGATTGCCGAGATCACCATGCTCCTGGGAGGAAGGGCTTCGGAAGAAGTAAATTTGAATGAAGTAACTACGGGCGCACAAAATGATTTAGAAATGGCAACCTCAATGGCCAGGCGGATGGTAACCCAATTCGGTATGTCCGAAAATCTTGGGAACTTGACTTTAGGTAAGAGGGAAGGATTAGTTTTCTTAGGCCGGGATATCATGGAAGAAAGAAATTACAGTGAGCAAACAGCCCGCCTGATTGATGAAGAGGTTAAGAAAATTATCGATAGCGCTTATAATAAAGCCAGGGAACTATTAAAAACCAACGAAGATAAGCTTAAGCTTCTTTCAAGCACGCTTTTAAATAAAGAAGTCCTAAGCGGAGAAGAAGTTAAAAAGCTGCTCGGAATCGAAAAAAACGACCGCGAAAATCGAATAGATGCGCCTATTTAGCCTTACAAATCAGGCAGAAGCTAAGAAAATTATGCGCGATATCGGCGTTGATCCTTACGGAACCGGTATTATGGCGCCAAAAGCTTTAAGTTTTGCCGTTCTTTTAAAAAATGTCAGTAATATTTCTGCCAACATTATAAAACAGGAGATGCTTTCTTTTGGGGCTGATGCAGCGGTTGCCAGAGGCGCGCTTACAGGAAAAGTTAAAAATACCGATGTGCTGATCATCGGTACGCTTGCCCAGTTTAATTCACTGGTGTCTAAATTAAAATTCCAGCCTTTTGGCTTGAATAAAACAGGCCTTGAGTTGGACACAGCTATCGGTAACTATTTTAAAAATAATTTTATTCTGCATTTGAGAAATCGCTCTTTACATCTCGGTAAAAAGCCGCGGGTTATGGGTATTATTAACCTTACTCCCGATTCTTTTAGCGGTGATGGCTTATATTTTGAGGGAATTAACTACCTTGATTTAGCTTTAAAAAAAGCAAAAATGATGGAAAGTGAGGGGGCTGATATAATTGACCTTGGCGGCCAGTCAAGCCGGCCCGGTTCCAAAAGCGTCAGTCTTAGAGAAGAACTTAAGCGGGTTATTCCAGCAGTAAGGCTCTTGGCAAAAGAAACAAAGTTGCCCATTTCTATAGATACCCTGAAACCCGAAGTTGCTCAAGCTGCGTTTGATTCGGGAGCTGAAATATTAAATGATATTTCGGGATTAAGAAATAATAAAATGCTTAAAGTTGCTGCTAAATATAAAGCTACTGTTATTATTATGCATATGCTGGGTAATCCCCGGACTATGCAAAAAATAATTTCTTACCGATCTTTGCTCGATGATATTGCCGTTTATCTAAAGAATGCTGTTGCCCGGGCTCAGGCTTCAGGTATAAGTCCTGATAAAATTGTCATTGACCCGGGAATAGGCTTCGGAAAAACAGTTTCACATAACCTTCAGCTGATTAAAAGGCTTTCTGATTTTAAGGTATTGGGAAAACCTATTCTAGTCGGCCTTTCGCGCAAATCGTTTATCGCAAGCGTACTGGGAGATAGCCCGCTAAACAGGCTGACCGGAACTATGGCGGCATGCGTAATGGCTGCCCAAGCCGGGGCAAATATACTGCGCGTCCATGATGTTAAAGAAATAGCTGCTTGCTTAAAAATGGCGGAGGCTATCAAGAATGCTGACAAATAACATAATTTTATACTGGAAACCTGCCCTCGAAATTGCAATCCTTTGGTTCATTATTTACCGAATTATGCTTTTTTTTGAAGGTACCCGGGCTTTGCATGCTTTAAAAGGTATAATTATACTTTTGCTTGCTTACCTGATTTCGCAAAGATTTGATTTTTTTGTGTTAAACTGGCTTTTTAATAAAATGTTTGCGATCAGCGTAATAGCGATATTAATCATTTTTCAGCCGGAGATCAGGCAGGGGCTGGCTTTTTTGGGCAAACGCCAGATTTTTAGATATAATCCGAAGGAAGAAGATTCAGATAATTTCATCAAAGAGCTTAGCCTTGCCTGTGAAAATCTTACCCAGAACAAACTTGGGGCTTTAATTGCCATCGAAAAAACCGATTCTCTGGTTGAATATATTAAAACAGGAGAGATTGTTGATTCGCGGATCTGCGCAGATCTAATCCAAGCTATTTTTACGCCCAATAATCCGCTACACGACGGAGGCGTGATAATAGTGCGCGGAAGGATTGCCGCTGCCGGCTGTATATTTCCTTTGATATCAAACCCTGAATTAAGCCGGCTTTTTGGAACCCGCCACCGTGCAGCTTTGGGTTTAAGCGAAGAAACCGACGCTTTATTGATTGTCGTTTCCGAAGAAAGATCCGATATATCATTAATTTACCGAAAAAAGTTTTATAGGGATATCGACGCTAAACAATTGGAATTAAAAATAAAAGAATTATTTAAATTGGAATAACAATGAATAAAAGAAATACCCTTTCCCGTATAGCAAGTCTTTTTACTACCCATCCTTGGCTAAAACTTATTTCACTGCTCCTTGCAATTATTGTTTGGTTTTATGTTAAGGGTGAAAGATTATAAAATCAAACATGCCTAAATTAGGGGTGAATATCGATCACATCGCAACTTTACGCCAGGCGCGGCGGGGAAGCTTACCTGATCCGGTTCAGGCTGCCTTATTATGCGAAAAGGCTGGAGCAGATAGTATTGTTGCCCATCTTAGGGAAGACCGCAGGCATATCCAGGACAGTGATATCAAGAGTTTAGTAAAAAGGTTTAAGAATAAATTCAACCTTGAAATGTCTGTTTCGCCTGAAATTTTAAAAATCGCTTGTAAACTTAAACCTTACCAGGCAACCTTGGTGCCTGAAAAAAGAAAAGAGCTTACAACTGAAGGCGGTTTAGATGTGGCAGGGAACTTTAAAA
>JAQTTI010000079.1 GCA_028710845.1 Candidatus Omnitrophota bacterium | reverse complement strand
TTTATTCCACCCTTGTGTTTGCACAAGCCCATCTTTAGCATCAATACTTACAATAATCCTCTCGCCGAATTTCTTCCAGGCTTTTTGTAAAAATTTAGGGTCAGCAGCAGCCCTGGTGCCTAAAACAACCCTCTGTACCCCTATTCCGAGCACCTTTGATATCGCTTCAAGGCTCCTTATTCCTCCGCCAAATTCTATTGGAATACAAACTTCTTCGGTAATTTTCTTTAAAACTGCCAGATTCTTGATGACACCGCTGGCTGCTCCGTCTAAATCCACAATGTGTAAAAACTTAGCCCCTTGCCTTACCCAGTGCTTGGCTACTTTAACCGGATCAGCCGAATAAACTTTTTCCCGGTCAAATTTTCCCTGAAAAAGCCTGACTACTTTACCAGCTTTTAAATCTATTGCCGGAATGACTAACATTTTTGAACAAAGTTCTTTATCATTAATAAACCCGCTTGCTGGGATTTTTCCGGGTGAAATTGAACTCCGTAAACATTCTCCTTCCAAAGCACGCAGGGAAATTCTAATCCGTAATCGCTGGTTGCGGCTATAGCAGATTTTTCTTCCGGGACAGGATAGTAAGAGTGGCAGAAATAAACCTGGAGGTTCTTAACTAATCCTTCAAATAAAGGGCAAGCGGAAGAAATAATTTTAAGGTCATTCCACCCCATATGCGGCACCTTCTGGCTGCCACCAAACTTAACCACCTGACCCTTTAAAATTCCCAGGCCTTTTTTAGTTTTTGCCTCTTGGCTTGTTTCCAATAAAAGCTGCATCCCCAGGCAAATACCCAAAAAAGGTTTTTTTTTAATAACCTGGTCTTTGATTAACCCGGCAAGCTCCTGTTTTTCTAATTCAGCCATTGCTTCGTCAAAAGCGCCCACTCCGGGCAGGATAATTTTATCGCCAGCAATTATCTCTTTTTCCTTATTTGTAATTACAGGCTGGGCTCCGTAAAGGCTGACTGCCTTGGCCACGCTATGAATATTACCCATACCATAGTCAACAATCGCAATTTTCATCTAATCAATTACACCTTTAGTCGAAGGAACGCCTTTTCTGCGCGGGTCGATCTGGGTGGCTTGGTCTAAAGCAATACCTAAACCTTTAAAGACTGGTTCAAGGGTAGTATGTAAGTCTGAATTTACGGGATCGATTTTTATATTGAGATTCATTCCTAAGTGCTTGGCAAATGACTCAAAAAAGTGGCTGGCATATGTTAAATCATATCCTTTTTGCTTTCCAAGACTAGAATTAACCAATTCGGAGAATTCTTCTTGGTTTGTATTACAATCCAGGTTAAAATTTCCCCTTCCACTTATATCAACCGCAACTGTAGCAGTTACTTCCTCCATCGGAACCGATGCTGAACCTATGCGATTAATTCCTTTTTTATCCCCCAATGCATCTTTAAAAACCTGACCTAAAACTATGCCGACATCTTCATTCGTATGATGAATATCAATATTAAAATCACCGCGGTTAACTTTTACTTCTAAATCAAAATGGCCCCAGTAAGCGAATAGATCCAACATGTGATCAAGAAGACCTATACCCGTATTAATCTTTCTTACTTCTGAACCATCAATATTGAGCTTAACAGATATTTCTGTTTCGCTTGTTTTTCGGGTTCTTTCTGCTATCCTTTGAACCATTTTTCTCCTTCGGCTTGCATCTTAGGCCTTCGACGATTTTATAAACTTTCGACTATTGTCTTTCGACCAAGAAATGGTTTTCTATCAGCTATAAACTATGAACTAAGAACTAATTAATAAAACGAGCCTTCACCGAATCCAAATGTTTTTGCAAACCCTCTATGCTTGCGATTTTTTCCAGCGGCTCGCGGATTTTTTCCAGCGCTTTTTTGGAATAACTGATTATATGGTTGCTTTTAATAAAATCAGAAACATTTAAACCAGAAAAAAACCGGGCAGTCCCCAAGGTCGGCAAAACATGGCTGGGGCCGGCCACATAATCCCCCAGAGCTACGGGGCTATAGGGCCCCAAAAATATCGCCCCGGCATTTTTTATATTTTTACAAATCCCCTGCGGGTTCTGAACCAAGATTTCAAGGTGTTCAGGAGCTATTTTATCGGCAATTTCGCAGGCCTGTTTTAAATTCTTGGTTAAAATAATATGGCCATTATCACCATCTAACTGAGATTTAACTTCTTTAGCCAGGCTTTTTGAATTCGTAATCAATATTGCCAGGCCTTTGGCATGCTCAGCTTGAGCCCTGAGGTCAGCGACAATAAATTTCGGATCGCTGAAACGGTTGGCAATAATTACAAGTTCAGTGGGCCCGGCGATCATATCAATATCGACGACTCCAAAAACCTGCCTTTTTGCTTCGCTGACATAAATATTGCCCGGGCCGACAATTTTATCGACTTTGGGTATAGTCTTTGTCCCGTAAGCAAGAGCGGCTATTCCCTGCGCGCCTCCGACCCTGTAAATCTCATCAACTTTTAAAAGGTCAGCTACGACTAAAATATGCGGATTAATATAGCCGTTTTTATCCGGTGGACTGATTAAGACAATTTTTTTCACCCCCGCAAGTTTTGCCGGCAGAACCGTCATATAGACAGTCGAAACCAGCGGCGCAGTTCCTGCGGGAATATAAATTCCCACCTTATCCAAGGGAGTATAATTTTCACCTAATACTACCCCTTCCGGCCCCTTGATCCTCCAGGATTTACGCAGTTGCTTACGGTAAAAACGATTGACATTATCGATGATTACTTTTAAAGAACTGACAAAATGGGGGCTGATGTTGGCATAGGCTCCGCCTATTTCTATTTGGGAAACTTTTAACTGGCGCTGGTTTAGCT
The DNA here is from genome assembly GCA_028710845.1 of Candidatus Omnitrophota bacterium. Taxonomy (GTDB): domain Bacteria; phylum Omnitrophota; class Gorgyraeia; order Gygaellales; family Profunditerraquicolaceae; genus UBA6249. The sequence continues at coordinate 1,563 of JAQTTI010000079.1, read as the reverse complement.
TGACCTTGTCAAACTTACGGGTATATTTGATCAGGGCATCGTCGCCCAAAAGGCGGACATCATCAACAATCTTTCTTACTTTTTCTTCAACCCGGACCTGCCGGCAGTTGCCCCGGTTATAGATCTTTTCCAGCTTTTTACTGGTAAAACGGATTATCTTCATATTAATTTATTTATTATATCTCGTAATTTATCAATTGCCAGAGTTAAATTTTCAATTTTTACGCCGCCAGCCTGGGCAAAATCCTGCCTCCCTCCGCCTGAACCGCCGATTAACGGCGCTACCTGACGAATCAAATCTTGAGCATTAAGGCCTCTTGGCGTTAAATCTTTTGAAAGGGCCAGGATCAGGTTAGCTTTATTTTGCGCTTTATCCACGGAACCCAAAACAATAACTGCCTGATTAATTTTTTCTTTCAGCTTATCCGCCAGTACCCGCAAAGCAGACATATCCAGATTATCCTCAAGAGAGAAAATTGCACTAACATCCTTAATCTTTACCCTATTTTCTATTAGAATAGACAATCTGTTTAGGGCCCGGGCGATCATTTCTGCATTTCGTTTCTTTTCCTGGACCTTCTGTTCTTCCAGTTTATTTATCCTGCTTGTTTCTTGAGCCGATTTTTGTTCTTGTTCTTTAATGAATTCTTCGGCAAATTTTGCCGTAACGGCTTCAATTCTCCTTATACCGCTGGCAACCGAACTTTCGCTAACAATCTTGATCAAGCCGATTTCGCTAATATTGGAAAGGTGAGTTCCGCCGCAAAGTTCTTTTGAAACATCCCCCACAGTAATTACTCGCACGGCTTCCCCATATTTTTCCCCGAAGAAGGCCAAGGCTCCCGATTTCTTGGCGTCTTTAAGCGGCATTTCTTCGCTGGTTACCTGATAATCTTTTAAAACATATTCATTGGCAATTTCTTCAACTCTTGAGATTTCCTCATCGGATAACCCTTTAAAATGAGTAAAATCAAAGCGGAATTTTTCCGGACCAACCAAAGATCCCTGCTGTTGAACATGGTTACCTAAAACCTTGCGCAAAGCCGCCTGCAAAAGATGGGTAGCAGTATGATTTCTGGCAATGTTTAACCTACGCTCAAAATTGATGAAGGCCTGAACTTTATCCTGCTTTTTAAAAGAACCTGAGACTACCTTTCCGTAATGCAAAATAATATTATTAATTTTTTTAGTATCCGAAACTTCAAAAATATTTATCCCAGCAACTATTCTTCCTTTATCACCAAGCTGGCCACCAGATTCTGCATAAAAAGGGGTTTGATCAAGTACAATCTGGGCATCTTCTCCATCTTGAATCCGGCTAACTTCTTGATCATCTTTTAAAATAGCCAAAACCAGGCTTTCAGAGGTAATCTGTTTATAACCAATGAACTTACTATCCTCAACTTTAATATTTAGCCCTTTAGCGCCAAAAACATCTCCCTTCATTACGCTACCTGCTTTTGAACGGGTTTTCTGATCTCTCATCGCCTGCTGAAATACTTCTTCTGAAAAACTTATTTTTTGCTGATCCAACCACTCTTTAGTCAATTCAAGGGGGATTCC
>JAQTTI010000078.1 GCA_028710845.1 Candidatus Omnitrophota bacterium | reverse complement strand
ATTTCTTTTAAAAACGGTAAATGTATTTTAAGGTTGTTAAATGAAATATTCGCTTTATGCTTAGTGATCAGGATTTTTGCTTCTGAATGGGACAGGCAGGAGATAATCTCATCTTCGGTTAACATAAAATCTAAAGGTACGCTGCAAGCGCCGATTGACCAGATGGCTAAATAACTATAGATATATTCCGGCCAACTGGGCAGATAAATTCCCACTTTATCTCCGGGCTTTACCCCAATTTTTAACAGTCCCTGGGCAAGCGAAAAAACCCTGTCCCTCAGCTGGGCAAAAGAAACTGTTTGCTCGCGGAAAATTACCGCAGGCTTCTGCCCGTATTGCTTAGCTCTTGCTTCTAAAAGGTTAATTACATCCATTAGAATCCATACCAGTAGTTAACCAGCGGCTTGCCTTCTTTAGACTGGTCGCAAATCACGCTTTTAAAACGGACATATTCCAAAAAGCCTTCCCGGCCAAGCTCCTTACCAAAACCGCTTTGTTTAAATCCACCGTAAGGAAGCTGATTATAAAACATCCCGTAAGTATTGATCCAGATGGTTCCGGCATTCAGTTTACCGGCCAGTTCTTGCGCCAAAATTTTATCCTTACTCCAGATACAGGCAGCTAAACCAAAATCCACGCTGTTGGCCAAAAGCGCCGCCTCATCGCTTCCCGAAAATTTATTGATCAAAACAACCGGGCCGAAAACTTCTTCTTTGAATATATGCGAATGTGCCCCTACGTCGGCTAGAATCGTGGGCTCAAAAAAATAACCGTTTTTTAATTCCTGATTCTCCGGGATCTTGCCTCCACAGATGACTTTGGCCCCTTCGGCTTTAGCTTTTTCGATATAACTTAGAACTTTTTTCCTCTGGGCGTCGCTGATTAAAGGGCCCATTTGGGTTTCGTAATCGCTGGCCAGTCCTAATTTTATACTTTTAGCTTTTTTGACGAAACTTTCTATAAATCTATCATAAATTTGATCCTGCACTAAAAGCCGCGACATTGCGGTGCACATCTGCCCCTGATTTAAAAAGATCGAAACCAGCGAGCTGTTTACTGCTACCTCTAGATCAACATCGTTGAATATAATACTGGCGGATTTTCCGCCTAGCTCCATGATCGATTTTTTGACATTTTTCGAAGAATACTGGAGGATCTGCCGGCCTATTTCATTACTGCCGGTAAACGAAATCATGTCTACCCTTTTATCCGAACAAAGCGTTTCTCCCAGCTCTTGTCCGCTTCCGTTAATCACATTAAAAACTCCCGGCGGCAGGCCGATTTTATGGATGATCTTGGCCAGCTCCAAAATCGATAACGGAGTAAGACTGGATGGCTTAAGGATCACAGTGTTGCCCGCTGCTAATGCCTGGGCCAATTTCCAACAGGCAATAAGAAGCGGGTAATTCCAGGGGACAATAAGCACTACCACCCCCATCGGCTCGCGTAAAACTTTAGCGCTGGCTTCATCGGCAATGTTAATTTCGGCCTCATCCAGATAATTTATAAAGTTATCGGCCATAAATTCAAATGTTTTGGCGCTGGATGGTATATCCATAAAAGTCGTTTCTTTTATCGGTTTGCCGGTATTCTGAGTTTCCATCTGGGCCAGTTCAGCAGCATTATCAAGAATACCCTGGGCAATTCTCAGGATAAATTCCTTGCGTTGGTCAAGGGTAAGCTGCGGCCATGGGCCCCGGTCAAAAGCTTCTCTTGCGCTGGCCAAAACAAGCTGGGCTTCTTGTTCCGAAGCAACAGAAACCTCGGCGATTACCTTACCAGTAGAAGGGTTCATGATATTCTGTTTTTTAGGGGTTTCGATAAATTGGCCGTTTATATAAAGAGAGTATTTTCCGTTCATTTTACTCCTTTAGAACTAAAGGGTTGATTTTTACCTCTTTAAACAATGCAAAAAGGCGGTTAAACGGGACATACCATTTCGAAAGCTGGCCCAATTGCCCGCTTAATTTCATCTTACCCTGGGTAACTGCGACAAAAGAATCAAGCTTGCCTAAAAATACCTGCTCCCAGACCAAAGCCGGAGCCGAAATAACAAAAGGGGCATCTGCGTCCGTATCCAATTTTATTATTTTACCTTTTTCAAAATTGAATTTATAAATATCAGAGCTGTCATCGAGCTTAATCGCCAATTTTACGGTTAAATCCAGCTCTTTTCCTTTTTGGCTGATGAAGTCATCTTGATTAACCAGGTCAACGATTGCCTGGATGTGCTGGCGGCTAAACATGCTGTAGGATTTTTCGTTTCGTTTTAAATCATTCTTTAAAGCAAGGTCAAGGTCATCCAGGATTTCTTTATCAAATAAACGGGCAATGCTTGCGCTTTTAACCGCTTCTTCCAATGCTTCGGTAATACTTAAGGCATCTTCAAAATTTTCGTCGATGGCGATAGTGCCGTGGTTCTTTAAAACAACCAGGTTATTTGTTTTTAAAGCGCTAATTACCGGCGCTGTATCTGTAACCGTCGGGGTCTCCTGAGGGATAACCGGAATGTCTCCCAGATAGAATTTTGTTTCAAAGCTCATGGCTTTAAGTGTTTTGGCAACCGCAAAATAACCATTGATTAAAGGCGGGTGGCAGTGAATCACAACTTTGGCGGGAAAATTTTTATAAACCAGGGTATGTAAAGGCAGTTCCGAGCTCGGTTTAAGCTCTCCTTTAAAACTACAATCGGATAAACTTACTTTGACTATATCCCCCTCTTTCAACTGGCCCAAAAAAGTGCCGGTTGCGGTGATAAGTATATTTTCATTATCTATTTTTGCGCTTAAATTTCCTGATTTAGCTACCGCTAGGCCGGCGGCATAAAGCCTTTTGCCCACTTCAATGATTTTGGATTTTAATTCCTGCTCATTCATATTAGACTCCAAGATAAATATGTTTGGTAATTAATTTTGCCGGAGTAACATCAAAGGCCGGATAATAAGCTTTGACCTCTTTGGGCGCCAGGAGCAAACCTTGATATATTTTTAATTCACTATCCGGACGGATCTCGATTTTTATTTGGCTTCCGTTTTTTAATCTGGATGCCGGAGGGCAGATTACGTAGAAGGGAATTTTAAAATACCTGGCCACCACCGCAATCTGGTAGGTCCCGATTTTATTGGCGATATCGCCGTTTAAAGTCAAATGATCTGCTCCGACGATAACCTTGGTCACCTGTCCTTGGGATAACAAATAAGCTACCATGTTATCAGTTATAATCGTTACATCAAAACCTGAACGCATAAGCTCCCAGGCGGTTAAACGCGACCCCTGAAGATACGGGCGGGTTTCGGTGGCATAAAAACTTATTTTTTTGCCCTGCTCTTTGGCAAACTCGGCAATTAAAGGCATTAACCCGCTAATATTGCAATGAGTCAGGATCACATCCCCGTTTTTAAGCAGATTGGCGGTTTCTTTGGCCTGCTCTATCCGTTTAGCTTTAAGCATCTCTAAAAAACCAAGTATACTTTTTTCTAAAGGCGCGCCGCTTTTCTCCCAGCCCAAAACCATATCGGTTAAAAACTTAAATGAAAGGGTCGGCCGGGTAGCATTAAGCGTTTGGGCTACTTGTTTTAAGTTTTTCTTCTGCCGTTTGCTTAAAAGAAAGGTATACATAACTAGAAGCACCTGGCCAACGGCGCGGGTCTTCATTTCTTTAATTGCCCTGGCAGCATCCAGATAATTTCTGGCTTTCAGATATACCAGTTTATGGGGAAGCTGGGTCTCATCCAGTATGCTGATAGTATTGCCTTTTAATTCAATCGGCCAGAATAAAGGTGAAAATTTCATATAATCATTTAGGGACGGTTCTCAAAACAAAGGAAAACTGTCCCTTATTTTGGGGACGGTTCTGCTTTAAGTTGAGAACCGTCCCTACTTAGTTATTTACTTTCTAATTTTTTAACTACTTCTAAGGCAATTTTGATTAAATTACTTTCTGCCATATAATACAGCGGATTCATAAAACCCATCTCACCGGTAATTACATTGTCGCTGACAGCCAGAATTGAGCCGGCTTTGACATTATAAGTCTGGCAAATGGTAAGCAGGGTTGAAGAGACCATATCAACCGCCCTGGCCCCTTCCTTACGTTTAGCCTCGACGATTTCGCGGGTTTCCCGTAATAACGCATCAGTAGACCAGGCCTTTCCGCGATGGACATTCAAGCCCATATCGGTAGCAGTCTCAAAAAGCAGGTCAGAAATTTTTTTGTTGCTGATAGTTTTAAAATCTTTATTTACATAATAAGGAGTTACTCCGTCGCCGCGGATAACTTCATCCACAACAAATAAATCTCCTACTTTAATATTTTCATCCAGTGCGCCGCCTGAACCGATGCGGATGATATTTTCAATGCCGGCATTGCACATTACTTCCGTTGTTATTGATGTATCTGTTGAGAATCTCCCTCCGTTAATCCCGGTAACCTTGATACCTTCAAAGGTACCGGTGTACATAGT
>JAQTTI010000077.1 GCA_028710845.1 Candidatus Omnitrophota bacterium | reverse complement strand
CATGCTACCGTAAAGGGGTTGATGCTTAAGGATGTGGAAGAGGCAGGCGCCCAGATTATCCTTTCCAATGCTTATCATTTATTCCTGCGGCCGGGTATGGAAATAATTCAAAAAGCCGGAGGCCTGCATAAATTCATGGGTTGGGATAAACCGATACTTACGGATAGCGGAGGATATCAGGTCTTTAGTTTAGCCCTTTTCCGAAAGATGCATGAGCGAGGCGTTGAGTTTCAATCGCATATCGATGGTTTAAAGCATTTTCTTACTCCTGAAGATGTTGTCGGAATCCAGGAGACTTTAGGCTCGGATATAATGATGCCTTTAGATGAGTGCGTGCATTATCCCTGTACTTATGACCAGGCGAAAATGGCTATGGAAAGGACGATATCCTGGGCCAAAAGATCCAAAGAGGCCCATAATAGCCAGAAGGGAAAATTATTCGGCATAGTCCAAGGAGCTACTTATGAAGATTTACGCAAGGAATGCGCGGGCCGTTTAGTAGAGCTTGGTTTTGACGGTTACTCTATCGGCGGAGTTTCTGTTGGAGAGAGCAGTAATTTAATATATAATATCCTGGAGCTGACTGCCGGATTGTTGCCTCAAGAAAAACCCAGGTATGCTATGGGCATAGGTTATCCGTTCGATATCCTTGAGGCAATTAGCCGCGGGATTGATATGTTCGATTGCGTGATTCCCACCCGTTACGGCAGAAACGGGACCGCTTTTACATCAAGCGGTAAAATTATTATTCGTAACTCGCCTTATACGGAAGATTTCGGGCCGCTGGATGCCAAATGCAATTGTTATACTTGTAAAAATTTCTCCCGGGCATATTTAAGGCATTTATTTAACGGCAAGGAGATGCTGGGGTTGGTCCTGCTTAGCCTGCACAATGTTTATTTTTTTCTGGAGCTTATGCGTCAAGCCCGCCGGGCGATAGCAGAGGACAGATTTAATCAATTTAAGCAGATGTTTTTAATCGGTTACAATAACCAGATATGCGCATAGACATAGTTACTATCTTTCCTAAAATGTTTAAGGCCGTGCTCGATGAATCTATCATCAAAAGGGCGCAGGCCAAAAAGAAAGTAAGAATTTTTACCCATTCCTTACGCGAATATACTTTAGATAAGCATCAGAAAGTCGACGACCGGCCGTTCGGCGGCGGAAGCGGGATGATTATCCAGGCCGAACCGGTTTTTAGGGCGGTTGAGTCGATTAAGAAAAAGGTTAAAGGAAAAAGCAGGGTCATTCTTTTGTGCCCCCAGGGTAAAAAATTTAATCAGCTTTATGCTAAAAAATTATCCAAATGTGCTAATTTGATATTTATCTGCGCTCATTATGAAGGAATAGATGAAAGGATAAGGCTGCATCTGGTTGACGAAGAGATTTCGATCGGGGATTATATCTTAACCGGAGGAGAGCTTGCCGCAATGGTGGTGGTAGATAGTATAATCAGGCTTATCCCCGGTGTGCTGGGAGATAAAAATTCCTTGAATTTTGAGTCATTCGAAGGTAATCTATTAGAATACCCGCAATATAGTAGGCCTGCCAAATTCAGGAATTGGCATGTACCTGAGGTTTTGATTTCGGGTGCCCATGAAAAGATCAGCGCCTGGCGGAAACAAGAAGCATATAAAAGGACCAAACTCAGGCGGCCGGATTTACTTCGGTCAAAATAGTTATCTTTTAGTCAATCCTTATGTTTTTAACCCTGATAAAAAAGCAATAGAAAGGAGTAGTTTGTAATGGACATAAAATCAATTGAGGCAGGATTCACCAAGAAAGAGATGCCCCTTTTTAATGTCGGCGATACCGTGAAAGTCCTTACCCGGATTCCCGAAGGGCCGGACAAGTTCCGCTTGCATCCCTTTGAGGGCGTTGTAATTGCTAAAAAAGGTTCCGGAACAAAAATTAATTTTACCGTCAGAAAGGTTTCTTTCGGCGAAGGGATTGAGAGGGTGTTTCCGCTCTATTCTCCGGTTATCGAAAGGATCGAACTTATCCGTTCAGGAAAAGTCAAACGGGCCAAGCTTTATTATTTAAGAAGTAAAATCGGAAAACACGCAACTAAAATAGAAAGCAAAGAAGAAAAAACGAACTAATTCTTCATTAGTGCTGACCTACGAAAAAAGCCTTAAAAATTGTGGCTATGATCTGGTTATCGGCGTGGATGAGGCAGGGCGCGGCCCTTTAGCCGGCCCGGTAGTCGCAGCCGCGGTATTGCTAAAAGACTTTAAATTTAATAACCCTGTCGATGATTCAAAGAAGTTAACGGCTGCGGCCAGAGAAAAAGCTTGTCTAGAAATAAAAAATAAGTCTTTATATTCGATTACAGCCGTAAGCCACACTAAAATTGACCGGGTTAATATTCTGCAGGCTACTATTTTAGCCATGAAGAAATCGGTTGCCAAATTGGCCTGCCGGCTTAAGCCCGAAGAATTAAAGCGCGCCTTTGTCCTTATCGATGGAAATATGCGGATTGATTTGGATATTCCCTGTCAATGCATAATCGGAGGAGACGGTAAGTCTTTAAGTATTGCCGCCGCATCCATATTGGCTAAAGTCCATAGGGACGCGGTAATGTGTCATTACGATAAAGTTTATCCGCAATACGGTTTTAACAGGCACAAAGGTTATGCGACTCGGATGCATAAAAAAGCTATAAAGAAAAACGGCCCGGCAGCTATCCATAGAAAGAGTTTCCTTTGTCAAGAGAACGTTTAGAATTCGGCTGCCTTGCTGAAAAAGAAGGCGCGGAATTTTTAAAAAGAAAAGGCTATAAGATCCTTGAATTAAACTATCGAACTAAGCTCGGGGAAATTGACATAATCGCTAAAGAAAAAGACACTATCTGTTTTGTGGAGGTCAAGGGCAGGCACTCCCTTGATTTTGGAAATCCTGGCGAAGCGATAAATTTTAGAAAGCAGCAAAGGATAGCTAAAACAGCGGCTTTTTATTTAAGAATTAATAATCTCTTGGAGCAGGCTTGCCGTTTTGATGTTCTTTCTATTTTACATAACGGTAATAAAGAAGAAATATCTTTAATTAAAAACGCATTTGATAATCCTGTTTAAAAATGAAATATAAAACTCAAACTCTGGCTAAATATGTTAATGACCTGGCGGCAAAGAGCCCTACACCGGGAGGCGGAAGCGTTGCGGCATTAAATGCGGCCTTGGCTGCCGGCCTGATTAGTATGGTTGTTAATTTTACCTTAGGTAAGCCAAATTATGCGGTATTTGAAGAAGAACTAAGCGAAATTTTGAGCAAATCGGAAAAATTGAGGGAAGATTTTCTGGATCTAGTGGATTTAGATGTTGAGGCTTATCAAAGCAGGGATATCAGAAAGGCGCTGGATGTTCCTTTTATGCTGGCCAGACTTTGTTTTCAGGCGGCAAAATTATGCCCGCCTTTGGTCAGAAAGGGTAACATTAATTTGGTCTCAGATGTTGCTTGCGCCGCCGTTTTATTGGAATCTGCTTTTGTTTGCGCCTGTTTTAATATCCAGATTAATCTAAAGAATTTAGATGATAAGAAGTTAGCCCGGGCCATCAACAAGGAGCTAAGCCAGATGAATAAAGCAGTTTCGAAGATCCGCAAGAGCACGGAGGAAAGCGTTGGCAAAATTATTAGAGGGTAAGTTCGTAGCCGAAATAATCAAGGAGCAGCTTAGAAGCGAGATCACAAATTTAAAAATTGCGCCTGTTTTAGCCAGCATTATTGTAGGAAATAATTCCAGCTCACTTGCTTACATTAAGTCTCAGGAAAAGACCGCTATCAGTTTGGGTATAATCTACAAGCTTCATAAGTTTCCCGAGAATATAAGTGAAAAAGAGTTAGCGGATTTTATAATAAGACTCAACCAGGATAAATCTATAAACGGAGTTATCCTGCAAAGGCCGCTTCCGCTTGTTTTGGATTATATTAAAATCAGCTCGATGATTTCTGCCGGCAAAGATGTCGAAGGAATACATCCATCGAATATGGGGCGTTTGGTTTTTGGAAAAAGCGGAATCTACGCCTGTACGGCCGGCGCGGTAATGGAGCTATTGAAGTCTACCGGAATCGATTTGTATGGTAAAGAAGCTGTAATCGTCGGCTCAAGCGAGATAGTCGGTAAACCCATTGCCCTGCTTTTATTAGAAAAATTTGCCACAGTTACGGTATGCCATATTGCAACCAGTGAAGCCGGCAGATTAAAAGAACATGTAAAGCGCGCCGAAATCCTGATCGTAGCGGTAGGCCGGGCCGGTTTAATTAAAGGCCAGTGGATAAAAAAAGGGGCCATTGTTATAGACGTGGGGATAAACCGTTTGAATGATTTGATTGTAGGCGACGTGGATTTTAAAACAGCAGAAAAACGCGCCAGCTTTATAACTCCTGTTCCGGGAGGCGTAGGCCCGCTAACTGTCGTCATCCTGATGCGCAACCTCATTGAGGCGACCAAACTTCAACAATAAAAAATAATTTTATGACTTTTAAGGAAAAATTAAA
>JAQTTI010000076.1 GCA_028710845.1 Candidatus Omnitrophota bacterium | reverse complement strand
GGCCTGCTCGGCGGGACCTTTAATCCGGTCCATATCGGCCATTTGATTTTAGCCGAAGAGGCAAGAGAAAAATTAAAACTAGATAAGATAATTTTTATCCCTACTTCTATTCCTCCGCATAAGGATAACTTGAATATTGCGCCAGCTTGCGACCGTTTAAAGATGTTAAAGCTTGCGGTTAAAAGCAATAAGTTCTTTAGAGTTTGCGATATTGAGATAAAACGCAAAGGGCGGTCTTTTACAATTGATACCTTAAAAGAATTAAAGGCCAAGTATAGCGAAGATGAGCTTTACTTTATTATCGGTTCGGATCTTTTAAAGTATTTAAATGAGTGGAAAGATTTAAGCCAGATAGTTAAAATGGTTAATTTTGTGGCGGTAACCAGGCCGGGTTATTCGCTGGAGCAAATTCCTCAGTATATCCAAACTTTACCTATACGTGCGGTTGACGTTTCAGGATTTGAGGTGCGCAGGTGCATCCAGGAGAATAAATCATTCGGATATTTGGTGCCGGATAAAGTCTTTGATTATATAAAGAAAAGGAAACTTTATAAATGAAATTAATGATAGCTCCGTCGATATTATCGGCAGATTTCGGCTGCCTTGCTTTGGAACTCAAGAAAGTGGAAAAGGCCGGCGCGGATTTAATCCATGTGGATGTGATGGACGGGCATTTTGTTCCGAATATAACCATCGGCCCCGTGGTTGTGAAATATATGCGTAAAGCTACAAAGCTTGACCTGGATGTGCACTTAATGATTGAAAATCCGGCGAAATATGTGGATGCTTTTGTTAAGGCGGGAAGCGATATGATTACCGTACATATCGAGACGATAAGCCCAAGAGGACTGGCTGATATAGCCAGAAAACTAAAAAATCGCGGGATAAAATTAGGCATATCGTTAAATCCTTCGACTCCCATAGCCAGGGTCAAGAATGTTTTAAATATAGTGGATTTTGTGCTGGTGATGTCGGTTAATCCCGGATTCGGAGGCCAGGCTTTTATACCGCAGGCAGTAAATAAAATAAGGCAACTGCGGGCAATTTTTAAGAAAGATATTGCTGTCGACGGCGGGATCAATAACCTTACCGCCGAACAGGTCAAGGAGGCCGGCGCAAATATTTTAGTTGCCGGTTCTTATATATTTGGGGCGAAAAATGTGCAAGATGCAATTAACAGCTTAAGAAGAGGAGATCTAAAATGAGTAATTCGGCATTAAAAATAAAATTCGGTACCGACGGATGGCGGGCGATTATCGCCGACACTTACACTTTAGAAAATGTAAAAATCCTTAGCCAGGCAGTAGCTGATTACATAGGCAGTGGTAAAAAAGTGGCTGTGGGTTACGACACTCGTTTTATGTCGGCAAAATTTGCCGAAGCTTCGGCAATAGTTTTAAAATCAAACGGTATCGAAGTAGTTCTTTCCGACCGCCCGACGCCTACGCCAGCTTTAAGTTTTGCGGTAAAATCACTTAAACTCGATCTGGGAATAATGATTACAGCTTCGCACAACCCGGCAGAATACAATGGTTTTAAGATCAAGAATTCAAGCGGAGGAGGGGCAAGCGAGGAGATTACTCAAAAAGTCGAAAGCCTTATCGGTAAAACCAGCCTAAAAGAGGATTTTAAAGCGGAGGCAATTAAAAAAACCGATATTATCAAAGATTATATAAAATTTATCCGTAACTATATCGACCTAAAGAAGATTAAGAATAAAAAATTCAAAGTTTTAGTCGATTCCATGTACGGCTCAGGGGATAGTTTTATTGCCGAAGTGCTTAAGGGAACGAAAATAAAACTAGAGTTTATGCGAAACACGATCAATCCTTCTTTTGGCGGAGGCAGGCCGGAGCCGGTGGAGGATAATCTAAAAGAATTAAAAGAACGGGTGCGCTTAGAAAAATTTGACCTGGGGATTGCCCTCGACGGAGATGCCGATAGGATCGCTGCGGTTGCACCAAACGGGGTGTTTATCCATCCTCAAAAAATACTGGGCCTTTTAGCGCTTCATTTAAACCAGGACCGTCATTTTACGGGCGGTTTGGTAAAAACCATCTGCGGCTCGACAATGATGGACAATATTGCCGAGTTTTTGGGAATAAAACTTTATGAAACCCCGGTAGGTTTTAAGTATATCTCCAACCTTATGGAAACCCAGGATATCGTAGCCGGCGGAGAAGAAGCCGGCGGAATGGGGGTTAAAAATTATATCCCTGAGCGCGATGGGACCATGGCCGGTCTGCTTTTGATTGAAATGATGGTTTACCGGAATAAAAACATGTTGAAGATTTTGAATGAAACCGAAAAGAGATTCGGCAAATATTATTATGTCCGTCAGGATTTTCATCTTGATAGGCGGGTTGAACCTAAAAAAGAAAACCTACCCAGCCAATTATTGGGTAAACAGGTAGTAGATATTAAAGATTATGATGGAATAAAGCTTATTTGTGAAGATAAAAGCTGGCTTATGTTTCGGGGTTCGGGTACCGAACCGATTATGCGCACTTACGCCGAAGCCAAAAGCTTTACCCGGGCCAGGAAATTACTAGCTTTGGCAAAAGAAATAATCTTAAAGGATGGCGTATAGGTTTAGCAGGCTTATACTTCTAGTTTTTCTAAAAGTTTTTTTCAGGCTGAGGGTAGAAGGTAAGGAAAATCTGCCCAGAAAAGGCGGATTTATTTTGGCCTGTAACCATGTAAGTTATCTTGACCCGATTGTTTTGGGTTCAGGCTGCCTGCGCAATGTGCATTTTATGGCTAGGGACACCTTATTTAATAATAAATTTCTTGCCTTTTGGATGAAGGCAGTCGGCGTCATTCCTGTAAAGAGGAATAGCATTGATTTCTCGGCTTTAAAAAATTCCCTTAAGGCAGTTAAGTCCGGCCAGGGTCTGGCAATTTTTCCCGAAGGCACGCGCCGGACCATCGATAAAGCTTTTATCGACCCTGAGCCAGGGGTCGGATTTTTAGCGGATAAGGCAAATGTACCGGTAATTCCGGTTTTTGTTACAGGCACCTATGAAGCATTGCCAAAAGGAGTGAGGAGAAAAATTAATTTTGGCAGGAAAATAGTGCTTCGTTTTGGCAAAGAAATTCATATAGAAAGGGGGAAGCCTTATCAAGAAACTGCGAATATGATAATGGCTGAAATTAAAAAGTTATCAATCAATGTTAATCAGGACAATAAATTAAACAAAATAAAAATAGAAAGGGAGTAAATTGAAATGTCAGATACTAGAGCAGAATTAGAACAATTATATAACCAGAGTATTAAAGTTTTAAAAGAAGGCCAGGTTGTGTCGGGTAAGATTGTTGAGATTAAAAGCAAAGAAGTCTTAGTCGATGTAGGTTTTAAGTCGGAAGGGATTGTTCCTATCGCCGAATTCAGCCCCTCTGACCTTGCGGTAGGCCGCGAGATGGAGTTTTTGCTAGAAACTATGGAAAATGACGCCGGGGTGATGACTTTATCCCGTGAAAAAGCCATGCGTATGCAGGGTTGGGACAAGATAGTCAAATTATCAAATGAAGGCACCTTGGTTGAAGGAAGGCCGGTAAAGAAAGTAAAAGGCGGATTTCTCGTAGACATTATGGGTATCGAAGGTTTCCTGCCCAGCTCTCTATCGTCTTTTCGCAACATACCGGATAAGGATATCTTATATAAGGTATTCAAGTTTAAAATCGTTAAAGTCAATAACTTACGCCGCAGTATTATTGTCAGCCGCCGGGAAGCCGTACAGGCTGATCGGGATGTGGCCAAAAGCAAGATCTGGCAGGAGTTAAAGATCGGTAATATTTATCCGGGCACAGTCAAGGCAATTACTGATTTTGGCGCATTTATTGATTTAGGCGGTGTCGACGGGCTTTTGCATATTACCGATATGTCCTGGTCGAAAATCAGCCATCCGTCGGAGATCGTGGCTATCGGAGATAAAATAGAGGTGATGATTTTAAACCTTGATCAAGCTTCAGGAAAAGTCTCTTTAGGTTTAAAACAAAGGCTGTCTGATCCCTGGAAAGATATCGAGGGAAAGTTTAACGTCGGTTTAAAAGTAAAAGGAAAAGTCGTTAATATCCTTCCGTATGGGGTTTTTGTGGAATTGGAAAAGGGGATAGAAGGGTTGATTCATGTTTCCGAAATTTCCTGGACCAAACGAGTAAATAACCCGGGAGAGATGTTTGCGGTGGGCGATATCGTGGAAACCCAGATATTGAGCGTGGAAAAAGATTCCCGCAGGATTTCGCTTAGTTTAAAGCAGCTGGAGCAAAATCCCTGGCTTGACGCAGAATCAAAATATCCGGTTGGCTCGACTGTTTCCGGTAAGGTCCGCGGGTTTACCGAATACGGAGCATTCGTCGAACTGGATTCTAACCTTGAAGGTATGATTCATGTATCGGATATTTCCTGGACCAAAAGAATTGGCCACCCTCAGGATGTCCTCAAAAAAGGCCAGAAAGTCGATGTTTCCGTGCTTTCGGTTGATTCGGCAAACCGCAGGATTGCACTGGGTTTAAA
>JAQTTI010000075.1 GCA_028710845.1 Candidatus Omnitrophota bacterium | reverse complement strand
GAAGGCGTTTATTACCTGGCAGCTTTTAATGCTCCGTCAGGAGCAATAAAAGAACTCCGCAATACTTATAAGCTAAATGAAAATATCCTGAGAGTTTTATTTACCAGGATGGATAATTAAGCATACCGCTTCATTTATAAGGAGACTTTAATGGCAAGTTATAATAAAGTTTTATTAATGGGCAACCTGACCAAGGATCCCGAATTACGCTATACCCCGCAAGGCACCGCGGTAGCTAATTTACGCCTGGCGGTAAACCGGAAATTCAAGACCAAGGATCAGGAATTAAAAGAAGAAGTTTGTTTTATAACCGCGGTAGTTTGGAATAAGCAGGCAGAAACTTGTAACCAATACCTGCATAAAGGAAGCAGTGTGTTTGTGGAAGGCAGGCTGCAATCCAGGACCTGGGAGGATAATACAGGCGCCAAACGCTCGGTTATCGAGGTCAGGGCCGAACGGGTGCAGTTTATGGGTTCGCCGGGGCAAAAATCAGCCGGCGCAGGACAACCCGAAACGCACCAAGCAGAAGCCCCAACAGATGAACCAAGCAGCGAATCAACCTGGTTAGCAGAAAGCGAGGATGAACCACATGAAGGTTAAAACAAAAGGTTTCGGCAAAGATAAAAAAATACTTAAAAAAAAGAAAGATGCCCTTGGGCCGGTTAGAAAAAGATTTTGCCGGTTTTGTGCGGATAAATTAGGCAGCATTGATTATAAAGATATAAAAAGGCTGGAAGTGTTTATAACCGAAAAAGGTAAAATTAATGCCAGCCGGTTTTCAGGCAATTGCGCAAGACACCAGAGAAGAATCAGAGAGCTGATTAACAAAGCAAGATTCTTATCACTGATTCCTTACGCCCGTTAGTTTTAGTCTATGGAAGTAATATTAAGCAAGGATGTCGAAAAAATCGGCCGTCAGGGAGAAGTAGTCCAGGTAAAAGAAGGTTTTGCCAGGAATTTTCTTTTTCCGAACAATTTAGCCAGACCGGCAACCTCAGCCAGCCTTAAAAAATTGGAAGAAGATAAAAAAGCTGCTGCTCTGCTGTCGGCTAAGGTTAAAGAAGAATCGATTAAAATCAAAGACCGGTTAAGCCAGCTCTCCTTGACCATTGCCGCCCTTACCCAGGGGGAAGAAAAATTATATGGCAGTATTCATCCCCATGATATATCCGAAGCCTTGAAGGAAGAAGGGTTCCAAATCGATAAAAGCAAAATAGAATTAATTGAACCGATAAAATCTTTAGGCATTTATGAGGTACCCGTTAAGCTTCATCCTGAAGTAACTGCTGTGGTTAAGCTTTGGGTAGTAAAAAAATAAGAAATTCACCCCAGGATTTAGTTTTGGATAAAGTTCCCCCGCAGAATCTGGAAGCTGAAATGGCTGTTCTAGGCAGCATGCTTTTAGATGAAGAAGCGGTTTCTGCGTCCAGCGAAAAATTGGATGCCTCCTGTTTTTATAAAGATACCCACCGTAAGATATTTCAGTCGATAATCGACCTTTATAATTCAAACAAAGCCGTAGACCTGATCACCTTGACCGACGCCTTAAGAATAGCCGGCTCCCTGGACCAAATAGGCGGGGCCAGTTATTTAACTTCCCTGGCTAATGCCGTGCCTACCGCAGCTAACATCAACCATTACGCAAGCATAGTCCGGGAAAAGTATATATTGCGTACCTTGATCAATAATTCTACGAAGATTATTTCTCTTTGTCATGAAAGCGAAGGCAACATCGCCGAGGTTGTCGATACCGCCGAGAAACTTATCTTTGATGTCAGTGACCGCCGAAATCAAGGGACCTACCTGCATTTAAAAGAAATCATTAAAGAGAGCATTGAAACAATAGACAGGCTTTATCAGAATAAAGCCCATGTTACCGGGGTGCCTACCGGTTATATAGATTTTGATATTAAGACGGCCGGCCTTCAGCCTTCCGATTTAATCATTATTGCCGGAAGGCCTTCGATGGGAAAAAGCGCTTTTGCCCTGGGGATAGCCGAATATGCGGCAGTTGTAGAAAAAGTACCTACGGCGATATTCAGTTTAGAAATGTCCAAAGAACAATTGACGCAAAGGCTGCTTTGTTCCCATGCCCGGGTTGATGCGCATAAAGTAAGGACCGGTTATCTTGCTACTAGCGATTGGCCGCGTCTTACCGCAGCAGCGGGAAAGCTTTCCGAGTCGCCCATATTTATTGACGATACTCCGGCAATTTCAGTAATGGAACTTAGGGCCCGCGCCCGCCGCTTAAAATCGCACCACGATATAAAATTAATTATTCTAGATTACATGCAGCTTATGCGCGGTTCAGCCACCAGCATGGAGAGCAGGCAGCAGGAAATTTCGGAAATTTCCCGTTCCCTCAAAGCCCTGGCTAGAGAATTAAATGTGCCGGTCATTGCTATTAGCCAGTTATCCCGGGCAGTAGAATCGCGCACTGACCACCGCCCCCAGCTTTCGGATTTAAGGGAATCCGGGGCGATTGAGCAGGATGCCGATGTGGTAGTTTTGATCTTGAGGGAAGAGTATTATAATCCTTCTCCTGAGAATCAGGGTATAGCTGAGGCAATAATTGCCAAACAGCGTAATGGCCCGGTTGGAACTTTGAAGCTGGCATTTATCAAAGAGTTTACCAGGTTTGATAATTTGTCAAGGGTCGAATAAGTATTTGCTTTAAAAAGGCTATTCTTATATAATAACAATAAGTTTTTTTGGGAGGATCTTTGCCTGAATTTATTTGGCAAGGGAAAAATATGATTAAATCGACCAGAATACTCCTGACCGCAGCTTTTGTTTTTAGCGTAGTTTTTACCGCCGAGCCTTTAATGGCTCAGGATGAACAAAATATATCTTCTGTAGAGCAAACCGCCGCGCCAACAGCCAAAAATGTAACTGCCATAGAAGTAAAAGGCAATAAGTCCATCAGTACAAATGTCATTGTCTCCAAGATGAAGACCCGTATCGGCAGTCCTTATCAGGAAAATATCATAAGCGATGATTTAAAACGGCTTTATCTCCTCGGATTTTTCAGCGATATTAAAATCGATACAGAAGATTATAAGGACGGCCTTAAAATAATCGTAAATGTAGAAGAAAGGCCGATCATCGACAAAATTTCCTTTTCCGGTATTAATCTGGCGATCATGAAAGAAGATAAGATCAAGGAACAGCTGAAAACCCGACAAGGCCAGTATCTTGACTATCCTTCTCTGACCGAGGATTTAAATACATTAAAATCGATGTATGAAAAAGTCGGTTATAGCCAGGCGGACATAAAGTATAAGGTCGATCTTTTACCTGAATCTAACAAGGCCGGCATTGTTTTTACTATTGTAGAGGGCCGGAAGGTAAGAGTTAAGAATATCGAGATCGAAGGCAATGTATCTTTTAAGGATTCACGCATCCTTAAGCTGATCAAAACCAAACGGGCCTGGTTCTTTAATGCCGGGATTCTTAAAGACGAGGTGCTTAAAGAAGATATGGAGCGGATTAAATCTTTTTACCAGCGTGAAGGTTTTACGGATGTTTCGGTAGATTATGAAATTAAACAGGATACCTCGAGGCCTTACCTTTTATACATCACAATAAAAGTCAATGAGGGCAAGAAATATCTCGTAGGTTCGGTTATTATCCAGGGAAATAAAAATGTTTTGGAAAAAGAGATTATATCTAAACTTAGCGAATGCGTTCCCGGCAAAGTATTCAGCAATGAGGGGATGAAAAAAGATATTGCCGGCATTCAGGGGATCTATTTTGACCGGGGCTATATTTCTGCCCTTGTTAATGAATCGGAAATAGTAAATCCTGAAAGCAGCCGGGTAGACATAACTTATTCGATTACCGAAAATCAGATCGTTTATGTCGATAAAATAAAGATCAGAGGAAATATTAAGACCAAAGATATGGTCATTCGCCGGGAGATGAGAATACATCCCGGCGAGAAATTCGACGGCGAAAAACTAAGGCGCAGCAAAGAAAGGCTGCAGAATTTAGGGTTTTTCGACGAAGTAAGTTATGATACCGAAGAAACTAAAAAGCCCGATAAAAAGGACCTGGTGGTCGATGTTAAAGAATCTAAAACCGGCTCATTTAGTTTCGGAGGCGGTTATAGCACGGTAGACCAGTTTATAGGTTTTGTAGAGGTTGAGCAGAAGAACTTCGACTGGAGAAACTGGCCTTATTTTACCGGGGCCGGGCAAAATTTAAAGGTGAGGGCGTCAATCGGTAATTTAAGCCAAGGGTATGAACTAAGTTTTACCGAGCCATGGCTTTTTGATTATCCCGTTTCTTTTGGTTTTGATTTATACCGCAGGATGCATGATCGTGACACCGATGTAGGATACGGTTATGACGAAGCGGTCACCGGAGGGGATTTACGTTTAGGAAAAGAATTAACCGAATATTTAAGGGGGGACCTTACCTACCGGCTTGATCAAATAAAGATTAGCAATCCTTCCAGCGACGCTTCTAGCGATTTAATGAGCGAAGTGGGGACAAATGTTATAAGCGTTTTTACACCGTCATTAACATTTGACAGCCGCGACAATGTTTTTGATACCAGAAAAGGTAATTTATTAAACCTTGCTTTTGATATTGCCGGCGGCCCGCTGG
>JAQTTI010000074.1 GCA_028710845.1 Candidatus Omnitrophota bacterium | reverse complement strand
AGCGTCCTTCGATCCTTGCCTTTAGCGTCTCCAGCGAAGGCGGAAGGACAAAAACCGTTACCGTATTTTTCGGGTAGATTTTTTTAAGGAGCGCGGCGCCCTTAAGATCAAGGCAAAAACCGATATGTCCGCCTTTTTTAAGCCGGGCCTCAACCTCGCCCCTGGGCGTTCCGTAATAATAGCCCAAATACCTGGTCCATTCAAGAATTTTTTTAGCTTTTAACAGCCGCTTGAACTCGCCCGGAGAAATAAAAAAATAATCCCTGCCATCCCTCTCCTGCCAGCGCCTGGGCCGGGTAGTAAGAGAGCGCGATTTTATAAGCAATTTTCCGATTTCTTTATCCTGGATTAGCCTGTTCAGTAGGGTGGTCTTACCTGAGCCCGAAGGCCCGGAGATAACGAATATTTTTCCCTGCTTCTTTTGTCTTCCGGAGGTTTTCACTACTCGATATTCTGCACTTGTTCGCGGATCTTCTCGATCTGGCTTTTCATCTGTACGGCGCATCCGGAAATAATCAGGTCGAATGATTTGGCTGCCAGGGTATTGGCCTCCCGCTGCATCTCCTGGGTGATAAAATCCAGCTCTTTGCCGACTGGGCCGCCTTTGGCGATCCTCTGCTGGAAATTCCTGATGTGAAAATTCAAACGGTCCAGCTCCTCCGAGATATCCGCGCTTTTCAAAAAAGCCAGCCGCTCCTCCTCAGCCTCAATCTTCCTGAGTCTGCTTTTTGAGGCTACCGCAAAACGCTGTTTTATCACCATCAAATCTTTTTTAAGCAGCCCGTTTCTCTCCTTTAATAAACCCGCCAGGGCCTTTCCTTCTTTAGCCCTGGTCTTTATCAACTCTGCCAGCGCTAATTTAATCAAGGGTAAAAGGCGTTCCCAGATATGTAAACCTTGCGGCTTATTCTCTTTAAGGGAGAGGACCCCGGGCAGGCGGATCAAAGAATCCAAAGTCAAGCCATCCTTGATTTTAAATTCATTCTTAACGCCGTTTAATTCACGCAGGTAATTCTTCAGGAGCCGGCGATTTACAAAGATACCTTGCGCCTCGTCCCCTTTTATGTTTACGCTGCAAAAAACCCTTCCCCGGCGTATCCTTGCCTCGATCTCCTTCTTGATCTTGTCCTCCAAAGAAAGCATCCCATCCGGTAAATGAAAAACACTTTCCAGGAATTTATGGTTGGTGCATCTTAACTCTACGCTTATCCTGCCGATAGATTCAACCTCTGCCTCGCAACTGCCAAAACCGGTCATACTGCTGATCATATTATCCTCTCTTAAGCCCAAACTTTGCTCTTAATTTCTTTTTGCACCGTCTCTTTTGCCGGGTAAAGATCGACGATGATCTCATCAGGGTTAAACCAAAGCTTGATCTCCCTCTCTGCCTCCGGCTCATTTGATGAAACATGGATCACGTTCTCATAAATCCCGGAGGTGGTGATCCTGCCGTAAGAACCGCGGATAGAGGTCGGCTCTGCCTCCTCGGGGTTAGTTGCCCCGGCCAGATCGCGGCATTTCTTGATCGCATCCTTGCCCCAATAAACCAAAGCCATGACCTTTTTACGGTCATGCAAATCCCCCTGCAGATATTTTATTATCTCATTAAAGAAGGGTTTCTCCTTCAAGTGCCGGTAATGCTCCTGGGCCAGATCTTTGGATACGCGGACCATTTTGGCGGCGACTATCTCAAGCTTTGTTTCCGATAGGCGCGTAAGGATATTTCCGGTGAGGGATTTTTTTAGCCCGTCGGGCTTAATAAGTATTAAAACTGCCTGGTTCATTAACTGTTTCCTCCTTTAATAACATTTACGATCCGCTCAAGGTCCTCCTGTGAATAAAATTCAATATTGATGTGTCCGCGTTTTTTTCTTTTGCTGATCCTTACCTTGGTGGCCAAGGCATGCTGCAGCTGCTCTTCAAGAATAGCGACGATCGGCTCGCGCAAGCCTGCCCCGATCTTACGTTTAGCGACTTTCGGCCGGATGCTCTTAAGCAAACTCTCCAGCTCGCGCACAGAAAGCCCCTTAGAGATAATATCCTGGGCAAGCCTGCGCTGCTGGTTTGCGTCTTCAACCTCAAGCAAGGCGCGGCCATGCGCAAAACTGATCCGGCCTTTTTTCATCTCGTCCTGGACCTCATGCGGCAGCTTAAGCAGGCGCAAGGTATTGGTAATGGTGACCCTGGCCTTGCCCAAGACCTCGCTTATTTTTTCCTGGGTAACATTAAATTTATCCAGGAGATGTTGATAAGCATGCGCTTCTTCAATGGGGTTTAAGCCCTCTCTCTGAATATTCTCGATCAAAGCCAGCTCCAGTGAATCCTGATCGCTAACCTCGCGCACTATGATCGGGATCTCTTTTAACCCCAATGAGCTGGCAGCGCGCAGCCTTCTTTCTCCGGCGATCAGCTCATAATTATCACCTCTGCGCCTGACCAAGAGCGGCTGGATAACACCTTTTTCTTTTATAGACTGGGCCAGCTCTTCAATACTCTGCTGATCAAAATCTTCGCGCGGCTGGAAAGGATTTGGCTTTATTTGTCCAGATTGGACATAAATGATCTCCTCTTTATGCGCTGCAGCCTCTGCTGCTTTTTCCGGGATCAACGCGCTAAGCCCTTTGCCTAAAGCTCTTCTCTCCATCAAGCCTCTCCTTGTCTACATAGACAACACCCGCGCAATACCAATTAGCGCGGGGTGTCTTGTGAAATTTTAGAATCAGTGTTTAGCGCTATACCCAACAACTCCCTGGTTAGTTCCGCGTATTTCTGCGCGCCGAGAGAATCAGCGTCATATAAAGCGATCGGCTTGCCAAAACCAGGGGCTTCGGTAAGCCGGATATTTCTGGGGATTACCGTGTTATAAACCTTATCTTTAAAATGATTGCGCGCTTCCTGAATAACCTCTTTGGTAAGATTGGTGCGAAAATCCGCCATGGTTAATAATACCCCTTCGATCTCCAAGGCAGGATTAAGATTTTCTTTCACAAGTCTAATAGTGTTATGGAGTTGCGTTAAACCTTCCAACGCATAATATTCGCATTGCACCGGGATGATCACGGAATCGGCAGCGCATAAACCATTAATGGTCAACAGGCCCAATGATGGCGGTGAATCAATAATGATAAAATCATAATTTTCTTTTTCTTTTTGCAGGGCTCTTTTTAATCTATATTCACGGCCCAATGCGCCGACCAGCTCCACCTCTGCCCCGGTTAGATCCAGGTTAGAAGGAGCCAGCAGAAGATTATCAACCATGGTCTTCTGTAAAATATCGCCGAGGTTTAATTCCTCTAGCAAAATATGATAGGTGCTTTTTTTAATATCGTGCTTGTTTATCCCTATGCCGCTGGTGGCATTGGCCTGAGGATCCAGGTCAATTAGCAGAACCTTCTTGCCGGTCATGGCCAGAGATACGGAGAGATTAATGGATGTGGTGGTTTTGCCTACGCCACCTTTTTGATTGCAGACTGCAATTATCTTACCCATTGATATTATTAGACTTACAAATAGTTCCCCGGGAAACTCTGCCTCTGTTTAAGCTAATTATCTCAAATGCAAAGCAATTGTCAAGTGTTTTCTTGAACCCTATGCCGATACAGGATCTCTGCCCGCAATTACGGTCACCCGTACCTTAACCGGCTTAGCTCCCGGCATCCCAAAAAGCCCCTTTTTTTCTTCAGATAGTGTTTTTATTTTTACGCATTTACGCGGCAGCTTAAGTATATGAAGGGCATTTTTTACCGCCTCTTCTATGGTTTTGCCCTCAGCCTCTATATATCTTTCCTTCTTCATTTTTGACTGTTAATACGGAACTGGTATGCGAGCATTAATGTGCTATTCACAAACCAATAGAGCACTAATCCTGAGGGCATTTGATAAAAAATAACCCCAAACATGATCGGCATTATAATAGACATCATTTTCTGTTGCTGTGCCGCTTCTCCGGTTGTTTTAGCCATGGAGATCTTTTGTTGCACAAACATACCGATAGCCATAAGAATAGGTAATATATTAATATAGTTTCCTAAAAATGGTATTGAATTTTTTAGGGTGAAAAGGTGGTCCGGTGCAGAAAGATCCTGGATCCACAAGAACTTTGCCCCTCTTAACGCGACAGAGCGGATCAGCGCCTGATATAGGGCAAAGAAAATAGGCATCTGCAACAACAAAGGCAGGCAACCGCCTAATGGGTTAACCTTATGTTCCTTATAGAGTTCCATTATTTCCTTGTTCAATTTTTGTGGATTATTCTTAAGCTCACAGCGCAGGGCTTCAATTTTGGGCTGCAATAATTGCATCTCCTTCATTGAGCGCATTTGTTTTAAGGTGAGAGGGAAAAGCACAAGATAAACTACAAGACTCAAGAGAATTATGGCCAAACCCCAATTATGCACCAAGCTATAAAAGAATCCTAATAGCTGTAAAAGAAGCTGGGCAATAAAATCAAAGGTTCCATAGTAGATTATTGCGGACCACTCTGGTTTTATATTATTGATAGTTTTTGAATCCTGCGGCCCCAAATAAATTCGATATAATTGTCCAATCTGTTCATTTGGCTTTAAATTGATCTCTTTCCCCTGTATTCCGATCTCAGATTCCTGACCATTGAGTTTCTTAATATAGCC
>JAQTTI010000012.1 GCA_028710845.1 Candidatus Omnitrophota bacterium | reverse complement strand
CAATATCAAAACCCATCTCACCCGGAGTTTTAAGTATCCCTAAAGAAACAGGATAAACCGAAGCAATGGCTAAAGCGCCGGATTTGTGCACTTCTTTTACCGCATCACTATAATCATCAATGGCGCCGAAAAAATTTGGATTTTGGAAAATTACGGCGGCGGTCTTATCGTCAAGGCACTTAAATAAAGCCTCCCGGCTGCTTTGTCCGTGAATAACCGGAATTTCAACAAACTCGATAGAAAGATTTAAGGTATAGGTATAAAGCATGGTGCGGTAAATCAAATTTACTCCGCTATCGACAATAATTTTATGCCTGCCGGTTTGCCGGATCGCCATCATCATCGCTTCAAAAAGAGCCGTCCCCCCATCATATAAAGAAGCATTTGAAACATCTAAACCTGTAAGCTGGCAAATAATCGATTGGTATTCATAAATGGCCTGCAGCCATCCCTGAGAACATTCAGGCTGATAAGGAGTATAGGCCGTATAGAATTCCGACCGGGAGGTTATTGAATCGACCGCCGCCGGTATAAAATGGTCGTAGAATCCTGCGCCGACAAAATTAACTAGACCAGTGGCATTTTTCAGGGAAAGCTTGCGTAAGATTTCGGTAACCTCGAACTCGGATTTACCGGAGGCGATATCAAAAGACTTTGGTTTAAGCCCGGCAGGAATATTAAAAAGCCCGTCTATGCTCGTTGCACCTATTGCCTCGAGCATTTGTTTAATATCGTCTTGGGTGTGCGGAATAAAATTCATTTAGAGATACTTTCCAAATAAGTTTCGTAAGCCTTGGCATCCATAAGGTTGTTTTTTTCAGCAACATTGGAAAATTCCATCATAAAAAAATAACCTTGATCATAAGGCGATTGATTGATCAGCTCAGGATTTTTGGATAACCGGGAATTTACCGAAATGACTTTTCCCGATAAAGGAACGAAAACTTCCGAAGCGGCTTTGACCGATTCTACAGTAGCGCAATATGAAGACTGTTTCAATTCTTGGCCGGCCTTAGGCAATTCGATAAAAGTAATATCGCCTAAAGAATGCTGGGCATACTCGGTAATACCTACATAAGCATTTTTACCTTCGATCCGCGCCCATTCATGGTCCTTAGTGTATAAAAGATTCCCTGGTATATCCATAATCGCTCCTTTTTAGTTAATTAAGCCGGCCGTTTTAAAGCAGCCGGTTTTGAAAAATTTTCTTTTATTAAAAAAGGTTTTTTAACTACTTTTACCGGAATTTCGATCGAATTATCTTTAATAAGAAGCCGGCTTCCTGCTGGATAATCTCCCGAGACATAACCCATACCGATACCGGCTGAAAGGCTGGGTGAAAAAGAACCGCTGGTTACTATCCCAATCGGTTTATCTCGATCAAATATGGTAAAACCATGCCGAGGCGACCGGCGGGAATCCGCCTTAAAGCAAATTAAATGCTCTGAGGAACCGCCGGCTTTTTCTTTTAACATTGCTTCTCGACCGATAAAGTTTTTATTAAAATCGACAAATTTAGATAAGCCCGCAGCCAAAGGAGAGTGGTTTACATCGATATCCTGGCCATAAAGAGGATAACTCATCTCAAGCCGCAAGGTGTCCCGGCAACCCAACCCCGCAGGCTTAACCCGTTCATCCTTTAACAAAAGATTCCATAATTTCTTGGCGTATTCATTTGCAATATAGATTTCATAACCCAATTCACCGGTGTAACCGGTCCTGCTGATTATACAATCTTCCTTCTCAAAGCTAAATTTAGCAAATGTATAATAGTTTAAGCTTTCAATCTGTTTTCCAAAAATATTCTTGAGTACTTCTAGTGAAAGCGGGCCTTGAACATCTAATTTACCGGTCTTATCGGAAATATCCTCTAAACGGCTGGCTCCCGAAAGGTTTTTTTCTAAATGTTTGTAATCGTAAGAGGTTGTTGCGGCATTAACCACCAACATCCATTTATTTTCATTGATCCGGTATACAACCAGATCATCCAATACCCCAGCCTTATCATTAAGCATAAATCCGTAACGGCAGCTTCCACCGGGCATAGAAATTATATTTTGGGTCAAGATCCTGTCTAAACCGCTTCCCGCCGGTTCTGCCTCCAGCAGAAACTCACCCATATGACAGATATCAAAAACGGAAACTGCCTGCCGAGTATGAAGATGCTCGGCCAGAATGCCCTGATATTGAATAGGCATCAGCCAACCGCCAAAAGGAGAAATTTTTGCGCCGAGCGAAAGATGGATATCGTAAAACGGGGTTTTTAACACTTAAGGATTCTATTTTCCGGAATTAGTAATTTTATAAATTATATCACAAATTATCTTTTTTACTTAAAAATTTAGCAAATAAAAATATTATCGCAACAACAATAATTATGCCAAATAATGCCGAAAGCATATATCCTAATACCGAAGCCCCTTGTTCCTGTCCATAATCCGGTATCGGCGGCTGCCAAAGGCCGGAAAACTTCTCAAGGCCGCGAGGAATATACCCAACCATCTCTTTAATCCTATCGGTCCCCCACTCTCCCCAGGCTTCTTGTGCCTTAAAATGCTCCGGCAGTAAAAGGCCTAAAGGAGAAAGCAGGATTAAGATACCCAAACCGGCCCATAACTTAGTAATTGTTTTCATCTTCCACCTCTTTTTTAATCCCTAGAAGCTGAGGATCATGTTTTTGCAGATATTTAATCACCAATGCTGTTACAACTGCCTCAACCCAACCAAATATCAATAAATGTTCGACTGCCATTGCTGGTACTGCAACATTTAGGCCATAAGGACAATACAAAAATTGACCGCTGGGCGTATGGTGCAATAAAGGTTGGATCCCAAACTCAAAGCCCGTCAATAAAGCTGCCAGATTTAAAGCCAGATAACCGGCAATACCCGATGCAATAATTCTTCTTTTTGAATTTTCGGGACAATTATAAGAAATTAATTTGTAGATGTAATACCCTGTAAATGGCAGCACAAAAGCCATATTAAAACAATTAGCGCCTAGAGCGGTAATACCTCCATCACCGAATAGTAACGCTTGAATGACCAATGTAACGGTTATGGCAATACAAGCAGCCCAGGGGCCGAGCAATATTGCCACTAAAACTCCACCCACAGCATGGCCGGTAGAGCCGCCGGGAATAGGAATATTAAACATCATGATCACGAAACTAAAAGCCGCTCCAATAGCCAGCATCGGCACCTGACGGGCGTTAAGAGTTTTCTTAACGGCACGCGATGCAGCTGTCCATATCGGCAGCATAATAAGATAAAAAAAACCGCAAGTTGCCGGACCTAAATATCCATCTGGTATATGCATACTATCTCCATTTTAAAATGTAAATACTCCTGTTAAGACTACGGAATCATTGGCATCTGTATTGGTACCTGTAACCACCCTTTGATAAGCCAGAAGAATTTGGATTAAATCATTCGACCAGCCGATTCCGGGAGAAATAGTAAGATAATTTACCGAGGTTGATACAGTTTTCTGCCCGGCCTGCCGGATGTCTGCCTGCAGGTAGCCATTCGCCTCAAGCATAAGGTTAAAACCCTTAGGTAAAAAATATTCCACCCCAAAGTCATAATTAGTATAACTGGCATATCTTGTTTTTATCCCGTCAATCATAACCTTTTGAGGAAAACTAAAAATGGCATCAGCATGAAAAATAAACGGCTTGAGTTTTTTGCTCAGGTTAAAACCAAAACCGGGATCATAGGAACCACTACCCATAGAATCAGCCCCCAATTTATCCGGATTTAAATGCTGATATTTACCAGTTGG
Source organism: Candidatus Omnitrophota bacterium (assembly GCA_028710845.1). Classification (GTDB taxonomy): domain Bacteria; phylum Omnitrophota; class Gorgyraeia; order Gygaellales; family Profunditerraquicolaceae; genus UBA6249. The sequence continues at coordinate 16,109 of JAQTTI010000012.1, read as the reverse complement.
CGTCTTAAGCTGGAGCAATCCTGTCAGGTGAGGCAACCATCCCTTATCTTCAAGAAGGCAATAACGTAAAAAAAGATAACTATCTCCAAAACCGCTTTTTCTAGCCCTTGCTCCATCCTGCTTTATATAGTTTTGCTGATAAACTGTCTGGGCGTCAATTTCTAATCTATCCGTAAGGCCATATTGAATGAATAGTTGCTCTTGGTACTGGTGCTGGCTATCACCTTTAGCTAGCCCATGATATTTACCTTCCGAATCAAATGTCCCCCTGGTCCTATTGTAGAAAAAAAATGGCTGGATTACAAGCTCTCCTTGGGCGCAGACCGGAGCTGTCCAGGTAGTAAGCGTGCCGGCTGAAACAGGATTCCATTCTTCGGGCGCAGGATTCTGGGTTGCTTCGGCAAATACATTAAAGTAACTCGTTAAAACTAAAACCAAAACTAAAATAAATCTTCCCATCTTGCTCCTTTCTGTGCTATTAATTAATAATTCGTGCTACTAAGAGATAAAAAAAATAATTTAAATCCCGGTTCCGGCAGTAGACATGCTTAATGTCCCATGCTTAACTCCTTTAATTGACTTTAGGTTGTCCGCCAGCTTTTGGGCCTGAAGAGGACTGCCTTTTACCGCTATTATCTCCAAACAATTGTTATGATCAAGATGGATATGTTGGGCTGAAATTATTAACCTGCCAAAATCATGCTGGATATCCATGAGCTTATTTACTAGTTCTCTTTTATGGTGATTATAAATCAAGGTGATCGCTCCCGCCACCTCATCTTTGCCTTCCCATTGCTTCTGGATTAACTCCTGACGGATTAAATCACGGAATGCCTCTGAACGGTTAGTATACTTTTTCCCCCCTATAAAACGGTCGAATTTATCCAAAAGATCTTTTTCAATGGAAACACCAAAACGGATTAAAGCCATAATCACTCCTTAAAATTATGTGCTACTAATTTTAGAATAGTAACATATTATTTTTTGCTAGTCAAGACTTCTTTTTTTAAAACAAAAAAAGCGGCAATCGCCACTATTTCAATACCGATGCTGACAGAAATAACTGCACCTATTGATCTTTCATAAAGCAGGCCTATTAGGGCACTACCGATAAAAATCGCCAGACCATAAGCAGAGTTAAATATTCCGTATCCTGTGCCTCTTTTCTTTATAGGGGTTAAGTCAGCAATCGCCGACTTCATGATCGTTTCATGGCAGCCCATTACCAACCCCCAAATAATTACCCCCGTAAAAACCAAAGCTGATTTAGTTGAAAAAACTAAGACCGGAATGAATAAAGAAAAAAACGGAATCACAATTAAAGTAGTTAACCCGGCATTCTCATTGCCGCTTCTATCTTTAAAAATGTCATATATTTTACCGATGGATAACGCGGCTATGGCATCCACTCCCATTGCAAAAGCATAAAAAAGGGGAATCTGCGCGTCATTCAATACCTGCCTTGCCTTAAGGTGAAAACCGATTAATGCAAAATTTGCATAACCTAAAGTAGTAATAAAGGTAAAAATTGTATAAATCCAGAAAATTTTGCTTAATTTATCCGATTCCTGGATCTTAGCTGGAGTTACCTCTAAAACTTCGGGATGAGGTACGGCCCGGTAGGCAAAGAAAATACAAAGTAAAACCAAACCCAGGGGGATCCAAAGCAAAGAATAACCGTATTGATAATCCCCCAGGCTTCTCTCTCCTTTGCCGAGAACCATGAAAAGTACGGTAAAGATTAATGGGCCGGCTATCGCACCGATTTGATCAAGGGCCTCGGCAATAGCAAAACCAAAACCCGTGCCTACCTGCTTAGTCGCCTGGGAAAGAATTGTATCCCTGGCCGGGCTCCTGATTGCCTTGCCCAGCCTTTCAACTACGATAAAAACAACTGCCACCTGCCATATCCCGGTCAGAGAAAGTAAGGGTACGCTAATTAACATCCCGTAACCTACGAAAGTTAACAACCAGTAGGCCCGCGACTTATCGGCAAAATATCCGGCAAATAAACGCACGGCATAGCCTAAGAATTCAGCCAGGCCGGCAACCAGGCCTACGATTGCGGCATTTGCGCCAAGTGTTTTAAGATATGGCCCGTTTACACTGCGCGCCCCTTCATAAACTATATCGCCGAAAAGGCTGACCAGGCCGAAGAATAAAATAAGTTTGAATGCGGCTTTTTTTTGAACATTCATTCTAACTTAATCCTTTCCTGAACCGCAAGGAACTTAGGGTAATGACAGTGACCCCGATGATAAAAAGCGGTAATAACTGCGGCCAAAGCACTTCTATGCCTACCCCTTTTAGAAAAATACTCCTGATAATCACCATAAAATAACGCATGGGATTAAAAATCGTAAACCACTGGATAGCCTGCGGCATGTTGGATATGGGATAAGCAAACCCGGAGAGTAAAACAGTCGGCAGGTAGATAAGGAACACGGTCATATTTGCTTCCTGCTGGGTCGAAGATATAGTTGAGATAAACAAGCCTATGCCTAAAGTAGTAAATAAATATATGCCGGCCGAAAATAATAAAAGAATAATATTGCCCCTCAAGGGGATGTGAAACCAGATAACCCCCAATGTAGTAATCAAAATGACCTGTATCAGCGAAATAATCCCAAAAGGAAGAAGCTTGCCAATAATCAACTCTAAAGGCCTTAAGGGGCTGACCGTTAACTGCTCCATCGTCCCAATCTCTTTTTCTTTTACAATTGCCATGGCAGTCAGTAAAAGAGACATCATGGTCACGATCGTGCAAATTACCCCGGGCAGGTAATAGTTTCTGGAAACCAGGTTTCCGTTAAACCAGGCCCGGTCCCGCAGATCTATGCTTGGTATGCTTTCTAAAATCCCCTCCGAATCAGCCTTAGCCTTAAGGATTTGGCCCTGATAGTTGCTTATAATAGTATTGGCATAGCCCATAACAATCATTGCGGTATTTGAATCCGTGCCGTCAAAGGCCAGCTGGATACTGGCTTCTTTATTGGCCTTAAGGTTCCTGCCGAATCCCCGGTCAATACGGATAACGGTATTGACTAAACCTTTATTTAAAACAAAATCCTGTTGGCTATCGTTAAAAATATATTTTTCGGGGACAAAATATTTAGAATAAGTAAATTTACGCAGAAACTCCCGGCTTTCAGCTGTATTATCCCGGTCATAAATAGCCGTCGGGACATAGGTAATGTCTTTGTTCGCCGAATAGCCGAATAAGATTATCTGGATAAGCGGAGAAACAAAGATTATCGTCTTCATCCTGCTGTCGCGGAATATTTGTTTGAATTCTTTTACCAGGATCGCCTTGGCCCTTTCGAACACGCTCTACTCCTTTTAATATTAAGCCACTTTCTTCTTAAACTTCTTTAAAGCGAAAGTAAACATAAAAAAAGCGAACAAAGTAAGGAAAACCGCTTCATCCCATAAAGTGTTTATGCCGTTGCCTTTCAGGAATATATCCCTGAGTACAAGGATATAATAGCGGGCCGGAATTAAATAAGTAACTGCCTGGATGAACTTCGGCATATTAAAAATCGGATAAATGAATCCCGATAATAACATGGTAGGGATTAAAGTTGAAAGACTGGCCATTTGGGTTGCCATTAACTGGGTTTTTGAATTTACTGAAATAAGTATGCCTAAGGACAACGCTCCGGTCAAAAACAAAGAGCTTAACATAATAAATAATAAGTAACTTCCTTTAAAAGGTACCCCGAATAAAAATTTCGCCATCACTACCCCCACGGCCAGGTCAAAGAAGGCAATAACAAAATAAGGTATGAACTTACCGATAATTAATTCGGGCCCCTTGACCGGAGTCGATATCAACTGCTCCATTGTCCCTCTTTCCCATTCCCTGGAAATAGTTATGGAAATTAAAAGAGCCGCAATGATCATTATGATCATTGCAATAACTCCGGGAATAATAAACCAGGTACTCACCAGGCCCATATTAAACCAAATTCTCGGATGGGCATTTATGGATTTAACCGGATTTAACCCGTGCTGCCTAAAAACATTAGTTAAAAGGGATATATTATAGTCAGCTACAACGGAACGCACGTATCCTAAAGCAATAGTGGCGGTATTGGCATCGCTGCCATCAACTATTAACTGCAAAGGAGTGGTTTTCCCCGATTCAATATCCTTCGAAAAATCTTTCGGGATAACCAGGGCCATCATAATTTGCCCCCTATCGATTTTTGCGGTAATGTCTTTATAATTATCCGTATAGCCTGTAATCTTAAAATATTTTGAATTGCTAAAATTAAGCAAAAATTCGCGGGTAACTTTAGACGAGGCATCCTGGTTCCAGACAATCATCGGTACGTGATCGATATCAAGTGAAAGCCCGTAGCCGAAAATCAAAAGCATGAATATCGGAATGGCTAATGCCAGCCCTAAACTGCGCGGGTCGCGTTTTACCTGAATGAATTCTTTCCAGGCAACCGCTTTAATCCTTTTTAAGTGTTGACCGGTCATATTCTTCTATAGAATAAACAAACACATCTTCTAATGAAGGGATTATTTTATTAACCTTGGCCCCTTCGATCATTTCTTTCTTGAAAAATTCTTTGACTTCATTTATTGCCCGCAAGCTATCATAAACTACTGCATGGATATTCGAACCAAAAAGCGCTGCTTCTTTGATAGTTTCAAGTTTGCTTATTTTTCCCAGCCAGCTTTGAGAATCTGGCAGGGCAATTTCAATAACTTCATTCTTCATACAGTTTGTTTTCATCTCCTGCGGGGTACCCATAGCAATAATGGTGCCGTGATAGATCAACACCATCCGGTTACAATTTTCCGCTTCATCCATATAATGGGTGGTGACAAATACCGTTACCCCTTCATCAGCTAACTTTTTGATAACCGCCCAGAAATTTGCCCGGGTTATCGGATCAACCCCGGAAGTAGGCTCGTCAAGAAATATTATTTTCGGTTTATGCAAAAGGGCGCAACCAAGGGCCAGGCGCTGCTTCCATCCTCCGGGCAGAGTGGCGGTAAGGCTATGTTCCATTCCTTCTAATCCGGCGGCATGTATCACCGAATCGAAACGCTCTTTTTTATCCTGCTTCGGTATCTTGTATATTCCGCTGTAAAAATTTATATTTTCTTCGACCGTTAAATCATTATAGAGCGAAAATTTCTGGGACATATAACCGATATGCTCTTTAATCTTATTCTGTTCCTTAATAATATCAAAACCTCCCACCTGGCCGCTTCCGCCTGTTGGTGAAATAATCCCGCAAAGCATCCTTATGGTCGTAGACTTTCCTGCCCCGTTCGGCCCTAAGAAACCAAAGACTTCTCCGGCCGGTACGGAAAAATTAATTTTATTCACCGCCGTAAAACTACCGAACCTCTTCTCTAAATTTTCTACGCTTACGGCAATATTATTTTGACTCATATTCTTTAATTATTGTAATAAATGCTTCTTCCAGGCTCTTGACATTATATTCTTTTTTAATATCATCCGGGCTGGCGCAGCGTAAAAGCTTTCCCTTATGGATCAGGCCGACCCTGTGGCAACGCTCGGCTTCATCAAGATAACATGTCGAGCAGAAAATAGTAACTTTCTCTTTTAAAAGGTCATAGAGTATATTCCAAAAATCCCGGCGGCTGACCGGGTCTACCCCGTTAGTCGGCTCATCAAGAAATAAAACCTTAGGAGTATGGATTAATGCGCAAGCCAGGCCTAATTTCTGCTTCATCCCGCCGGATAACTTGCCGGCAAAACGTTTTTTAAAAGGCAGTAAGCCGCTAAACCCGAGCAGCTGTTCGATCTTATCCTTACGCAGATCCTGACCTACCCCATATACATCGGCGTAAAAATTAATATTTTCAAGTACGGTTAACTCTTCATAAAGACCGAAGCGCTGTGACATATAAGCAATATGCTCCTTAAGGGCCTCAGCTTCTTTAACAGTGTGTTTATCAAAAACCCAGGCCTCTCCTGAGCTGGGATCAAGTATGCCCGTTAACAGACGCATAGTCGTAGTTTTGCCTGCGCCGTCGGGGCCGACTAACCCGAAAATTTCTCCTTCTTTAATTTCCAGATTTAAATTATCGACAGCAACAAGGGAAGAAAAACGCCTGGTTAGACCTGCGGTTTTAATAGTAACCATTTATGATTATTCGATTAAGTAAGCATCGGCTGGCATGCCCGGCTTAAGCTCCAGGGAAGAATTATCTACCCTGACCTTAATCCGGTAGACTAATTTTACCCTTTCTTCCTGGGTCTGGATAAACTTGGGAGTAAATTCCGCCTGGCTGGAAACAAAAGAAACTTCTCCCTTGTACTTTTTACCGGGAAAAGTATCGGTTATAACATAAGCCTCCTGGCCCAATTTTACCCTGCCCAGATCTTTCTCGTTAATATAAGCGGTAACCCAGATATTATGCAGGTCGATTGCGGTAAACACCGGGGTCCCGACCTTAACCACTTCACCGCTTAGGCTGCTTTTAACCAGGATATACCCATCTAAAGGCGAAGCTAGTTTAGTAAAATCCAGGCGTGTTTGGGCCAAATCAAGCGAGGCCTTCAGCTGCTCGACCTTGGCCAGACTGGAATCATATTGTGTTTTGTCGCTGTCTCTTTTCTGGGCTGATACCGCCCCTTCTTTAAATAAATTTTCCGATCTTTGGTAATCAAGTTTAGCTAATTCATAATCGAACTGCGCAGCCTTAAACAGGGCGAAAGCGTTATCCCTTTCTTTTACCAATTCGTCGGTATTTAAAAGAGCAACAATATCGCCTTTTTTTACTACCTTGCCTTCATCGGTCAAAAGCTCGGTTATCTGTCCTTCTACGCGGAAAGAAATCCGCACGTCATCACCCTCTATGTTACCGGATACCTTTATGGCTTTGTTATTCAATTCTTTTTCGGCAAAATAAAAAACGGAAAACGACAAGGCGGCTAAAACAACAATAATTAAAGCTATTAATTTAAACTTTTTTTTCATAATTTTCTCCCGGCCCTTCATTGATGATTAATTTACCGATACTCCTGTCCAAATAAGCCAACGCCATTAAATAATCAAAAATACCCGAAGCCAGATTGGTTTGAATCTGGGCTAGCGAAACCTGGCTGTCTAATACGTCCAGGTTTATTGCCACCCCGTTTCGAAAACTGACTTCGGCAATCCTTAAAGCCTCTCTTGCTTCCTGGACATTGCTTCTTTGCGATTGGATAATCGAAGCAGATTCTTTCAGGTTTAGGCAGGCCTTACGCACTTCTACCGCAATAGCATCGATTAAATTATCTTTATCGATTTTCGCTTGGGCATAACGGGCCCGGGCAGCATCAACCTTGGCCTTAGTGGAAAAACCTTCGAAAATAGGAATATTCACCGATATACCGGCATTCCAATTTCCTTGTTTCCGGGTAAACATATCGCCCAAATTATCCGAGCGATAAGTCAGCCCGCCGGAGAGGTCAATCTGCGGACGATAACCGGATTTTGCCATTTTAATTTCCCATTTATCAATATCAATTCCTAAAGATTTTAATTGCATTTCCGGCCGCCTTAGGTAAGCCATTTTCAAGAATTCATTTTCATTGATTCCGATAAAAGAATAGGATAACTTTTCTTTTATATTAATAGGAAAATCAACTTTACGGCCCAATAATTTGTTTAAATCTGCTTTTAAGGAATCTATTTCGTTTTTGGCTTTTACCAAATTCGGCTCTAAAAGCGAAACCTGGATCCCGCTCTGCAAAAGGTCAAATCTGGAAGCTGTCCCGTTTTTATACATCTGTTTTACATTTTCATAATGGGCAATTGCCTGGTCGAGAGTTTCACGGGAGATCCGCTCATTTTCATAAGCAAGCAATAGCCCGTAGTAAAGCCTTTTGGCATCAAATTCTACATCCATCTTTTTAGCCCGCAGAGTTTCCTTTTGCGCTTCCAGGGAAAGCTCGGCCTTTTTAAGATTAGCCGTGTTGGCGCCGCCGCTATAAACCGATTCACTAATATAAACTCCGGCCGAATTATCATTCTCGTATCCGGAAAAAATATTTTCGGCAAGCACCTTATCATTACGGGTATATCCGGCCTTAAAGTTTACCTGAGGCAAAAAAGGGCTGATTGCGCCTAAAACATCAGCTTTGGCCACAGAAATTTCAGCTTCCTGCATCTGGATATCTTTGTTATTTTTGAAAGCAATCAGGATTGTATCAGCAAGGGTGAGATTTATATCAAAGGCTGGAGAATTTTGGGAAAAAGAATCCGGGCAAATTGTAAAAATCAGCAAAAACATAAAAACCAAAACTTTTTTGCTTCTGCCTGCCAATTCTTACCCCTTTCGTATTTTAATATCTAAAATACATTATAGGTAAAATATTTACTATAGCAAGTATTTTAAGGCGAATTTGGCTCTAGCGGTTTAACGATAGAATCTTGGTTTGGGATATTTGAAAGGCTTTTTGGCCTGGGCATGTTTAGACTGTCCATAATTTAACCTGCCTCTGGGCTGTCCATGACTAGGCTGACGAACGCCGGTCTTACCGGATTTTTGTACAGGTTCGCCGAATTTATCCAAGGTAAGTTCCGCATGTTTAGATACCGGAAGCGTTGCTTTGATAAGTTTTTCAATATCACGGACATCATTACCCTGATCAGGAGTAGCAAAAGAGATAGCATGCCCTTTATGTCCGGCCCGGGCCGTGCGGCCGATACGATGCACGTAATTTTCTGCGTCCTCAGGCAGATCATAGTTAAGCACTAACTCTATTCCGGTAACATCGATCCCGCGCGAGGCGATATCTGTTGCCACTAACACCCTGTATTTTCCGGCTTTGAAACCTTCTAAAGCATCCCGGCGCTGAGCTAAAGAGCGGTTAGAATGTATTTCTGAAGCCGAATAACCCATATCCCTGATTGACCTGACAATTTTTTTGGCATTGTGCTTAGTGCGTGAAAATAATAGAACCGTACCGTGGTATTGACCGAGCAATTTCTTTAATAGCTGGGTTTTTGCCTCTTTTTTCACGATGAATAATTCCTGGGTAACCAGCTCGGCAGTAGTTCCCGAAGGAGCTATTTCAACGCTTAAAGGTAATTTCATATATTTAGAAGCTATATTCATAATTTCTTTCGGCATGGTCGCGGAAAATAGCATGGTCTGCCTTTCGCGGGGAAGAAAGCGTAATATTTTTTCTATTTGCGGGGCAAAACCCATATCTAGCATACGGTCGGCTTCATCCAAAACCAGCATTATTACGCTATCAGGCAGGAAATTCCACTGCGACATATGGTCAATTAATCTTCCGGGGGTGGCAATTACTATATGGGGATCCCTGCGTAAAGCCTGCACCTGCGGCGGCATAGGGGCCCCTCCGATAAGACAAGCCGTCCTCATGTTAAAAGCGCGGGCAATCTCCTGGAAAGCCTCATCAATCTGTATGGCCAATTCCCTGGTCGGAGCAAGCACTAATCCGGTACCTTTTTTTTGCACCAATAGCTGTACCATCGGAATGGCAAAAGAATGGGTTTTTCCGGTACCCGTCTGGGCAATACCCACGATATCTTTTCCTTCTAAAGCTAACGGAATTGCTTTTAACTGAATAGGCGTAGGTACTTTAAACTTCATCCGCTCCAAGATGTCAAGGATCTTCGGGGCGATGCCTAAGCCATAAAAATTCGGCTGAGCGGTATTTATAGATGGTTTACTCATCATACTTTAACTAACCTGCTCTTTCCGTCATTGGCTAAAAGACCAAGATGAATATGGCAATAAGCCTCATGGTTGTAAATACTTAAAATATGTTTACAGTGCAGAAATTTACATTTTCTTCCTTTAATCGAAGTCTTTATCTTTTTGATTTGAACACCCCTCTCTTATAAATAAAAAAGGCCGCAAAGGTTAGTATGTCCCACTTGGCGGCTTTAAAAAACCTAATCTTCGAATTTAGTATACCCCTTTACGCTGAACTTGTCAATTTAATTAATTAAATGGCTTTTATAAGAAATTATTCAGGTCAAATCTTCAATAGGCATAAGAAAAGCCTTTATTCCCTCAGCACCTAAGCTTTTTCTAAGCTGCTTAACTGCAGTAATTATCTTTTTACCTTCCATATCTTCACAAGCAACATACAAAATATTGTTTCTTCCCGGCCAGATGTCCGTACCTAAATGCGTACCGCTTAAAGACCCCCGCCCAAAAACTCCGGAAATCTTAGTATAGTTTTGGACCAAGCAACAGCTCTGCAGGACCTCCGCAACTTCGTCATCCAATGCCTCATTATAAATGATCATCGCCATTTTCATTTTATCTCTCCCCCCGGTAAAGCCTGTTTCCTGTGGAATACTGCATAAAGCGTGGGAACGAACAACAAAGTAACCAGAGTTGAAACACTCAACCCCCCGATCATAGTAATCCCCAGGGGTTGCCAGACTTCGGAGCCTTCGCCCCGGGAAAGCGCCAAAGGCAGGAGCCCGGCAATGGTAGTTATCGTAGTCATCAGGATCGGCCTTAAACGATCATGGCCAGCCTGGGTTACCGCATCATACATTGATAGCCCCCTTGCCCTGAGCATAATGATGTAACTAATTAAGACGATAGCATTGTTAACGACAATACCCATAAGCATTACCACTCCTAAGAATGTATTAATACTTAAAGTAGTGCCGGTAAGTGCAAAACCCAGAATTACCCCGATAAAAGTAAAAGGTATGGCAAACATGATGATAAAAGGGTCAAGCAGCGACTCAAACTGGGCTGCCATAACCATATACACCAGGATTATCCCCAGGACCAGCAAAAGTGCCATATCGGCAAAAGCTTTTGCCTGTTCTTCATAATCCCCTCCGATATTTATCATAATTCCCGCAGGAAGCACTAGCTTGGAAATTTCCTTTTTTAAATCTGCGACGATCTGGCCGGAAGAACGTTTATATGTATTACACTGCACCCTTACCATTCGTTCCCTATTTTTGCGTTCGATCCGGTCCGGACCGGTAGTCTCTTCTATTTTGGCAATATTACTTAACTTTATCTGGCTTCTGCTTACCCCCTGTTTGCTGGCTAAATTCTCTAATCCGACGAAAGGGGTATTATCCTGGGGAAGCGGGGCGACGATAGTCAGGTTTTCGATGTCTTCTAATTTAGCCCGCGAAGATTCTTCAAGCCTTACATATACGTCATACATCTCTCCCTTTTCACGGTATTTGGTCGCCGTACTACCCTGAATGAAGGATTTGAGACTTGCGGCAATGGTTGTCATATCCAGACCAAGACTGGCGGCCTTTTCCCTGTCAACATCAATCTTTAACTCCGGGCTGTTTGCTTCTCGGGAAATACTAACATCCACAGCTCCCGGTATCTTTTCCATTATTTCTTTTATTCTAAAAGCAAGGGCATTAGTATCTTCGAAAGAATGGCCGATTATTTCAAGCTCAACAGACTTTCCTCCGCCGCCGGTAATTAAATTGCTCAAGGGATTACCGGTAGAAATATCGGTCCTTAATATTCCCGGGATCTGTCTGATTTTACTCCTCACCTGGTTACCAACTTCTTTTACGGAACGCTTCCTTTGATCTTTTGGTATGAGCTTGCCTCCTGCCGTAACAATATGTGTCCCGCTTGCCCCTCCCATCAGGCGGCCCACCCCGGTAACCTGGCCAACCCTGGCATAATAATATTTTGCCTCCGGAACATTTTTTTCCAGGATATCCTCTATTCTTCTGGCGACCTTATCGGATTCTTCTATCCTCGTTCCAATAGGCAGATGCGCGGTGATCCTTAAATCTCCGCTATCTTCTTCCGGCAGGAATTCACTTCCAACAAAGGGAACCAAGAACAAGCTGGCTATAAATACAATGATAAAACCGATTAGAATAAGTTTTTTATGGGAAAGAGAGTAGCCCAAGACCCTGGCGTAAGAACCTTCCAGGCTTTTAAACCAGCGTTCGGAAACCGCATAAAACCTTTCAAAGATCTTTGACTTTTTACGGGTACCGTTTAGACGCAACCATTTGGAAGAAAGCATCGGAGCAAAAGTAGTAGCTGTATACAAAGATGCTCCTAAGGTTACGATTATAATCATGGCCAGGCCGCCAAAAATTATTCCGACTACCCCGGGAATAAATAGCATTGGCACAAAAACAACCACAGTAGTAAGTGTTGAGGCGGCTACGGAAAGGAACATTTCACTGGTTCCGAAAATAGCCGACTCCGTAGGCCGGTTGCCTCTTTCCAGCCTTCTAAAAATATTATCAACAATAACAATGGCGTTATCTACGACCATGCCGCTGACTATGGCTAAAGAAGAAAGACTGATAGTATTTATCGTACCTTTACTTAAAAACAGGTAGATAAAAGAGATCATCAGCGAAAAAGGAATGGTTAAGGCAATGATCAAGCTCGGAGCAAAGTTCCTGAAGAAAAACCAGGTGACCATGACAACCAAAACTATACCCAGCCAAACGGAAAATTTTAATGAATCCAAAGAATTGATAATGTCCTGGGAGGTATCAAAAATGGTATTGATCTTAACATCGGGAGGCAAGGTTTTTGCGATTTCTTCAATTGTCTTTTTCACCCTGCCTGCGACTTCAACAGAATTTGTCCCGCTTTGTTTCTGGACCATCATCATTATCCCGGGGTTCTTTTTAAAACGGACAAGGCTGGTTATTTCTTTGAAACCGTCTTCAATCCTGGCTACGTCCTTTAAATAAACCGGATTGCCGTTGCGTTTTCCTAAGATAATAAGATTGATCTCTTCCGGACGGGCAAACTCCCCTGGAAGACGGATCAGGTAATCGGTAAGCCCGGTTTTTAAACTGCCTACGGGCTGGGTAATATTCTCCTGCCTTAATTTATTTTCGATATCGAGAATCGAAAAATTGTAACCTTCCAATCTTTGCCTGTCGATAAAAATATTTATCTGGCGCTCCAGGCCCCCGCCCTGGATCTGAACAGTACCTACACCCGGCATTTGCCTTATAGCATCGCCTATTCTTTTATCCACCAGATCATAAAGGTCCGGATAAGTCTGTTGGGCAGTTATTGCAAAATAAATTATCGGAATATTGGCGGTATTAAACTTGAAAATGAAGGGATTTTCCATTTCATCAGGAATATCGGGCAAAGAACGCTTGGCTAATTCGATGCGGTCACGGACATCGTTAGAAGCTTCATCCAGATTGGTGCCCCAGATAAATTTTAACCTAATGATCGAACTGCCTTCCGATGAAGTAGAAGTAATTCTTTCTAGTCCCGGCGTGGTACCTAGCTGGTTTTCAAGCTCTTCGGTTACATTCGTTTCTACATCCAAAGAACCTGCGCCGGGATAAGTGGCAATAACCGATATTTGGGGAGGTTCGATCTCAGGCATCATATCAATGCCTAAACGGCTCATCGAATAAAGGGCGATGATAATGATCGCAAAAAAGATCATCAAATTGGTGACTGGCTTTTTTACTCCGAATTCTGGCAGGTTCATTATTTTTCCATCTCCGGCTCAACAGCTGCTCCGTCAGCAAGCATCTGCTGGCCCATAATTACAACCTGGTCCCCTTCTTTTAAACCCTGAGTGACTTCAAAATAGGGGCCCTGGCGAATACCCAATTTAATCTTTTTCATCTGGGCTTTTTTGTCTTCAACGGTGTATACATAATAATCCGGCTCATGGCCCATAATCGCCTCTTTTAAAATTACGGGAATATCCTTCCTGGCTTCGATTACAAGCTGAACCTTGGCGAACATACCGCTTTTCAAAAGATATTCTTTGTTTTCTACGGTTATCTCTACCGGGGCAGTGCGAGTAGAAAGGTCGATTACCGGACTTACCTTGGTAACTTTTCCGGTAAATTTTCTTTGCGGACTGCTGTCTACGCTAATCTGAGCTTCCTGGCCAACGGTAACTTTAGGCAGATATTTTTCCGGGATTTCCAGGTTAATCTTGACCTTATCAACACTTACCACCAGGGCAATCGGAGTATCAGAAGCAACATTCTGCCCGATATCAACGTAAACCCTGCCCAGAATACCGCTTAATGTGCTTTCAACAGGGGCCTTCTCAAACTTTAATCCGACTTCATCGCGGTCAATATAGCAGATTGCCTCGCCTTTTTTTATCAAAGCCCCGTCTTCTTTGACTTTCTCGATTATTTTTCCGGTTACCTTAGGATAGATCACTGCTTCATCCTGGGCCTTAATATCTCCGGTATAATCCAAAGTATCATGAAGGTCCTGCAGTTTGATTTTATCGACTTTTACAGGGACAACCCGCCCATTGACAGCTACATCCGGTTTTTTGCTGCAACCGTTTAAAAGTAAAACAACAAAAATAAATATCAGCATTTTCCTATATGATTCCATGAAAACCTCCCGTAGCCCTGTCAAAGTTAAATTTAGCAATCACATAATCGTAAAGCGCCTGTCTCTGGTTAAATAATGAAACGGCATATTTTAATTGAGCGTCCTGTTTATCTAATGAACTGATTAATCCTTGGGTAAATTTTTCCTCGGCAGTGGCAAGATTTTTCTTGTAGAATAAAATGTCGGCCTGGCTGGCATTTATCTGGTCAATCGAGTCCTTTAAGGATAGATAGGTATATTTTACATCAAGGACAATATCCTCGATTGTTTTAGTCTTACCGATTTGGCTTTTCTTTAAATCAATAATGGCCTGCTCTACCTTAGCCTTGGTCTGCCATCCGTCGAAGATCGGCCAGGAGAAAGTCACCCCGAATACATTGTAATCATTCCAGTTCCTGGTATTAACCGTTGTAGTAACTGCATGCGAACGTCCATAATAATCCCAAGAGGCATAAATACTTGGACGGTTGCCTGCTTTATTGATCTCGATATTGGCTTTATCGGCTTTAATCTGAGACTCATACTGTTTTATTTCTGGGCGGTCCTGCATGGCCTTTAAGAAACCTTGGTCAAAAGCAACTTCTTTGGGGGTAAAAGTAAATTCCGTAGCCGGAATAATCGAAACATCCTTATCCAAAGACAATAAATTATTCAATAAGGCCTGGGCCGCTTCTTTTTGACTGCGGCTTGATTCGTAAGCCTGCTCTACACTAGACAAGGAAGCCTGAGCCTGTAAAATATCGGTTTCGGAAGCCTGGCCGTTTTTATAACGGGCTTTGATATATTCCAGATGCTCCCGGCTGTTTTCCAGTATCCCTTTATTCAATTCAGTATAATAATTTGTAAGTAATAGCGTATAATAAGCCTTGGAAAATGCAAAGATAGTTTCGAGTTTAGTTTTATCCAAAAGCGCCTGCTCGACTTCAAGATTGTAACCATTATATTTTATATTATTGATTACGCTGCCGCCTTGATATAAATATTGCTTTAGAGTGATTTGCGAATTGGTTTGGGAAATATTCTTAGTATATAGTCCCGCTGTATAAAACCAGCTGCCGGTATAAGTAAGCGAAGGGAAAAGCCCGCCTTCTGCTTCGGCTATCTTGAGCTTTGCTTTTTCAACATCCTGGGCCTTTAACAGAATGCTCCGGTTATCCCTTAAGCCTATTGCTACCGCTTCACTAAATGTCAAGGTTATTTCTTCGGCAGCCTGGCAAACCTGAATTAGGCCTGGAACGTAAGCTATTACCATTAGTGAGGTTAAGAAAAATGTGATAAACTGTTTCATTTTCAACTTTCTTCCTTATCTAATATATCTTTTACCTGCATAAGTATGCGCAGATATTCAGCTCGGTCATCTTCTGATATTTGGCTAAAGATCCTGGTGATTAATTGGGTGCGTTGCTGGTTTATCTTCTTTAAAACGTCTGAACCTTTGGGGCTAAGCTTTATAATAATCAACCTACGGTCTTTTTCGTCATACTCCCGCAAAACATATCCCTGTACGACTAAGCGCTGAACAATCCCGGTTGAAGCTGCCGTCGTAACCTTCATTTTTTTGGCTAAATCAGTCATTTTAGACGCCCCCTGGCTGTTTAAAATATCCAGGATAAGCAGCTGCGGAAGAGTAATCTTTCCTTTAAATATATCGCTATGCTGCCGGCGGGCAAATCCCCTCATAATCTCAGGCATAATTTTTTCTATCTTGTGGGCAAAATCAGTAATCGATATACCGGTCATTCTTAACCCCCTTAATATTTAGCCATATTAAATATTAA
>JAQTTI010000073.1 GCA_028710845.1 Candidatus Omnitrophota bacterium | reverse complement strand
ATCGAAACCGGTATCATCGAAGTAGCCCCGCTGGCCTACATGCGCGGAAGGACTTTAAACGATGCTTTTATCATCTTAGACGAAGCCCAAAACTGCACTGCCGAACAAATGAAAATGTTTTTGACCCGTTTAGGGTTTGATTCAAAAGCGGTAATTACCGGCGACCTTACCCAAAGCGACCTGCCGCAAGGTAAGCCTATCGGCTTGCTTCAAGCGCAAGAGGTCTTAAATAGCATCGAGGGAATTAAATTCATCTATTTTTCCGGCTCTGATGTTGTCAGGCATTCTTTGGTACAAAGGATCATCAAAGCATATGAAAAAATTACTTAAAGATAATCTGCTCATCCTGGGCTTATGCGCTTCCATATTCGCATTTGGTTTTCTGATCCATATAAATCCCGCGGTGCCTTTTTTTCTGATCATCCTTTATCTGTTGTTCTATAAAAGGTTTGCAAAAATAAAGGGGGCCAGCCTTACTAATTTAAGTTTTCTTTTCCTGGTTTCTTTTTCTCTTGGGTATTTATTCCTAAAACAGGGGCTGACCTTTTATTATATCCCCATCGCAATTATCCCGATGTTGGCCATTTTGCTATTCGATAATTTTGAAATAGCTTTCTTTTTGTCTTTGGCAACCAGCGTTTCGCTGGCAACTTTAACCCCGGAGCCTTTTAAGGCCTGGTTTATCTTCATGGCTTCCTGCGCCAGCGCTATGGTTTTTGCTAAGGACGCGCGAAAACGTTCCAAGGTTATCCAGGCAGGGGCATTGGCCGGACTATTTCAACTACTAAGCCTGATCCTGCTTGAGAATCTCCAGATTTTTGGGCCCCAAAGATATATGGTAATTGTAATTAACGGCCTGCTTTCGGGAGTGATTACTCTAGGTATTCTTCCGCTATTTGAATATATACTCCAAACAGTAACTAATATCAGCCTGTTAGAGCTAGCGGATTTGAACCATCCGGTTTTACAGCGAATGATCCTTGAGGCACCCGGCACCTACCACCACAGCCTGATTGTCGGAAACCTTTCAGATACGGCCTGCTCGGCGGTAGGGGCAAATGGTCTATTGGCCAGAATAGGCGCTTATTATCACGTCATCGGTAAGCTACATAAACCGGAATATTTTATCGAAAACCAGAATGTAAAAAAGAACCGCCACGATGACCTTAGTCCGACGATGAGCAAGCTGGTGATCATGAATCATATTAAAGAAGGCCTGGAAATGGCCAAAAAATATTCCCTTTCTCCTGCCCTCTGGAGTTTTATCCAGCAGCACCACGGAAATAGCCTGGTTTATTATTTTTACCGCCGGGCGCTGGAAGGAAAAGAAGAAGATGGAGAGGTTACCGAAGAAGGTTTTCGTTATCCCGGCCCCAAACCGGACACCAAAGAAACCGCGATTGTCCTTTTAGCAGATTCTGTCGAAGCGGCAACCCGCTCCTTAAAAGACCCTTCGCCGGATAAGATCGAAGAAACGGTGCATAAAGTAATCAACAACAAATTTATCGACGGACAGCTTGACGCCTGCGAACTGACCTTAAAAGATATCGAAAAGATTTCAGGCGTTTTCATTAAAATATTAAGCGGTATTTACCATAGCCGGATAAGCTACTCTTAAAGCAATCCTCCAATCAAAGCAATTAACTCTAAATTTTTTAAAGGCGCTTGAATGAAAATAACCATCAAAAACCTGCAGAAGAAGTTAAAAATCTACCCGGAAAAAATACGAAAATTAGTCCTTAAGATATTAAAAGGGGAAAAGGTGAAAGAAACCGGCTGGATCAATATCTGTTTTGTTGATGACCCGGTGATTAAAAAATTTAACGCCAGATTCCATAAAACCAAAGGCTCAACTGATGTCCTGGCATTTAATCTGGGCGATCAAAACAAAGTAATTTTGGCCGATATCATGATTTCTGCCGATACCGCCTTAAAACACGCCAAACGGTTTAGAACCAGCGCCGAATACGAACTATACCTTTATGTCGCCCACGGGATATTGCATATCTTGGGATTCGGCGACCACAGCCCTGCCCAAAAGAAGTTAATGCGCAAAAAAGAAAGCGAATATGTCGATTGATAAGGCCTGCGGGCTTATTTTAAATAAACGCGATTTGAGGGAGACCTCGCTTATTGTCGAACTTTACACAAGAGAATTCGGCAAGATAACCGGCGAAGTAAAAGGCATCCGCACCGACCCGAAAAAATTCGCCACGGATTTTGAGTTATTTTCTCTTAATGAAATCGTCTTCTACCGCAAGACACATTCACACTTTCACTTAATCAGCCAGGCAGACAAAGTAGAAAATTTTACCGGGATCCGCCAAAGTATTGAACGGGCAACTACCGCCGGATTCATGATGGAGCTAGTCGGTTCAATAATGCAATTAGAAGATAAAAACGAGGAGATTTTTAACCTGGCGCTTTCGGCAATAAAAGAATTAGAGACCAATTATAACCCGGAAAAAATCGCCACCATCTTTAAAATAAAAATTCTAAGCCTCTCCGGATTTAAACCGCATTTTGATTCCTGCGTTTCCTGCAGAGAGAAAATAATGGGCCAATCCAAATTCAGCTTATCCCTGGGCGGACTGCTTTGCCCGGCCTGCATGCATAAAGACTCCAGCAGCCGTTCTATTTTCCGCGGGACGATCGCTACAATCCTGCATATCGAGAAAAATACTTTTTCCAGCAGCCTCAGCTTGGGGATGAACCCGCAGATTAAAAAAGAATTAGACATTATACTTAATGCTTTTTTAAACTTCCACCTGGGGCGCGAATTAAAATCCCAGAGAGTATTGAATAAAATAGAGGAGGCGGTATGAAAATAGCCATTGTCGGCCCGGGAGCTATTGGGTGTCTTTTTGCCGCATTTTTGACTAAATCCAAGGAAGATGTCTGGCTGTTAGACAAGAGCAAGGAAAACGCCGCAAAACTTAACGAAAGCGGAATTTCCGTAGATGGTCTCAACGGTTCCTGGCAGGTAAAAGTAAAAACCACGGCCAATATCTCCGATATCGGAAAAACAGACCTGGTGCTTATCTGTGTCAAATCTTTTAATACCAAAAAAGCCTGCGAACAGATCGGCCCCCTTTTAAACAATAACACCAAAATTCTAACCCTTCAAAACGGAATCGGTAATATTGAAATCATTTCCGAGATTGCCGGAGAAAACAGGGTTATCGCCGGCGTAACCAATGAAGGAGCCACTTTAATCGAACCGGGAAAGATCCGCCATGCCGGAAAAGGCGAAACCATAATCGGCACCATCGACGGCAAAACCCCCGTCGAAATGAGGGCTATCCGCGAGGCTTTTAACAAAGCAGGATTTGAAACCAAAATGTCCCGGGATATTAAGAGCCTGCTCTGGTCAAAATTAATAATCAATGTGGGTATAAACGCCTTAAGCGCAATCACCCGCCTGCCTAACGGCAAGTTGATTCAGTTCGAAGGGACTAAGCGGATTTTAAGGGACGCTGTAACCGAAGCCACCCGGATTGTCAAAAGAAAAAGAATAAAATTGATCTTTGACGACCCTTTAGCAAAAGTAGAAGCAGTATGCGAAAGTACATCTTCAAACCTTTCATCCATGCTTCAGGATGTTTTAAGAAAAAAACGCACCGAGGTTGACTTCATTAACGGAGTAATCGTCCGTCTCGGCCAGGAATTGGGAATCGATGTGCGCACCAACAAATTTCTCCTGGATCTGGTAAACACCATCGAGCAAACCTACAAAATCAGCTCGTAGCTCGAAGCTATTAGCTGGAAGGCGCTATCTACAAGCCACGAGCTAAACTACGAACTATGAGCTACGAACTAAAACTTATTTAAAGAAATGTACAGCCCAAAAACGCGCAAACTGCTAGTTTTATTTTTGATCATCGGCTGGGCCATAACTTTATTTTTTATGGCTAAGCCTAACAAAAAACTTTACCGTGACAACCGTATCTTAATGGGTACCTTCTGGGAAGTAATATCCCCCAATAAAGATGCTGCCCGGATAGTTTTTGACGAAGCCGCCAGGTTAGATGGGCTGCTTAGCAAATATAAAGAAGGCAGCGAGGTTTCCCGTTTAAATAAAGCCGGAAAATTACAGGTAAGCCCGGAAACATTTTTTATAATTAAACAGTCAAAAGAATTTTATGCAAAAACTGAAGGGGCTTTTGACATCACTGTTGCGCCTTTAGTTGACCTTTGGGGGTTTACCAACTATAAATTCCGGGTGCCTACTAAACATAGCATTGAGGCAACTTTAAAGCTTGTTGGAAGCGAAAAAATAATTTTACATGAAATTGATAATTTGGTAGAATTTAAAAGACCGGGGGTTAAAATAGACTTAGGAGCAATTGCGAAAGGCTTCACCCTTGACCGCGCAGTCGAAAAACTGAAAGAAAATAACGTCAATAGCTGCCTGATTAACGCAGGCGGCCAGGTTTACGCGCTAGGCGATAGATTCGGAAAACCCTGGAAGGTCGCAGTAAAAAATCCGCACAAAGAAGGAGTTTCCGAAACTCTGGAATTAAAAAACCAATCCGTATCTACGAGCGCTGACTATCAACAATTTTTCATTAAAAATAATAAGCGTTACGGTCATATTTTAAACCCCAAAACCGGTTATCCTGCGCAAGCCAGGGCTTTTACCGTAATTTCAAATAATGCAA
>JAQTTI010000072.1 GCA_028710845.1 Candidatus Omnitrophota bacterium | reverse complement strand
ACCACAAGCTTTAGCCCGACATCAATAAACTGCACGGATTCTGCGGTAATCGTAGTTGATTCTCCCTGGCTTTGACTGCTGGTGACATAAGCTTCGCGGGTGCCGACAAGAATCTTGGCTTCTTCCCGGTTGACCGCAACCAGGCGTGGGCGGTTAAGCACCTTGGAATTGCCATAGTCGTTTAACATGTTTAGAACAATATTATAATGGTCTTTAGCTAAAGTTCCAACGCTGATTTTGCCATAGCTTGAAAGCGCAGGACTAACCGGAAATTTAGCAACCAGGTCCAGGTTGTCCATATTAACCGATTTAAAAATCTTGTCCCATTCAATCCCGTTCTGATATTTATCGTTAATTGTAACTTCAATAATCTCGCCGGTGATAAGCACCTGGCGGCTCTGTTCATCGAATTGCTCCATCAGTTTTTTTATGCGGACAAGCCGCTGGGGCAGATCATAAACAATTACCTTGCCGCTTCTTTCATCAACAATCAATTGGCCTACTCCCGGAGTAATCAACTCATTAATATAAGCTTTAATATCGGCAAAACGGGCATAATTTACGTTAAAAACCACCGTCTCAAGCGGACGGTCAAGTTCCTTTATCGCCTCGGTCATCACTTCTAACGATTGGGGGCTATCTTTAATAATAATTGTCCCCGTAGATTCATCGGAGATTATTTTACCGATATCTGATTTTAAAAGATTAATTACATTTAAAACATTGGCCGGCTTGGCATAGGTAAGTTTAAAGGTTTTGGTTGCCTTTAACTCCCCGAATTTTTTTCCATAAGCTTTTTCATATTCGGCAGCAGTCATGACTTTAACCACATTGCCTTTTCGTTCATAAGCAAGACCCTGCATATTCACTATTACGTCTAATGCTTCCGAAAAAGTTAAATTGTCCATAAAGACGGTTATTCTGCCCTTTACTTCGGGTGTAGCCGTAATTGTAATTCCGCTTTTTGCCGACAGTACTTTAAAAAGTTCATTAATATCTATACCCTTTAAATCCAAAGAAATTTTTTCCTGGGAGCCTTCTTTGACGGCGCCGCTTGTTTCCTGTTCTGGCTCAAGAGATTGATCCGGATCGGCGGCGGAAGCCACCCAGGCTAAACCGCCAGCCTGCAAAGCATAGAGGAATAAAATTATAATAAATAAAAAAAAATATTTTTTTGATATCATCTAATCTCAAACTGTTTGGTGCTGTCTTCGGTTGCCTCTAGAACAGCGGAGTTACGCGATATTTCTTTGACCTTAAACTGCCCGTCAAGGATATCACCCTTTTTTAAGGTATAGGTCCTTGAATCTTTGGCATTTTCAATCATTACTTCCGGATTTTGCGACCAGATAATCCCGACCAATTTAAAATCCTTGCTTTCTTCCGCCAGGTTTTGCTCTTCTAGCTGATTGACAGTATCATTGCCTTTTGCCCCCGGAGGAAGGAAAAAATTCCTTCTGATGTCGCGGCTGGAAATATTTTTGCGCGCAGGGCCCTGATTATCCGGAGAAATTAATTTTATTATCGCCTGGGATCCCGCGGGCATAAAAAAAGCGGCGTCTGATTTTGGTATTACCGGACCGCTAAAAAGAGTATAGATAAATATAATGGTAGTAAGGATGCCCAGTGAAATCAAGCCTTTATTTATAGAACGCAGGTCGATTTTTAAATTCTTTAATTTTGTTTTTATTTCAAATAGGTTGAACTTGGCCGAAATATTACCTAAAGGCTTCTTCGGCCAGCCCGGGTTTTTATGTTTTTCCGTCCCCGCGCCCTCAATAAGCTTAAGCAGCCTTTCGTCTGAAGTTTGCTTGTCCATATTAAACCATGCTCCTGGCAATTAAATCACGGATAAGCGCCCCGTCAATTACTGTTTTATGGCCGGTAATCAGGCTTCTGAGCGCATTATGGCAGATCAGGTTTATCCTTCTGGGATAACCTTGGCTATAACGTTGAATTTCGCTAACTGCTTCATCCGTAAAGAGTTTCAACTCTACGTTAAAACCAGAATGCTTAAGCCGGAAGGCTATCAGGTTCTGGGTTTCGCTTTCGTCTAAAGGATTTATAACATATTTAAGCACAATCCGATCATAAAAGTTCTTTATCTCTTTGATCCTCGGCAGAAGCTCCATCTGGGCAAAAAGGACCAGCTGTAAGAGCTTATATTCATTGGTTTCATAATTTAATAGGACGCGTAGAATTTCCAGCGATTCAGCATTTAATTTCTGGGCCTCATCGACGACCAAAACTATTGTTTTATTCTCTTCAACCCCTTTTTGAAAAAGGTATTTTTTTATCGCTTCTTTATAATCAAGGATGTTCGGATTGGTTCCAAACTGCTCCTGGATATTAAAAGTGCGGACCAATGATTCCAGAAAAAGATCCTCGCTTTGGGCAGTGGGATCCATAATCATGTAAAAAAGGATATCCGGTCTGGCTTTTAGCATCTGGAAGAGTTTACGGGAAAGGGTGGTTTTACCTACGCCGACATCGCCTAATATAACGCTTAAACCGCGCCGGAGACGGATTTCGACGAGTAAGCGCATAAGGGCAGCCTTGTGCTCGTTGGCCTCGTAAAAAAACTCGGGGTCAGGGCTATTGGAAAAAGGTTCTTTTTCTAAACCTAATACCGAATAATAACTCATTTAACCCTTTCTTAATAGGTCGCAAATCAGTTTCAAGGAA
The DNA here is from genome assembly GCA_028710845.1 of Candidatus Omnitrophota bacterium. Lineage (GTDB taxonomy): Bacteria > Omnitrophota > Gorgyraeia > Gygaellales > Profunditerraquicolaceae > UBA6249. Next base: position 2,005 of record JAQTTI010000072.1, on the reverse strand, counting down.
TAACCGCGGCTTTTCAGCTCGGAAACCTTTTTTAAACAACTGCTAACCTGGCGCGGATCATAAAGCCGGTTGGTGTTGCGCTTCTTTACCATTAAGAGGCCCAGATTTGTATAGTAGTTTATTGTTTGGTAGGAAATATTGTGGATTTTACTGATTTGAGCAGGAGAGATCAACGTCTTGGCCATTATCATTTCCTCCGTTTATAGCAATTTATAGTAATTACTATATTCTACATGAAATGATATATAAAATAGTCCGATTTGTCAAGCCGAATCTAAGGGCCGGGATTGTTAGATTGATTTTAAAAGGTTGCCCAGGAATAAGGCTTCGGCGCGAAGCAGGCAAAGGTTGTGCTCCATGATCCTGACTAAGGCTAACTGGTCCTTAAGATCGCTGGAATTAATCATCCCTTCGATCCCGGAAGAAATTTTTTCCAGGATCTCCAATCTCTTTTCCAATCTTTTGCGTGCCGTAGCCGGCTTTAAGAAATTAAGGAAATAAAGACTTAAGTCCAGGGTAAACTGCGGGCGCTTAAAATCAAGAAGGTTTTTATTAAGCAGCATTTCAAACCGCCTCTTGCCTTTATCGGTAAGACAATAGACAAAACGCTCCGGCCGGCTGTCCTTCCTGAAGGCTTGCTTGGTAAGCAACCCTTCTTTTTCTAATATCCTTAAGGGGTAATATATCGATTTTAACTGGACTCCGGTAAACAGGGAAAGTATTTTGCGGACTTTTAATTTAATTTCATAGCCATGCTTGGGGCTTTGGCGCAACAGGCCTAATAAAATAAGTTCCTGCTCTATCATGCGATAACACCTATGGACCTGAATTTTTTATATCTTAATTTAAGTAGCTCTTCTTTATCAATGGAATCTAATTCCTTGAGATTCCTTAAGATAGACTCTTTGATATTTAAGGCGGTTTTCTGGGCATCACGGTGGGCTCCTCCCAGCGGCTCGCTGATTACTTCATCAATAATACCCATTTTTAAAAGGTCGCTTCCGGTAAGTTTCAAAACTTCAGCAGCCTGCGCAGCTTTTGCCCCATCCTTCCAAAGAATGGCCGCACAACCTTCCGGAGAGATCACAGAATAGTATGAGTTTTCCAGAACCGCCACCCGGTCGGCCACTCCTACTCCCAGAGCTCCTCCGGAACCTCCTTCTCCGATTACAATCGCCATTATCGGCGTGGCAATTGCTGCCATTTCGCGTAAATTTACAGCAATCGCATGTGACTGGCCCCTTTCTTCTGCCCCGATTCCCGGATAAGCCCCCGGAGTATCGATAAAGACTACGACCGGTAAGCTGAATTCTTCGGCCATTTGCATAATTCTAAGCGCCTTGCGGTAACCCTCCGGATGCGCGCAGCCGAAGTTGCGCTTTAAATTTTCGGTAGTATCGCGGCCTTTCTGGTGGCCGATTACAACAATCTTTTGTTTGTCTAATTTCGCCAAGCCGCAAATCATCGCCTTGTCATCCCCAAAAAGCCGGTCCCCGTGTAAGGGAATAAAATCTGACATTAGCATATTAATATAGTCCAAAGTATAGGGACGCTGGGGGTGGCGGGCCAACTGCACCTTCTGCCAGGCAGTCAGGTTAACGTAAGTATCTTTTTTCAGCTTGCCAAGTTTGTCCTCAAGCTTTTTTATTTCGCTGGACAGGTCGATCTTTTTTTCAGCCATAAAAGACCTTAAGCCTTGTATTTTTTTCTCTAGTTCCGTTATAGGTTTCTCGAATTCCAAAGCGGCCATGATTTATTCGATTATAGTAGTTTCTGTCCCCATCGGGACAATAGTATAAAGCTCTTCGACATCCTGATTACTTAAACGTACACACCCTTCGGTAACCTGCTTGCCGAGTTCCTGCGGTTGGGTTGTTCCATGTATGCCGTAGCCGGCCAGGTCAAAACCCATCCAGCGCGTGCCCAAAACATTTTCCGGACTTGACGGAGGGACTACTGCCCCGGCCTTAAACCAGGTCGGATTAGGAAGTTTATTTACGATTTT
>JAQTTI010000071.1 GCA_028710845.1 Candidatus Omnitrophota bacterium | reverse complement strand
ACCAGGATAATAGTATTACGGTTATAGACAATGGCCGCGGTATTCCCGTTGATATGCACAAAACCGAACATAAGCCGGCGGTAGAAGTGGCCTTAACCACCTTGCATGCCGGGGGTAAATTTGACCATCGTTCTTATAAAGTGTCGGGAGGATTGCATGGTGTTGGGGTAAGCTGTGTTAATGCTCTGAGCGATTGGCTGGAGGTTGAGGTAAAAAGGGACGGCAAGATTTACCATCAACGTTATGAACGCGGAAAAACCGTATCTAAATTAACGGTGATAGGCAAGAGCTCGTCTACCGGAACCAAGATTACTTTTAAACCGGATAAAACAATTTTTAGCAAAACCGAATATTCCTATGATATTCTGGCCCAGCGTTTAAGAGAGCTAGCTTTTTTAAACAAAGGGTTAAAAATCAAATTAAATGATGAGCGTTCCGATAAAGAAACGGTGTTTGAATTTTCCGGCGGGATTGTTTCCTTTGTGGATTACCTTAATAAAAATAAAAATCCTTTACATAATAAAGTGGTGTATTTTGAAAAGCTTCAGGATGATGTTAATGTCGAAGGCGCTCTGCAATATAATGACGGTTACGCAGAAACCATGTTTTCTTTTGCCAATAACATTAATACCATCGAAGGGGGAACGCACCTGTCCGGTTTTAAGTCTGCTTTGACGCGGGCGGTCAATCAGTACGCTAAATCAAAAAATTTATTAAAGGACAATATCGCTATTACCGGCGACGATGTGCGCGAGGGGTTAACCGCAGTAATCAGCGTTAAAGTTCCCAATCCGCAGTTTGAAGGGCAAACTAAAACCAAACTGGGTAATTCCGAGGTAGAAGGGCTGGTTGCTTCGAGCAGCCTTGAGGCGCTTGCTAATTATTTTGAAGAAAACCCCTCGGTTGCCAATAAAATTATCGATAAAGTAATCGTAGCTTCACGCGCCAGGGAAGCTGCGCGTAAGGCCCGGGAATTAACCCGCAGAAAAGGCGCTTTGGAAGGAGCAGGGCTTCCCGGCAAACTAGCGGATTGTTCCGAGCGCGACGCCGCCCTCTGCGAGCTTTATATCGTAGAAGGAGATTCCGCCGGAGGTTCGGCTAAGCAGGGCCGCGACAGAAGGTTCCAGGCGATTTTACCGATCAAAGGAAAAATTTTAAACGTGGAAAAATCCAGACTGGATAAAATTTTATCTAATGACGAAATCCGCACAATCATTACTGCCCTGGGCACAGGTATTGGAGAAGAATTCGACCTGACCAAATTAAGATACCATAAATTAATGCTTATGGCTGATGCTGATATCGATGGTTCCCATATCCGTACTTTGCTGCTGACCCTTTTGTACCGTCAACTGCCCAAGCTTGTAGAAGAAGGGCATGTTTATATAACCCAGCCGCCCCTTTATAAAATTAAAAGAGGCCAGAGGGAAGAGTATATTCAAACCGAACAGCAGATGAATGATATGTTGCTGGATTTAGGCCGGGAGGGCCACAAATTGATCCGGGTAAAAGATAAAGAAACTTTTACCGACAATCAATTTAAGGAGCTATTAAGGCTCTTGGTTGAACTAGACAAGCTTGGCAGATATTTAGACAAAAAGGGAGTAAATTTCGCAGAATACCTTAGTTTTAGACACCAAAAGACCAAAAAAATGCCTATTTATAGGGTAAAAGTGGATGGAAAAGACCAATTTGTTTACTCTGATAAAGAGCTAGCTAGCATTACAGATAAAGAAGGGAAAGAGGCAGAACAGGATGTGTTACACCTTTTTGAGGCACAAGAGATTGAGGAACTGGTTTTAAAAATAGAAAAGCTGGGTTTTGAGTTCGAAACCTATTTTGGCAACATCTTGGCTCCTAAGCCGGAGACAGTTAAGGCTGGGGAGAAAAAAATAAAAGCAGTTTATCGGATTGTTAATGACGATGACATAAAAGAGGTTTTTAGTTTGAAAGAGCTGCTTGCTTATATTAAAGAGGTGGCGGCAAAAGGTATGCATATCCAAAGATATAAGGGTTTGGGAGAGATGAATCCGCAACAGCTCTGGGAGACGACGATGGACCCCGAGAAAAGAACAATCTTAAAAGTCACTTTAGAGGATGCGGTTGAAGCGGATAAAATGTTTACAGTTTTGATGGGGGACCAGGTTGAGCCCCGTCGCGAATTTATTGAGGACCACGCCCATCAGGTGAAGAACCTGGACATATAATCATGTACACTCGTAATGAAAAAATAATCGAAGTTTATATTGAGGATGAAGTTAAGGATTCCTATTTGAATTACGCGATGAGCGTAATTGTGGGCCGGGCCCTGCCCGATGTGCGCGACGGTTTAAAACCGGTACACCGGCGCATTCTCTATGCCATGCGGGAGCTTAACCTTGAACATTCCAAGCCCTATAAAAAATGCGCCCGTATCGTCGGTGAAACCATGGGTAAATATCATCCTCATGGTGACGCCGCTATTTATGATACCTTGGTTAGGATGGCGCAGGATTTTTCTTTGCGCTATCCCCTGGTAGATGGCCAGGGTAACTTTGGTTCAATTGATGGTGACGCCGCCGCCGCTATGCGTTATACCGAAGCCCGCCTGGATGCAATCAGCGACGAAATGTTGGGTGATATTGAAAAGGAAACCGTAAATTTCGGGCCCAACTTCGACTCTTCTTTAAAGGAGCCCCTGCTTTTACCGGCGGCCCTGCCTAATCTTTTGGTTAACGGGTCAAGCGGAATTGCCGTCGGCATGGCGACCAATATCCCGCCGCACAACTTAACCGAAGTATGCGATGCGATTATTTATCTTATCGATCATCCCGAAGCGGAAATCAAAGATTTGATGCGTTATATTAAAGGGCCGGATTTTCCGACCGGCGGATTAATTTGCGGTAAAGGCGGGATTAAAGACGCCTATATGACCGGCCGCGGCAAGCTTTTGATGCGCTCCCGGGCAACAGTAGAACACCAGAAGAATGGCAAAGACCTGATTATCTTTACCGAGATTCCCTACCAAGTCCAGAAGTCCGCTGTTATCGAGGCGATTGCCGGATTAGTTGACGATAAAAAAATCGAAGGTATTTCCGATATCCGCGATGAATCGGATAAAGAAGGTATGCGCATAGTGGTTGAGCTTAAGCGTGATACCGAATCTCAGGTTATTTTAAATCAGCTGTTTAAGCATACTCAATTGGAAAGCACCTTTGGGATTATTATGTTGGCCTTGGTGGACAACCGGCCCAAAGTTTTAAATTTGCGGCAGGTATTAGATTGTTATATCGAACATCGCCGGGTAGTTATCCGCCGGCGCACCCAGTTTGAATTAGACAAGGCTTTAAAACGAGCGCATATCCTGGAGGGTTTAAAAATCGCGCTTAAGTTTATCGACCGGATCATCAAAGTTATTAAGACTTCTAAAAGCGTAGAAGTTGCTAAGCTAAACTTAATGAAGGAATTTGAATTATCGGAGATTCAGTCTCAGGCAATTCTGGAAATGCAGTTGCAGCGCCTCACCGCCCTTGAGCGGGATAAAATTGACGCAGAATACGCTGAGCTTTTAAAGAAAATTGAATTATGCCGGGCCATCTTAGCTTCGCTTAAAAAGATCGAGGCAATCATTAAGGAAGAGTTAGAAGAGCTAAAGAAGAAATACGGCGATAACCGCCGTACAGATATAGTAGGAGAAGCAGAAGAGCTGGAGGTTGAAGATTTAATTGCTGAAGAGGACGTGGTGGTAACGATTAGCCACGGCGGCTATATTAAACGCCTGCCGGTCAGCGCCTATCGTAAACAAAAACGGGGAGGGACTGGTGCAACCGGCGCCGAATTAAAGGACGAAGATTTTAGCGAGCATCTTTTTGTCGCCTCTACCAAGGACTATCTTTTAATCTTTACCGACAAAGGCCAGGTGCACTGGCTTAAGGTTTATGAAATTCCCCAGGCCAGCCGGATATCCAAAGGTAAGGCGATTATTAATCTCGTGCAAATGGAGCAAACGGCCAAGGTCAGTTCTACTATTCCGGTAAAAGAATTCTCTGCGGACAAATATCTGGTTATGGTCACCAAGCTTGGCCAGATCAAGAAAACCAAACTTGATGCTTACGGCAATCCGCGTAAAGGCGGGATTATCGGTATTACCTTAGATAAAGATGACGCGCTAATCGGAGTTGAAATGACCGATGGCAAGCAAGAGTTGCTTATCGGGACCAAGCAGGGCAAAGCCATAAGATTTACCGAAGATAAAGTACGCGAAATGGGCAGAGGCGCTCATGGGGTGCGCGCGGTATCTTTGGCTAAAAAAGATGAAGTTATCGATATGGTTGTGCCGCAAAAGGATTCCACAATCCTTACGGTTACAGAATTGGGATTTGCAAAACGTACGACTATTGATGAGTATCGTCTGACCAGCCGCGGCGGTAAGGGCGTAATTAATATTAAGGTTACGGACAAGAATGGGCTGGCAGTAAATTTAAAAACCGTCAATGACAAAGATGAGCTAATGGTAATTACCCAGAACGGGATATTTTTACGTTGTGCTATAAAGGACATCCGGGAAACCGGCCGGTCATCGCAAGGCGTGCGTTTAATTAAGTTGCAGGATAAAGATCGGGTTTCTTGTGTTGCTCCGGTGATCGCGGAGGAAAGCGAATAAATGACCGACCCTGTCGTCTAGCCTGGTCCAGGACAAGAGCTTTTCAAGCTCTCGACACGGGTTCAAATCCCGTCAGGGTCATTAAAAT
>JAQTTI010000011.1 GCA_028710845.1 Candidatus Omnitrophota bacterium | reverse complement strand
TCTTTTCAACTTACAATCAAATATACCACCTGAGATAGACGCTGTCAAGCAAAAAAATAGATATTTTGGTAACGTTTTCTTTCCTAAAAAACGGTCCAAAAAGAGACCCGGATTTTGCGACAAATTTTACTAAAAAAGCTTCTTAAAAAGCAGCCTTTGCCAAATTTGGATGATAAGATCAGATTATTAGGTTACAATTAATTGATTTGTTGTTTGCGAATTAGCACTAAGCTATTAAAATAACAGACTGGACAAAAATTAATAGCAGACTGGACAAAAACGCAAAATAATATATAGAATGGACATTTTAAATGGGGTCAGAGCTAATTTTTTTCGGCCTCCCACAAGGCCTTAAAACAATTCGCTGGTTGGTGAGTTTTTCTATGTAGCTTTCGAATTTACTGCTGCCTAATATTCCATTTTTATTGGTCATTTCCCTAACCTGCTTCCATTTTGGCTCCTTTATTGAACTTTCGAAAAACTGGCGGTATTTTACTTGACGCACCTCTGAATCGGAGGCTAAACAGTTATACCAAAGATCCAAATCAATAATCGGATTTTCTTCACCAAATGCCCTGAACCGGTAGCTTGACCAGCGGTAAAATCCCGGGTTATTTACTATACCTGCCCTTAAGGGATTCATTTCTATGTAACGCAAGCATGTTAGAAAATATAGCTCTTTATCAATTAATGAACATCTGAAACGGCCTTCCCAAAGGGTACCTGAACGTTTATATTTTTTATTAAAATAACCGACATATTTAGCTCCTAAAAACTTGACTAGCATACTAACATTATTTTTGTCATACTTGGGCTCGACAAGTAAATGAAAATGGTTGGCCATTAGGCAATAACTATAAACAAGGCAGGGATACTTGATCTTTGCTTCAAGCAAAGTATTTAAGAAAAATACACAATCATCATCTTCAAGAAAGATTGAATTTTTATTATTGCCTCTTTGTATAATATGGCAGGGAACATCTGCGACAAATAAACGGGGTCTGCGAGCCATAAAAAATCCTCCTGCGAAAATAGACGATTGAGCAGAAGGAATCTAACTTGGTTATTTAAAAAACGAGCTCTGACCCCATTTTTTAGGATTATGGTTTATTTATTCATGAATCCGGTAAGTCCGCCCTGCATAAATGTAAGCAATATCGGGCCTCCGACGATAATACCAATTACCGGCATGATGAAGAAAATAAGAGGAAGGAGAATTTTAATAGGCGCCTGCAAAGCAATTCTTTCCCCGCGATGGAACCTTTGACCGCGGGCGTCTTCGGAAAGTATGGCGAACGCCTCAGATACCGGGGTGCCCATACGTTCAGCCTGAATAATAGTTTGCACAAAAGAGGTCATTTCCGGGATCTCCAGCCTGTGGGACATATCTTTTAACGCCTGGATGCGGGGTTTTCCCCATTTGATCTCTTCGACCACAAAAGCCAGTTCTTCGGTCATCGGGGTATGAGGGGTCCTGTCAATTACCCATTTAACGGCATTGACGAAATCAAGGCCTGCTTCAATACACAAACCCAAAAGGTCGACTGTTTCCGGGAGCCTGCGGGCAATCGCCAGTTTACGCTTCTTTACTTTCTGGCCTACATAAAAATCCGGCCCTAAATAACCTAACCCCAAAGCAATTATTATAATTATCGGATCTGCCTTACCGGTTAAGGTTACTATTAAAAAGATCATAAAGATACATCCAAGTATCTTAATATTAAAAAAGGCTCCGGCAGATAAATTTATGTGGGCTGTATCCAGAGACTTCTTTAAGGTAGCGCCGATTCCGGTCTTATCAAGCAACCCGGCCGTCGGAAAAAGTATGGAAAAATCAAACTTGGGTTTCTGAAATTTAATATCGGTTGTTTCTTTGGGCAGGCGAAGAAGCGAGCTTGGCTGGGCAAAGAGAAAGCTCCAGAAGACAAGCACAACCGAACCAATTATAAAGATAAATATAATTAATTCCATATTATAAATCGATTGTACTAAATATTTTTATCAGCCACATCCCGATTAACTGCAAAACTACTGCTATAATTAGAAGCGTCCTGCCTATATCGCTATTTAACATGATATCAAAATGGTGCTTATTCACCGAAAGAACCCAGGCGCAGAAGGCAAAAGGCAAAAACGACATTATTATCCCCTGCAGCCTTCCCTGTAAGGTAAGGGTCTTAATGCTTTCCCTTAACTTGCGGTTATCCCTGATTGTTACGCTCAGGCGGCTAAAAACTTTAGGCAATTCACCGCCTGTTTCGCGGGCAACCATAAGGGCATTGACTATCAAGCTGAGTTCATCCAGATTCATACGCTTGTTTAAACGGGTTAAACATTCCTCAAGCGGTATGCCCATCCTGTTTTCCCTGACTACAAGCCCCAACTCCTGGCTCATCGGAGCAGGCATTTCTTCAACTAAAACTTCCAGCCCCTGCAGAAGGCTTAAGCCTCCCTTTATACAGCTGGAGAGCATGTTAATCGCATCCAAAAGCTGGTTGTTGAATTTACGGATCCTGGCTTTAAAGCGGGCCTTTAAAATAAAATTCGGGATTACCAGACCGACAACCACCCCTAAAATCATCATTAGTTGAGAATTTAGAATAAAATATCCTACCGAACCAAAAAGCATTGGAAGGATAAAATAGAGCATAACTATACTTTTAGGGCTCTTATCATAGAACATCTTATCCATTTCTTTAGCCACTGCCGCCTCTTTCTTCTGCTGCCAAAACTGGATCCTTTGGACAATAAGAGGCAACAGGCTAAAAGAAATCAGGATAACCGAACATAGAATTAGGATATTTAGCAAGACGATCATATTTTTGAAATTATTTGATTAATGGACAGTATATTGTTCTCCGCCGCTAATAGCTTCTCCGGTTTGCCGGTATTTGCCTTGTACGCTGCGCTGGTAATAGATACCCACCCAAATAAGAGCTCCAATAAGTACCAGTATAGCGGCAACATACTCTATACCCGATTGGGATCTTTTATCTGATATTTTAATATTCACGGTATTTAACGGCAATCACATTTTTGGCTAGTTCCTGGTTATTTTCAGTATCCTGTTCCAGGCGCTGGAAACCCTCAGAGCCGGATATTCTAATCGAGCAGGTTTCTCCGCTCGGCTTGTAAAAATTCAGGCCAATACCCTCTTTATCTGTCAATTGATCAGGAATATTAAAATCATAATCCAAGCTCCAGCCATACTTAAGCATACCAGTTTTATAGAAAAAAGCTATATCTTCGATACTGCTTCCGGTCTCATACGCGCTTTCAACTTCTCCCTGTAATCTTAAAAGGTAGATTTGTATGCTGCCGGGATAAATAGGCATATATGGCAAACTTTCAGGGGATTCTTTATACATTGCCAGAAACTCTTCTTTCGGCGGAATATTGCTAAGCGTAACCAGAAATTCTGTTTTTCCGGCTTTATTTTTCGAAGACTCGCAGATAATAACCATAATTTTTTTATCTTTTACGAAGGCGCCTTCGCCTTTTTTTTGCCAGCCAGCCCTAACCAATTCCCTGTTGTAAAATGAATTTAACCTGTCTTTATTTAAAGAGGTTTCATAAAAACCGGTTAATGATTTTATCGGGCCAAAATCCGAGGTTTTTTCTCCAACTTTTACCGCATCCGAAGGTAAAGTAATATCGGCGGCAAAAGCAAAAACAGGGCAAAAGGCAGAAATTACAAAGATTGATATTAAAGCTATTATTTTAGTTTTAGAATTCATACGGTTGGTTAATAGGGTTAAAATAAACTAGCCTCATCAATTTGGGCCCAAAAGTCGTCCTTAAAAGTTCTGATTATTCCGTCGCCGCTAAATGTGGCCCGGCTATAACCTCTGGCATGGTCATAAGTAACTACTCCTGTGTCAGGATCTGTATGCCTGCACCACAAATCTACCGTACAATCAGTACGCCAGGGAGGCGGGGTAAGAAAAACATCATCAATTATATAAATCATTAAACCCGGGGTATTCTTTTCAAGCGGATCCCCCATATCGTCATCACTGGCAATGGCATTAGCAGAAGCGACCTTTACATCATCGCAGGTAAGGCTGGCGAAAAACGGACCATTAGGAGGAGTTGGCGGCCAGACATTCTGATAAATTTGAGTATTGTTTTGCTGAATATTTATCATTGACAGGATTCCGTCATGATCTTCGTTAAGCCTTCTTAATGCACTAAGAAGGCAATTTACAAATCCATTTAATGAATCCACTGAGCTTTCTCTGTGGCCCCAAGGCTCGCTATTACAAACTTCATGGCAGTTAGGAGGTATATCATCGCAGCCTTCCGTATGATGCGATGCCCCCACTGTTTGCCCCCGGATATGATTAGCCCAGTTCCTGGCATTATATAACGCGTTAGAAAGATCCCGATAAACTCCTACTAATTCCCAGGCCCCATCTTCATTAAAAGGGTCCAAGCTGATTGTCTTGCTGGCTCTTGAAATTGTTAATGTCGCATCCCCCTCGTGGGTATAAGAACATGAAAAACCCTCGGACTGAAGCGTCTTTTTTTGGGGATAGTTCCAGGTAGCATACCTTATTTGATATGACCTTATTATCGGTGTATTTATGGTAACTGTTACGCCGCACTCATTACCGGTAGGGCCCCATTCAAAGGTAGGGTTGGGATTAAATCCGCCGGTGGCGACCCAGGTATTAAATGCATCGCCGGTAGTACAGCTATTATTAAAAGCATAGGTCAGACCGGTAGACCTGGCGTCTTGCAGGGAGCTCTGGGTGGTAAAAATCGATTCCATAAATCTATTGGCTAGACAGTAATTTGACTGCTGGTTATTCTTAAAATTATTGGTAAAAAACCGCATATATCTGCCCATTATGCTAAATGCGCCTACACACCTGGCTGCCTCAAGTGTCTGACCAAAGGCCGTATCAAGAGTCTCTCCTTCTGGTTTATAAAGGTTATTTTCGGCATTTTCCAAATGCCCCCAATACTCACACCAGCTTCCCCTTCTAACATCACCCACTGCGCTTTCTAATAAAACCTGTGCCCGGGCGCTTTTCTGCCTTCCTTCGGTTAAATAAGCATCTGCGACCAGATGCATTGTTGTGTAACGTGACCAGTCTAAGTTATAATAATCCCGCATTGCTCTATTTCTAAGGCAAAGTTCGTTAAAGGCATAGCAAAACCGGGAAGCAGTGGCCAAAGAACCGGCATCAGCCCCGTTGGCAGCGCAGGTCCTTACCCTTACCCCGCCGAATATACCGCTTACAGCCAGGCCCAAAGCAAGCAAGCCAACTATGCCGACCAGTAAAAAAGGAAATATCTGGCCTGATAATTTTCCCTTACCCATAGGTTGCTTGTTCCGGAACGAAAAAAACATTCATCTCCTATCTTCTAAGATAATAAACCTGATCATCGGCATATAACGAAGTATGATAACCTATTTCGGGCAGTCCAGCAGTTGCTTTAGTTCCGGCCCCTACACGATCAAATTCATATTGGTCCTGACGGGGAATAAGATGGCCGACCACCCAAGTGGTTATGCCGATAAATCCGCCGATTAATACCATGGTTATAATCAAAACCAGCGAAAATTCAAGTGTTGCTTGCCCTTTATTCATTATTGCATCACCTTAGACCTTCCTATACCTCCGCCCCCCCTATAAAAGCCGCCAGCGCTTAAATCAGCGTCATCTGAAGCAGTCGGGGTTTCGGCATGAACATGATCATCGGCGCTCATCGTTTTACTGGTCTGAATTTGTCCATCAAACTCATCCTTGTCGAATATGGTCGTGCTTTCCGGGCCGGTCGTAACCACAAATCTTAATACACCTCCTGTATTAACCGGTCCCGGACCAGTTTGAGTAACATCATATAAATGGTCTCGGTTAAACTGATACCAGGATTTAGCCTTAGGGTAATCATTTGTAGCTTTATCTTTTTTGCCGTCTGACCAAAGTATAGAGTTAGAATCCTGGAATTGCTGCATTGAGCCTAGTTCCATAGGATTAATCATATTAGAACTCCTGCGAAAATCCATTGTCGACCAGGTAGTCGGGCGGTTGTCTTTGTTGGCTTTTTTTAAAGCCCCACGGAAGGTCTGGTGCATATAAGATTGCCGACGGTTGAATCTTTCTCCTTCGGTAATCGCCAGAGAGAAAGCCAGAATCAGCAATGAACCCAATATTGCCAATTCCAGAATTGCCTGGGCTTTGCGATTCCTTAACATCGATTATATCTCCCTCTAAACAAATCACATCTTGATATGAAGATGCTCTATTTGACCGTAGTAGACCTATAGTCACTAGTTGTATTTGAAGTCCCGCTTATAATTTTTCTGCCGCCGGCACCTTCCTCATAATCAAATTCCGCATGCGTCCTAGTATGGCCTGTTTTTGAATCAGGCTCATCTGCTGAAGCAGCCTGACCCTTAGAAATTATGGCGTCAGTTGCATCTCTTAATTTTCCCTGCAGCCCGCGCCTTATATAAGTTTCCATCCCTATAATTACCAGCCCTACTATACCGATTAAAAGGGCTAAATCCACCAAATTTTGTCCTTTACGCAAAAATTTCATCGATAGCTGTCCACTTCTTCATATATTCTTTTATTATCGCTCGACCAACCGCTGTCCTCAGAGCGGGTTGAAGTTTCACCGGTTATATTTCCTTTACGTTTAGGCCAGGCTTTTTCTATATCCTCAGCTTCTTTATATAATTTGGATAACTCGTCATAAGCTTTTTCCCGGTCTGAAGAGACCTTGGTTAGGCCGTCTGCGGGCATCTGCCAGCCGAAATCACCTTTTCTTACTGCCGCTGCTCCTACCTGTGATTCACTAACGCAAGTTGTCTCCCAAAGCTCCTTGAGCACTTCGATTTCCTTTTTCTTAATGTCAATTTCCTTGAGTTTATTTACCAGCGCCGTATTTACTTCGTTTAAATTACCATATTGAATCGGTGTTTCGGTTACCTGACTAGTCTGAGAAGATGAATATTTTCGCTGCCAATTATCTACCGTCGTATGCCCCGGCGCATACTGCCATTCGCTTATTTGATCGGCCTTGTCACGTATATTACCCTGAAAGGAACGGGCAATATAAACTAACATTGCCGCAACCGCGCCAGCAGCAAAAGCGATCAATAAACAAATTTCAAGGATTGTTTGTCCTTTTTTAAACTTCATTTTTCTACCATTCAGCCACTACTTCAGCTGTGGTTGATGTTTTTGTCCTCGTATTTTCACCTTCATTAATAGTCGTTAAGCTTCCGCCTCCGGCAGTAATTGCCTCTGATTGCTCAAGGTTGGTAACTGTCCGGTATTTTGATGTAGTGTTACCGGCTTCATATTGCTCCCCAACCTGGTCGGCTGATTGGCGCAATCTTCCCTGCACACCTCTTTTCATATATGTGTTCATGGCTATTAACGCAGCGATTACAAAACCTATCAACATAACGACTTCAAGGGTAGTTTGCCCTTTTTTTAACCGCAACATATTCACCTCCTAATTTTTAAAAATCACTTTATTACCGCTTAAACCTTATTCAGGCAAGGCAACAGTAGTTTGAGTACCCCAGCTTGAGATAATCTCCGGATCTTCCAGGTTCCTAGTCACTTTACCACTTTTGTCTGTTGTAGTCATTTCTCTGGCTTCTCTGGTCGTATCCATATTGCTCTCAGAATAATAAGGCTCATATTGCTTGCCTTTAAACACTGTGGGGTCCGGATTAAAATCAACAGTGCCTTTAACCTTGGCCTGAAGCCCGCGTTTGACATAGACTTGCATAGCAACTGCCGCAGCAATTACTAAAGCAATCACAATGGCATACTCTGCCGTACTTTGAGCTCTTTTATTTAGCTTTATCATTTTCCCTCCCTTTAAATTCCGCCTCCAGCTTCGAAAGAGATAACTTCTTCATTACCTTCTTTTTCCTGCCAGTTTTCAATTATATCTGTTGTAGATTGTCCTGTCGTAGTTAAGTCTACGTTTTGGTGGAGCTTGGTTTTAACAGTCCAGGCGCCTGTGGTTTGCCCTGCTGAATACTGCTCTCCAACCTGGTCGGTTGAATCACGCAATTGGCCCTGGATACCTCTCCTGACATACATACCCATGGCAATTAAGGCCGCTACCACAAAACCTACCAAGACCACTACTTCAAGAGTAGTCTGTCCTTTTTTTACTCGTAACATATCCACCTCCCTGATTTAAATAACAAGTACTTATGGTGTCGGCGCAGTAACTCGAGTTGTACCTGTTCTTTCCGTCTTCTCTTTACCGAAAATTTCCCTTTTTACGCCGCCGCCGGTAAAAGTCTCTTCATCCTCAGTCCCGGTCTGCGTTGTCACCATATCTTCCGTCGTAATATTATACTGCGGCTCATATTGTTTAAGCGCTCCGCCTACGCCAAATTTGCCGACTGCATCAGGATCAGTATAATCTGTGGCATCCCTGACTTTACCCTGAATACCCCTTTTGACATAGGTCTGCATTGCTACCGCCGCTGCAATAACTAAACCGATTACAATGGCATATTCTGCCGTACTCTGAGCCCTTCTTAATCTCTTTCTTAGTCGCTTTAACATTCCCCTACCTCCTTGTTTATAACTTTAAAAACTAAACAAAAAATTAAAAGGTAATATCATTAGCCCTGGTTTGAACAGTGTTGGTCAAATCGTTATAGCCGGTCTGAAGATTATTCCTTACAAAAACTGAGGCCAAAATAATTGCGCCAACCACCGCGGCCAAAATAATCACGTACTCCAAAGTGCTTTGTCCTTTTTTTAATAACATCCTTCCACCTCCTAGAAAGAAGTTTACGCTTAACTGAAACCTCTAATTAAAATCGACGCCGCTTATCTTTTCCTGCATACCAGTACTGATCTTGTCATAAACACCGGCGTTGCCGCCTAACCTATCCTGCAGCATACCGCCGATTGCAATAATTGCAGCAACCACCGCGGCCAAAATAATCACGTACTCCAATGTACTTTGGCCTTTCCTGAACTTTTTCATCTTCCCCTCCTTCTTAGGCTAATCAGCACAATAATAATTCAGTTCGTTTATGCTTTGCCTGATCCTGGCGTTTGTGGCCCGCATAAGGTAAGTAGTCATTGCGATCAACGAAGCAGCAACAATAATAATCAACACTCCGTATTCAATAATACTCTGACCGTTCCGGGCCCTTAAAATCATCTTTTCCTTATTCCTGCTTTTAACCACCCATATAATTATACATCGCCCGCTGAATATAAACAGTCATGGCCATTAACGCCGCAGCGACGACGATCATAAGCATTGCATATTCAATAAAACTTTGGCCTTTTCTTTCTTTTACCTTTATAATCATTGCCTAAAATGGCAAGAATGGTCTTTGCCAACCCATAAAAATAAAAAACCACGCCCCCTTGACGGACTAAGGGCAGCTTAAAAACTTTAAAAATCCCAAATTTTTATGTTAACTACCTAAATATACCACTGGAAAATAAAACAATCAAGATTAATTACTGGCTATTTGGAAACGTTTTCAAAATATAAAGCGTTTCCATCCTTAAAACTTATCCGGCGTTCATTTAAACGCCGCAACATATATTCCAGCTCTTTTTGGTATTGATACGCCTGGTTGGATCCGATCTTAACCCTGACTGCCCCTTGCCCCGGCTCAAGACTTACCGGAAGCTTGTAAAAACACTCATTGGTATAAGAAAAGTCCTTTTCTGAGTATCCTTGGGGCAGGAAATGCCAGCGCAGATAGGTATCCAGCATTTTGATATATTTTGCGAAAATTTTCTCAAGCTCGCCGGGCTCTATCGGCGGGCCAAAGCTTTCTTTGGAAAGGATCTTTTGGGGATTGCTGACATATGCAAAAAGCTCGATTTTCCGGCTAAAATCATTAAAGGCCTCGTCGAGATTCGGCCAGCAACCAAGATAAGTCTCAGCCAACTGGACCAGGTTCATCTCTTCGCCGCTGTTAAGAATAACCAGGCGGATTTTTTCATCCGGATTTGCTTTAACGGCGCAACCTTTAAAAGTTATACTCTGGTTCAAAGATACCCTCAAGAGTTCAATTTCGATCTCAGCCAAATATACTTCCTGGCCGGTTTTTTCGATACGCTTGAGTTCGAATCCGCCGATTCTTTTTACTTTGCGGCTGCTGGTAAATTGCCACGGCCAGAGCCCAAACACAAGAGTATAATTATTAGTGCTGCTTAACGGTATGGTTTCGATCTGTTCCAGTTTATTGCCGAAAATATTTAAACTATCGGGATTTTTACCGGTTGAGCTGAAATTTAAAAGAAGGTTAAAGAAATCATTCGACGGTATATCATAACCCGGAGCGCAGAATAAAATCAGCGGTTCTTTTTTAAAGAAGCATTTATTCAAATTATTTTTTAATTCAAATACAGGGGATGAGAAATCAAGAGGGATATTCTGAGTCGTCCAGGTGGAATGTAACTGGCCATCCAGGTAAACTGAATGCCCGTCGGGAAAGTGCATCCCTACCCCTCTGGCTTCGTTAAAAATTCCTGGCAGAATTCTTACGGCGGTAGATTTTATATTTTCACTCTTTTGTATTTCTGAATAAAAATTATCCAGCTCCTCTTTAGAATAACGCACCTGGGCCAGTTCCCAGAAAAGAGAGAGATTTTCCATTCCGAATAAGGATTTAAATATAAGTGCCTGGGTAAGGTTAAGGTTGCTAACTGTTTCACGACCAAGCTCCTTACAGATTAAATCATTAAGCTGTACGCTGCCTCCAACTAAACAATCTATTGCCTTAAGCAGAATTATACCCGAGGAGACCTGGCCTTGAACAGCCTTTACCGGTTCCGCCGGGGCTACATTTGCAACCACCTCTTTTTTAGTTGCCTGTTGCCTGGATTTAAGCTCTTCTTCGGCCAGCCTAAGCCACCTTTCCTTTTCAGCTTTTAAGGCAGCTTCCTCGGCGGATTTCTCTTCTTCGAGTCTTTTTGTTTCTGGATCAACTTCGGCTTTTTCTTTTCTTCCTGCTTCAACTTCTGCTCTTTTAGCTTCTGACTCGGCGATTTCGGCTAATCTTTCCTGTTCGGCTTTTAAAGCCGCTTCCTCGGCAGATTTCTCTTCTTTGGCCTTTTTTGCCTGCGCTTCAGCTTCAGCAATTTTGGCCAGCCTTTCTTCTTCAGCTTTGCGGGCTGTCTGCTCTTCAAGCCTTTTTGCCTCGGCTATTCTTTTTTCCTCGTCGATCTTGGCTAATCTTTCTTCTTCGGCTTGGCGAGCTGTCTCCTGCGTTTGCTTTATTTCTTCTGCTTCCTTAGCCAGTCTTTCCTGCTCAAGCCTTTTAGTTTCTTCAACTCTCTCCAAATCTTTTTGAGCATTTAATTTAGCAGCTTCTTCCATAAGAAACCTTAAATCAGCTGCTTCATCTTTTAGCTTACTGTCATTCTCGGATTTTTGTTTTTCCAGATTTAGCCTATCTTCCGATCTTTGCCTGTCTTCCTGCTGCAATTTCATCGCCCATTCTTCTGCTTCTTTAATCCGCTTATCGACATTTCCGTCAGTATTAATCGGCTTCTCTCCTTTTTCACTCTCAGGGACTACAGTAATTGATTTTGTGCCTTCAATAACCGGAAGCAAGGGCATGTTAAACTTTCGCTTTTTAACCTTTTGCCTTCTTCCGATCGGCAAGCTTAAGTTATTTTCCTTAAAGATCGCATTTATGCTTGATTTTGAAACTTTTACCTTAAGATTATCGAAAACTAATTGAGTCAGAGCACGGCAACTTAAAGAAGGGTCTTTTTGCTTGTTTTCAATAATGAATTTTGTTACTTCGGGTTTGAGTTTATGGATAACGCCCATGAATCCTCCAGATTGGACATTTCTTGCTACAAATATAACGCTTTTCACTGATTTTGTCAAGCCCAGATTGGACAAAATTACAAATTTAATCTGACAATTCGAGTTGATCTAGAATCTGAGTATTAGAGGCATCTAATGTTCCGGCGGGCAATTCGACTACTTTTTGGGAATGCCAATATATGGGGCTGATCCGGTTAGGAATAAATCTGGGCAATGTTTTAATAATTTTATTACTTCTGTCTACAAAGATTACATCAATAGAAAAACGCATAAAGAACGTATGAATAGAATTACAAGGCTCAAGTATTATCCCCTGTTTAGGCAGTAAGCTGCTCTTTCCTAAAAGCCCTTTGATCCTAGAAAACAATGTATTAGCTATAAAGACATCTTCCGCCAAAATCGAATTTTTTGTTTTATTGATTAACCGCATAGATTATTACTGTTTGGAAGGAATAAAAATTTCATCTGACAGGGATATACCACGCACACGGATTTCTTCCAAAAAGCTAGGCTTATAGCCGGTAGCAGTGAAATGTCCTATAATCTTACCTTTCGCATCTACTCCGGTCTGTTTATAAATAAATATTTCATTTATATCTATGTGCATTTCATCCCTCATCCCGGCTACTTCTGCAATGGCCATAATTTTCCGGGATCCGTCGGAAAGCCTGGCGGTATGCACGATAATATCAACAGCCGAAGCAACCATCTCCCGAATAGCCCTAGTCGGAAGCTCTATACCGGACATAAGAATCATTGAATCAAGACGGGATAAAACATCCAAAGTCGAGTTAGCATGGACCGTTGTCATCGAACCATCATGGCCGGTATTCATGGCTTGAAGCATATCCAGTGATTCTGTGCCGCGGCATTCGCCGACGATAATCCTATCCGGCCGCATACGTAAGGTATTGCGGAAAAGGTCCCTGATTGCCATCCCGCCTTTACCTTCTATGTTTGGCGGGCGGGATTCAAGCCTTATCCAATGCCTTTGGTTTAGTTTCAATTCTGCGGCATCCTCTAAGGTTATAATCCTTTCTCCCTCGGGGATATATTCTGAAAGAGCATTTAACATCGTAGTTTTTCCGGAACCCGTACCGCCTGAAACAATCATATTTTTTCGGCATAAAACACAAGCCCTGATAAAATCCGCCATTCCCTGGGTAAGCGCCCCTAAATTAAGCAGGTCGATTGTTTTATACCTTTCTTTACGGAACTTTCTGATCGTTAATGTCGGCCCGGTTAAAGAAAGCGGAGAAATGATTGCATTAACCCGGGAGCCGTCTACAAGGCGGGCGTCTACCATCGGCACAGACTCGTCTATCCTTCTTCCGATAGGAGCAATGATACGCTCGATGATTGTCCTGACCTGGTCGTTAGAAATAAATTTTTTACTGGTAAGTTCGATCAGACCGAAACGCTCGACGTAGATTTCATCTTTGTTATTAACCATGATGTCGGTTATATCGGGGTCGGCAAGCAGGTCTTCCAAGGGCCCCAGGCCCAAAGCTTCATCAAGGATCTCTTTGATTAATTTTTTCCTGATTTCCTGTGAAGGAATAAAACTTCCTGCTTCCTCGACTAAAAGATTGCTGACAATAACACCCGCTCTTTCTTTTAAATCCCTGGCTTTTTTACGGTCGCTAAAGATCCTTAGATCCAGCTTTTTAATATTCATGCTGTCTAAAAGCCGGCCGTGTATTCTTTTTTTAAGGATTAAAATTTCATCTTTGTCTTCCGAGCTATCCGGCTCAAGCACAGACTCTTTCAGGTTTTGCGACTCCCAGAATTGGCCGCTTTTATCCGGAATCAACTCTTTGAGTTTTATTTGGTCGATATTCTTGCGGTCCATATAAAGGGCTTTGCCTTCGATTAAAACAGCGGCCAGTTCCTGCAGCACCGAAGCAATCCTGGAACGAGGTGAATTAATAACCAGGGGCACGCCTAAATTTACCGCTTGATTGACCAGCCGGCCTTCCGACGGAACTTTAGAGATTATGTCAATCGGCAAGTTAACCCGGATTTCCTGCCAACTTATACTCGATAAAGATTCCGCTCTGTTAAGCACAAGCTTTATCATATTCAAAGGAAAATGGAGGAATAATAATGTATCCAACGCCCACTTGGTCTGATAAACCGAAAGCACATCAGGCGTGGCAATAAGCAGGATAAGATTTGCCTGGCTTAAAGCGACCAAAAAAATATCGCTAAAATTTTTACCGGCATCTACGACGATATAATCATAATCTTTATCTAAAATAGAAAATACTTCAGGAAGTTTTTCCGGGTAAAGATAACCTGCTTGCTGGGGTTTAAGGACTCCGGCGATAAAATCGACATTATCAAATTTTGTTTTAATGATAAAATCCTGCTTCTTAGTCAGCTGGGGCTGTTTCATCATAAAGGACATTAAGTCCGCCATACATTTTTCCGGGCTAAGCCCTAGCATGTGAGCCATATCGCCTACCACTTGAGTATCCAAATCGACCAGGCAAACACGCTTGCCCTCCCTGGTCAAAGATACTCCCAAATTAGTAGCGATTAGGGTCTTACCTACACCGCCTTTTGTGCTGAATATTACTATTATTTTGGCCATTTTATTCCAATTGATAAGTTATAGGAATGTCCACCCAGACCTCTTTCTCCTTTATTTCCGGAGGAAAAGGCGGATAGGGAGCTGTGTCTTGGGCTCTCTGAATCGCAGCGTCATCAAGTATCCGGTAACCTGAACTTTCCTTAACTGTAGATTCTAAAAGTTCTCCTTGCGGGGAAAGTTTAAGGTTGAGCATAACTGTTCCCTGGAAACCGGCTTCTTTGGCTTTAGTAGGATAAGTAATTGCACTTAAAACTCTTTTTTGCACCAACTTTGAATATTTAACAACCGGATCTTTTATGCGATCATCATTAATCGAAGGAAGTTTAATCACCTGGGTTCTTACTTCTTCCTGGGGTTTAACTTCACTTACTACACGGGGAGTCAAAGTAATAAAAAGCTCGACGTCAGTAATCTCGCTAACATCAGAATCCCATCCCGACTTCTTAGTCCTCTGCTTGAATAAACTGCCTATAACAGGAATATCCGAAAGCCAAGGCACTCTTCTTATGTCTTCGGATTTTTTCTGTTTAATTAAACCACCTATGGCCATGGTCTGGCCATTATCCAAGAAAAGCTCGGTTGTTGCGGTGCGCTTAGTCATTTTATAGGCCAGGGCATAATCAGTTTCTACCTGATCTCCCACTTCACTTACTGTTACATCAAGCCCAAGATGGATGCGGCCGCTGTCTTCAAGCAGGGGCTTAACATTCAGAATTATGCCGTATTCTTTATATTCTACTGAGCCGTTGGAGGTTGCTGCTGTCCCTGTTCCGGTCGTACTTGGTGTTGCTGTTCCGCTCAAGACGGGCACTTCGCCTCCGACAACCAATTTTGCCTCTTTGCCGCTCTGACAAGAAAGCCTGGGCCTGGAAAGTATGCGGGCGCTTCCTTCCTGTATTAAAGCGTCTAATTTTAATGTAAAGGCATCCCGGGTTTCCCTAGCCACTTTAAAAAGGCTGCCCCATTTTGCGCCGGCTGCGGAAATTCCGGGAGACCCTACTTCGGTCAAGGACATCGACCCCGGCCAGGTAAATCCAAGCGCATCCTGAGACCCCTTGTTAAGTTCGATTATTTGGACGTCTATCTCAATGACCGCCTCTTCTTCTCTTACCGTCATCAAATCTATTATTTTCCCTTTTAGCTGGTCTAAAGCCAACATAATCCTGGCTTTATCTTTGGCATCCTTTACGCTACCCAAAAGAAGTACTTTAGCTTCTTCATCCTCGGCTTTGGCGTAAACCTCCGGGACATTCATTTTCGAAAGGATATTATCAACCCGGCGCTTGATTATACTCATATCCTCAGTAAAAATATTCAAACGGTAAGACTGTTCGCCGAAATTATCCCAGACAATCAGAGTCGTACTTCCTGCTGCCTTAGGATCAATAGTCAGTTCCTTCTTGGTAATATTGACGACATCGGCAACCTGAGGATTACCGACGGCTATCCTTTTCGGAGAATTTATCGAAATAGTCTGGGGCTGCCCGACATAAAGCTTCATCTCTTCGACGACTTCATCAAAACAAAGACTATTAAAAGGCAAGAAGGTTATAAGAGTTACAATACATAATAAGCCAAAAAATAACTTTCTCATTTTTCTCCTTAGGCTTAAGGCTTTAATAATTTTAGCCTTTTTGAGTTTATTATTTTGATATAGGAACTTTTGCTTTATTTAACCCGCGCAAGACTTCCACATACTCCGTCGTATCTATCGGCGGCCTTATCTCTTGATTATCTTGTTTCGGAGGCGAAATATATTGAAACAAACTATCCCAACTAACCGGCATCGTTGGCTCTACTTTTGCATCGGCCGGAGAACGCATGACTAAACGCATCCTGCCCTGCTCCTGAACAAAAGCAATTAAATGGGCTTCTTTGGGGCTTAATGATAAGGTGATCAGATTATTGTCTTTTGCAGGAGGAGCGGATTCGGCATACCTTCCACTCGGGCCGGCTGGCCCGCCTGTATTTTGTCCGACGGCCAGAACTAAAACATTCTGGAATAAAGGCACAATAGCTGTTTGGTTGACAGGTTTTCCATCACGGCCCTGTACGGGAATCTGGACTACAGCCAGCACATCCACATAGTTACCCGGCTGGACCATCCCCGACAAAGAAGACAGATTATCAGCAATAATAGTTATTGCTCTTTTACCGGACGGAGTAACGCCGGCAAGGTCTCTTCTGCCTGCGCTTTTATCACTGACCAGTTTTGAAAGAGTAATCTGTTCGCCTTTACCGATAGAAGCAACAGTAAGCATTCCGTAAATCCTGTCCAAAGAAGTAACTGCCTGTGGTTGAACGAACTTATTCGGTACGATCGATGTTTCAAACATATCGCTTGAGATAATCGACCCTGGAGCTATATCCCTTTTGGCAACTAAAACAGAGGTCTGGTTAGACTGATAATTTGCCAAAGCTGCCTTAGCTTTTTCGGCCACAATTTTTTTTTGCTGGTCAAGGTACATCTTGGTCATGAAAATTGCCATAACCCCTAGGAATACCCCGCTTATTAAAATTAGTTTCTGCCTGTCGATAGCCATTATTTTATCTCCCCGTCAATGATTTCGATATTAGCATCGCGAGAAAGTTTGCCGATCAATTCCTCGAGCGCCTGCTGCTGCTTTAAAAAAACCAGGCCGCGGTTAATATCATCCCACATTTCGCTTAAGGGCTTTTGCTTTCCTCCCCGCTTAGCTTCCAATTTAACTATACTATAGCCATCCGGAGTTTTAAATATACTGCTGATTTTGCCTATTTCTAAACTATCGGAAAAAGCCGCAGCGTCAAACTG
Source organism: Candidatus Omnitrophota bacterium (assembly GCA_028710845.1). Classification (GTDB taxonomy): domain Bacteria; phylum Omnitrophota; class Gorgyraeia; order Gygaellales; family Profunditerraquicolaceae; genus UBA6249. The sequence goes on along the minus strand of JAQTTI010000011.1, from coordinate 3,192 downwards.
GGCAGATTTTTTCCCTTTCTGGATAAAACCCAGATTTCCGCCTTCTTTTCCGCTGGCTGCTTTCGAACTATTACGAGCCAGCGTCGCAAAATCTGCGCCCTGTAAAAGCTGGATCAATATATCCCTGGCTTCCTGTTCGCTATTAACGACGATTTCAAGAATTTGGCGCTCCTCCGGCTCTTTAAGCTGCTCTTTATAAGTATTATAATAATCCTCGACATCCTTAGAGCTGACTGTAATGCCTTTGGTGATATTCTTTATGTTTTGCAGGACCATAAGGTCACGCTTATTTTTTTCCATTATCTGCCTGACCTCGTCGGTACGGTCCAATCCCTTGTCTAAAGCGTCCTGGTAAAGCAAAGCCCTGCGGACAACCTCATTTTTTAAGTAATTTATCTTTTGGTCCCTGGTGGTAATTTTTTGCTCCGGCCTTTCGGCGGGTACATTCGCATTATAGAGTTCTATCTCTTCATTCAGGTCATCAAGTCCTACGGAAATATTATTTACCTTAGCGACAATAGGGCCTTTTGGCTGGATTTCTACGGCCTGCATAGATCTTACCTCTACTCTTTTTTTACCGGTAGAAGGAAGAAATTTATCGCAACCCAAAATCCCGGCAGAAACCAAAATAAAAGAAGCAAATAAAATGATCTTATTTTTCACTCTACCTCCTTAGTCGAAATTTCAAGACTGGCCTTTATTTTCGTTTATTATTTGTAACAAAATGTCGCAAATCTTGGCGACCGTGAAAAAAAACATAAACAAAAAAGAATAAAATATTAAAAATACCGGTCCTGCCCAGCGCGAACTACCCGCGACCTTTCCTAAAAACAAGGGGACCGAACCAATAATGCCTAAAAATAAAAAGAACCAGGCAGCGACCTTAATCACTACGCTGGAATATTTTAGGTAAATTAAATATTTCCGCATTAACCCTCCCCTTGTTTTTTTATGATATTATAAAGAACCCTAAAATGCAAGGAAAATATTACGGATCCGGATTAAAAACTTCTTTAATGGCCAGGTCAACCAGGAGATGGTCCCAGTTATGCCTTATAAGCTCTGTTTTAATCGATTCGATGGAAGATCCCTCTAATTTTTTGGCCAAAACAAAAGCAACCAAAACCTTTTGATTATATTTTTCTATCCTATCAAGAACTACAGCCATCGGTTTATCCCTTTCAGGCAGATTTAGAAAAAATGCTAAAACAGCCAAAAGCAAAGGAATACCCAGAAGACCGACGGATGAATAGAATAAATATGGACTGCTCTTTCCCAAAAGATAAGCGGCACTACACCAAAATACATCGAATAAATAGTGGGCGACGATCAAAGGTATAATTCCAAAACGTATCAGTATAAATCCGTAAAGTAGACCGATCAGACTGACTTCGATTATACGAAACCACACCGGAAATATCGCATATAAGGTATGGCCCATCCCCCAAATGACACTGGCCAATAAAACTGCCAGAAACGAACTGCGCAGGTATTTTTTAGCAAAACTTATTCCGAACAGCCTGAAATTAATCTCTTCATTAAGGCTGGCTCCGGCTCCGATAACGAATGCCGTCAACAAAGGAATATATCCGGATGAGAAATAAGTCATCGTGCTCCATTCTCTCCAAACGCCCAAAAATTTCTGCCCATAATAAAATGCTATAGCCTGGACCCCCATCATGATGGCGCAGATCAAGTAACCCAGTATTATTGAACGGGTTAAGCCCCGGTTTAAAAAACCTGACTGGATATAAGTAAAAAACGAGCTGTATTTATTTTTTGAAAATACTTCATGGGATAGCGTTTCACCGGCGATGCCGGGCATTATAAAGCCAATAATTAAAAATCCCGTATTAAATAACCATTTGCTAAAAACAAGGCCCAGAAACGAGCTCATCCGGGCGCTGGTAGGATAATCCATAAAAATAATCTGCAGACTATTAAGCAACTCTGCGCTGTTAATAACAAATAAAAAGGCCGCTACATAATAAAACCATTTTTTAGTCAGGCGCGGGATAACCTCCTGCCTTTTCTTTAAAACAATATTGACCGAGAATATGAGCATCGCAAAAAGAATAATATAAAAAATACTGAAGAGGTATTCTCCTAAAATAAATTGTTTTTCAACGTACCGGGAGAATTTTTCGGGTAAATCGAACCTATGTTTATTAAACTCCCTGACCTCATTTCCTGAAACGGTGACCTCAGTCAGTAATTTAGCTCCTCCCTGGTTTTCTTTCCAGGGGATATAAACACCTTTCTCCTCCCAGGAAAAGACATAATCTGTCCTCTTTTCATACCGCTTGGCTTTTTCTTCGTGAAAATCATAATTACTTAAATCTGCGTTAAAGGTTTCCCGCAGGAAGGCTTCCGCCTTAAACCTAGCGTTATCTTTACCTAGATCAATCCTCGGCTCGATATCCTCTATTAAATGGAAGAAACGGATAACTTCGCCTGTTCTGGGGCTGACATAAACGTAATACTCCTCTTTCTGCGATTCCTTAAAAAAGCGGACCATCCAACGGAACAGATCAAAGTTATGTTTTTCGATAAACTCTTCCTCTGCTTTCAGGCCGGCGGCATGCTGAAAATAACGGTTAAAACCTTCATCTTCATCAAAAATAATCGCCCGGGAATAATTTTTTACCTCTATCCCCTTAGATTGAAGATATTCTGACGATTTAGTTATTGCTTGTTGTTTATTAATTGATAAGTTTACGAAGGCAAAACGCGGATATTCTAATTTATACCAAAAGAATAAAAGTAGAACGGCTAAAGTAGTAAATATACACCAATCTCTGGTTTTTATTTTCATTTTAGCCTATTAAAAATTGGTTAGCCAACCGCTTTTGTAAAATACTCTTTAGGATATAAGTACAGAGGTTAAAGAGGCGACAATAAATATAGAAAATACGCCAAGGGTAACCCCTACAACTTTGTTATGTTGCTTAGCCCAACTATCTATGGAATTGATATGAATATCCAGGGTGGTAACAACAGGAGCAATGAATAAATTTAAATTTAATTTTTCTTCTATCTGCTCGTATCTTTCAAAGAAAAATGCAAAAAGCATACTAATTATACAGCATAGCCCATAAATAAGGATTACTACAGTCAAAAATGGCCGACCAAACGATTCTAGCAGCATTATAAAGCTCCCTTATGCCTCCTAATTTTATCCCAATTACAATA
>JAQTTI010000010.1 GCA_028710845.1 Candidatus Omnitrophota bacterium | reverse complement strand
TTATTATTGGCGGCATTAACGATAGCATCGCTGCGTATCTCGGTGATATCTCCCATCACTACCTTTATTTCGCTGTCTTTTAACTTCATTGAAATTCCTACCATCTGAAGGGCCTGAAATTTTTAATGGTATATAAAGAATCCATATAGTCCACAATCAACATCATATTCGAATATTTGTCCGTCCAGGGGCGCATAAGTTTATTTTTCTTGCCATGGATATACATCGCCCATCCTAAATCCTTAGTCAGATGGTTAAATGTCCCGATATCCCAAGTCAAAGCAAACCATGACGTGGCAAAAAGGTCAATTTTTACGTTTCCATCATTCTTTTTCCAATTGGCGTAAGCACTAAGATTATTGGCATTACTTAACAAAACCGGGACAAAGTTTAGATAGCGGTTAGAGATGTGGAATAAAAGCACTCCCTTATCCGTCAGGTGTCTGCGGTACTCCTTGATCGCCTCGACAGTCAACAGATGTACAGGGATAGCGTCTCCGCTAAAAGCATCTATAATTATAACATCATAGCGCTTTTCCGGCGTTTTCTTGATGGTAAGCCTGGCGTCTCCGGTAATAAAGTTGACTCTACCTTTGGCATTTTTAACAAAAGTAAAGATATCTTTAGCAATATAATACACATCGGGATCGATCTCAAAATAATCGATCTCCTGGCCGGGTTGGGAATAACCTGCCAATCCGCCTGAACCTAAACCGATGATGGCGATATTCTTAATTTTAACAGCTTCCTTCGAGTCTAAAAACTCCCCTATAGGAGTTAATTTGTGGTAATAAGCCAGAGGCTCGCCCTGTTTTGCTTTATCTTGATATTGAACTCCATGAATAGTGGTCCCATTTACCAAAATAAGCTCCCCCGCGTCTGAATAAACTCTGTACAGACCATAATAGTTGCGGTGCTGGTAGATATCATTGGTTTTAGCCCATATTGAATATGCGACCGGGGTAATTAATATAATCATCAGCGTACTGAAAAAAAGAGCGCGCGGATTTTTAAAAAGGTATCTATAGCAAACTTTGAAAACGTAAAAAATTGCGATAAACCCAAAGATATTATAGTGCCTGAATATTGCCGGCCAAATAGCCAAAGCTATGGCAACATAAGCTATGAAAAATATATTTTTCCAGCCCATTAGTTCAGGCTTGATCCCGATTGATAAAGCCAGAGCAATCAAAGACAGGCCCAACAGGTATTCGCCGATTGTTACTGACACAACCGGCATAATCCAGGTGGTAAGAAAACCGCCCAGGAAACCGCCCACAGCAATAATAAGATAAAATAAAGGCAGGTGATTAAGGTCAGAGGGTTTTGTTTTATGCAACTGATACTGGCAAAACATACATATATTGAATAAAATTACCAGTAGGGCTACCGCCTCAATTAAGAAAGGAAAATATCCTCCGATAATTATAAAGAACCAAAGTAAACCCCAGCCGAAGGTTAAATGAAATTTTTCGCTAACCCATACAGGCGCCCAGGGCCTTTGTTTAAAATTTAGAACGAAGGTCAAAAGATAAATACACAGCGGAACTACCCACAATAAAGGGATCGGGGCAACTTCATAGGTCAGGATATTAGTCACTGCCAGAAACATTATTACAGGAGCGGCACTATAAAGCAGCCAACGCACAATATCCTTGCGCAATACACCTCCCATATTCCAAATTTTGGTTACTTTAAATTCAGGGGTGTAAACTTTTACTTTAAAAACCGAATAAGCAACTAATGCCAATAATGCAAAATAAAGCACCCGCCAAAATAAAAATTGCTGATTAAGGTCTAAAACTGCTTCGAAGAAAAAAGGATAGGTAATTAAACCGGCAAAAGAACCGAGGTTAGAAACTGCATAAAGAGTATAGGGATTAGACTTTTCTTTTAAATCCGAATCAGCCAGCCAAGCCTGCAATACGACGCTAGCGGTAGACAGGACAAAAAACACCGGCCCGATGGTCCAGATCAAATTAACAAAAACGTTTAATACCAGCGGAAGGCTTAAATTGGCAGGATTAATGGCCGGAAAACTTCTTCCGGGGAAGAATAATAAAGGCAGAAGAAATAACCCCAAATAATAGGGAAGAAACTTCCGAATACCCATTTTTTTAAGGATTACATAAGAAGCAAAATAACCAAGTAATAATACGGCCTGGAAAAAGACAATACACGAGCCCCAAACAAGATAGGTGCCTCCGAAATCAGGAAGAATCCGTTTTGAAATAATCAATTCGATTTGAAACAAAAGAAAAGCAGCTAAAAAGGTAATCAGCTTGAGCACGAATATCTTTCGCATTAGTCTATTCTCCGATTATTTTGACCAGAACACGCTTTTTTCTCTGGCCGTCGAACTCTCCGTAAAAAATCTGCTCCCATGGCCCAAAGTGTAATTTACCTTTAGTTACAGCTACAACTACTTCTCTACCCATAATTGTGCGTTTTAAATGGGCATCAGCGTTATCCTCACCGGTCAAGTTATGTTGATATTTTTCTCGGCCATAAGGAGCTAACTTTTCAAGCCAGGCGGAAAAATCACGGTGCAATCCACCCTCATCATCATTGATAAATACGCTGGCTGTAATATGCATAGGATTAACCAGACAAAGCCCTTCTTTAATTGCGCTTTTTGCCAAGACCCCTTCTACCTGTTCAGTAATATTAATAAAATCCTGGCGGTTTTTAGTATTAAAAAATAATTCTTCGGTATAGGCTTTCATTTGTATCTCCTTATTTTACAGCTATATCTTTTCTAACACCAGTTTATTATTTTTCCGGTCAATCTTAAAGGAAAATTTTTTTAAAAATGACATCCCCAAAAGGCCGTCAGCGCTAAGCAGATTACTTTCCTCTTTAAGCAAAACTGCCGCCTCTACTCTTCTTAACTCCGAACCCTGGACATTTACGCTGTCTAGAATAACCCTGCGAGCTCCCACCTTCCGGCCATCGGCCATCACCAAAAATAAATAATCCCGCGGGTCATTGGAAACAGGTATCCTTAACCCGGAAGCAGCCCGATTGGATAAAACGATTAAAGATGCCCCGGTATCTAACATCAGCTTGACCTTAACCTTTTTATTTAATAAAGTTTCTACGATTAAGTGCCCGCTTTGTTCGTTTATAGCCACCAATTTTGGTTCATGGTCAGCTTTTTCTAAAATTTCCAATGCCCTGGCTTGATCGGCTGCCTGGCGATTAGACCATTTCTGCCTGATTAGCCGGGCGCCTTCAGAAGAAGACCTTTCAATATTCTCTATTTGGTCTTTATAAAATTTTAATACTCCTGAACCTATATCTAAACTAATGCCACTTTCTGTTTCTTTGCTGATTATCCCTTCTATCGCCCGGCCGTTTTTAAGATAGATGGTATCGGCATAGGCTAAAAAGCTAAAACTAAATAAAAATAAAATTACTAACGCAACTTTTATTACCATTTGCCGGTTTTGACTTTTTTAGCTTTAGGAAATTTTTTTAATTTACACAAAGATTCTTCTATTTTGTGCTTGGGCATTGAATAAGCAGTAAGTTTTCCGGTTAGGAATTTATCATATCCGGCTAAATCCATTAGGCCATGACCGCTATAGCAGAATAAAATAACTTTCTCTTTGCCTTCTTTGGCGCACTTTTTAGCTTCGTCTATCGTACAGGCAATGGCATGGCTGGTTTCAGGCGCGCAAATCGTTCCTTCTGTTCTTGCCCAAAGCATGGCTGCCTCATAACATTTAATCTGATCATATGCTCTCGGGCTGATTAATCCTTCGACTGCCGCCTGACTGACCAATGGCGCCATTCCGTGGTAACGAAGCCCTCCGGCATGAATAGGTTCAGGCACAAATCCGTGGCCCAAAGTAAACATCGGAAGAAGCGGGGTTAACCCCGCGGTATCTCCGAAATCATAAGTAAACGGCCCTTTAGTTAAAGTCGGGCAAGCCGTCGGCTCAACCGGGATTATTTCGATATCCTCACCGTGGATCTTATCACAGACAAAAGGAAAGGCAATGCCGGCAAAATTGCTCCCCCCGCCTACGCAACCGATAACCACGTCCGGTTTTTCCTCACCGGCTATTTTTAACTGTTTTTTTGCTTCCAGGCCGATTATAGTCTGATGAAGTAAAACATGGTTCAATACACTTCCCAGGGAATAACGCGAGTTTCCGCTTTTATCCGAAACTGCGTCCTCTACCGCTTCGCTTATGGCTATGCCTAAACTTCCCGGAGTATGCGGCATCTCTTTTAAAATTTGCCGCCCCGAGTGCGTTTCATTGCTCGGACTGGCAACGCATTCTGAGCCCCAGGTTTGCATCATTATTTTACGCAACGGTTTCTGATCAAAGCTGATCCGCACCATGTAAACTTTACATTTTAATCCGATTAAATTACAGGCAAAAGCTAAAGCGCATCCCCATTGGCCTGCGCCGGTCTCTGTAGTTAATCTTTTTATTCCAAATTTTTTGTTATACCAGGCCTGGGCTACGGCGGTATTTGGCTTATGGCTTCCGGCGGGGCTAGTACTTTCATCCTTATAATAGATCCGGGCAGGGGTTTTTAAATATTTTTCTAAAAAAAACGCCCGGCGTAAGGGTGCCGGGCGCCATAAAGTAAGGATTTCTAGGATCTCTTCAGGAATATCTATCCAACGCTGAGTTGAAACCTCCTGCTCGATGATATTCATCGGAAAAACTTTGGCCAGCATTTCAGGCTTAATCGGATTTCCGTCCGGCCCAAGCGGAGGCTGCATCGGGCTGGGCAGGTCGGCGGCTAAATTATACCACTGCCTGGGAATATCTTTTTCTGCCAAAAATATTTTTTTATCGGACATCTTCTCTCCTCTTATTGATCTGGTTTGCCAAAGAAAACATCAGTCAAGCCCTTAATCAAATTGCCGACTGCAGGCTTAAAACTATGCCTGGGTTCTTTGATTGTCCCGCTTAATTTAATTGTACCGAACTTTCCCCCTTGGCCGGCAACAGCAGTAGTAAAATCTTTTAATGTTCCGCTTACAGGCACCATATCGCTGATAATGTCAATATCCAGACTTCCTTCAATCGATTGGTCAAACCCTAACTTAATCGGCCCGGCTAAATCGGCAACATTGCTTTTTAATTTTAAGCTGTCCGTAAAAATATATTTATCTTTTATCTGAAAGTCAGCGCTGCATTCAGAAATATTGATATTTCTCATGTCTTTGGCAAAAATCAGTTTGCCTACTCCTTCCAACAAATTTAATTCCCAAAGTTTTCCTTCTATGACCGTAAATCGGCCTGAGCCGGATAGCTTGCCTAAATCAGCCGGTTCGCCGCTAATTTTAAGATTACCGCTAAACGTCCCGGATATATTTTTATTCTTGGCCTTGGTATCATTTTTAAGTTTTTCCAGCTTTACGCCGTCTGCCTTTAATGCCGCATGATATAAAAACTTAGGGTTATCCAGATCCATCGAGCCGCTGCCTTCGATAGTCCCATCGTAAAAACCCAGCTTCAGCTTCGATACTTTAGCTATTCTTTGGTCCTGGAAAAAATCCAAAGATGCTCCTTGCGTATTTAAACCATAAAAAGACAGCTTATCGCTTCGGATGTGCGACTTTAAATAACAATTTTTAAAATCGTTTAAATTCCCGGTTAAACTAAAATCGCTTTCTAAGCTGCCCGATAATTTCATCTCATTTAAAAACGGATATTTTTTATCAAATAACTTGGATAAATTGCTGATTTCGATAGTTAACTTGCCTTTTAAATCGGCCATCACTTTCGAAGGATCGGTATTGTCTATTTCACCCTGGGCCGAGAATGGAGAAGAAAGATATTTTCCCTTAAACTGGTCGATCTTTATCTTTTTACCAGTCAATTTAAAATTGGAGGTTATTGAGAGTTCGCTAGAGTCCAGGGTCAGTTTTATATCCGCCGCATTAAAATCAACTAAAGAACCGCCTGATTCATAATCAACTCCCCGGAATCTAAATTTAGCTTCTTCCCAATTAAGGCCATTCTGGCTAAATCCTAATTTTCCATAAATATTTTCAACCGGAAAATCCTGCTTTTCTATTTTCAGGTTAGCCCCTATTATGTCCATGCTTCCCTGAAAAGACCATGCTCCTGTTTTATCCGGCCGGGCTTTTATATTTAAAACTGCCTTGCCGCTGGCTGAGTTGATATAATTAAAATTAAACTTTTCTTTTAAAATGTTCGGCAAAGAATTTAACTCCAGGCCGGTCTCAATACTTAAAACCGGAGTTTTAAAATCTTTAATCCCCAGGGTCACCTCAAACTGCTTTCCTAGTAATTCAGCTTTTAGGCTGTCGGAAACTAAAGACTTCTGGTTAAATGCAAACTTACCCCGCAGGTTTTTTACATCGCCTAAAGTCGGCACCCCTAAAATATCGGCATGTAAGATATCGCACGCACCTTTAAAGCTTAGTTTTTTAGATTCAACCTCATAATCGGCATTGGCTTCAAAATTAAGAGTTAATTTAGCGCTTAATTTGTCTTTTTCCAGGATTAAATTTTCACTTCTTAGCTTAATTTCGGATTTAAGCAGTTTATCTTTTAAGTTAATATGACCGTAGAGGTAAACTGGGCCGGAGGCCAGGCCGCCTAAATCGCCATAATAAGCTTTAAAATCCTGGATCGGTAAATTATTGACTTCAAAATCACAAATCAGCTCCTTAGAAAGAATTTTATATTCTCCGGTAGAAACCAAAGTAGCCAACAGGCTACTGGGAATTTCTCCCTTAAAATTAAACTTGACGCTTGCCGGCAGACTCAAATGCAGGCCAAGCTTGATATTTTTTATTTCTTTCCTTAATTTTAAATTGAGGGTATTGTCCTGAAAAACCACCTCGCCGTTTTCTATATTTACTTTCAATACGACAACAGAAAAATCCGATTTTTTCTCGGGAGGCTTCTGGGCCGTAAACAGTCCCTCCAGGTTAAAAGTATTGTCCTCCTTGCGCTCTAAATAAATATAGGGTGTTTTAAAGGTGATACTAGGAATGATTATCTGTTTTTTAAAAATCGGCCAGATAAAAATACTGCAGTTTACCTGGCGAGTGCTTAAAATTACATTTTGGTTATCGGTCATAACCAGGTCGCGAAGGATGAGCCCTTTAAACAGGTTAAATTGCAGGGATTTTAAAGATACGTCTTTTCCGGTCTGTTTTTCCAAACTTTCGATAATAATGGATTTGATTTTTTGGGGCAGGATTACCTGGTTCAGGTAAATGGTGATTCCGGTTAAGATTAAAAGAAAAATCAGGACAATTATAAGAAATTTTTTCATTTCTCTTTCTTAATAATTTTTGCTGCCAAAGCGAAAGCCTCTTTTTTATTTTTTATTTTACCGATTGCCTGGGCTTCTTCCAACTCATCGAGTACGGTGCCGATTAAAGGAGAAGCTTTTAATTTAAACTTTTTCATAATCTGATGGCCGTTTACCAGGCGCGCCGGTTTTTTCTCGGCATTTTGCTTAAGAAGCCTGCCGATTAAAAATTTGATCATTTTCTCATGTCGGAGGCGCGATAATGCCGTAGTCAGCCGGCCTTTAGTTGCCCGCTGGTCAGCTAATGACAATAAAAGTACAGCTAAAGCATCAGTTCCGGTGTCCCGAAAATAACGGAAAATTGCCCGCTCCGTAGGGCGCTCACTATCAGCCAGATAACCCGGCCGCAAATGGTTAAAAACAATTCTTTCTAAAGAACGGCATTCTTCGTTAGACAGCTTGATCCTTCGGCAGATATTACGGGCCATACCTAAGCCGATTCTTTCGTGGCCATGGAAAATTATCTTTTTATTTTCCCGGCGCAGGGCCTTGGGTTTTCCTATATCGTGAAGGATGCAGGCAAATTTTAAAAGGCTGGTTCTTTTCCGTAGTCCGGGCATCTCTTCATTCAAATAAACATTGACCTCTTTCTTCTTGATGGATTTTAAAATCAACTCGAATTGTTTTAAAGTCTCTAAAGTATGCTGCCAGACATCTAAGTGGTGATACGGGCCCTGGCCGATATTACGCATCGGCTTTATTTCGGGAAAAATCAACTCTAAAATCTTAAGTTTATCTAAAACAACTAAGGATTCATAAGCTGAAGCGCTTTCAAAGACCTTGAATAACTCCTCGCGGATACGCTCTAAGGAAATTCCTTCCAGCCGAGTTCTTTCTTTTTTAGCCAGGCGTAAGGTTTCTTTATCTACATTAAATTTAAAGATACAGCTAAGGCTAAAAGCCCTAAGGATCCTCAAAGGGTCTTCTCTAAATGACCCTGGCCCGGTGATTTTGATAATTTTAGCTTTAATATCGTTCTTTCCTGAGTATGGATCAATAAGTAACGTCTCTAAGTCTTTACCGCTAAATACCTCACCTAAATCCAAAGCCATTGAATTGATCGTAAAATCACGATGCAAAAGGTCTTTTTCTAAAACATCGGCGCGAAAATCAGAAAAATCAAAAGTATAAAGCTTGCCATCAATTTTCTTAACTAACCTGCAGGCTGCATGCTCTTCATCTAAAAGCACAAAAGCAGCGTGGATGTATTTAGCCAGCGCTTGGCCAAAATTTAAAGCCCCTCTTTTAAGGCAAAAATCAAAATCCGGGTTCTCTTTCTTTCTTTTTAGGATTAAATCACGCAGGGCTCCGCCTACAAGGTATAATTTTACTTTTTTATTTCTGGCAAAATTATAAACCGGCTTTAAAAGATCCTCTTCTTTTTCGCTGAATTTAAGCATATTTTAAACTTTAGGCGGGATATTTAATCTTTATCTTTATTGAACGACTCGTATTGCTTTAAAATACCTTCCTCGACGAATATCGGAGCATGAAACCTTACAGCCAAAGCTATGCTATCGCTTGGCCTGGCATCGATGATCTTGGTCTGGTTATCCGACAACCTGATAACTATCTTAGCGTGAAAAGTATTTTCTTCTAATTTATCGATTAAAATCTTATCAACAGCCACATTGAGATCGGTCAGTAAAGCGTAGATCAGGTCATGAGTCAAGGGCCGGGGCGGATTAAACCCGGCTATTTTTAGCTTTATAGCTGAGGCTTCATTTAAGCCGATAACGATGGGAAGCACCCGATTCCCCCCCCTTTCTTTAAGGGCGATCAGCTGATCATGCCTCTTTTCATCAATAACAATCTTATTTAACTCCATCTCAATCATGATAATTCCCTTATTTGTAATGGGGGTAGTGGGGACGGTTCTTGTCATAACCGTCCCCAGCATACTTAATCTTAGTTATTATAAAGCTTTAAGGCAGAATTTACAAGAGAAAATGGGGTCAGAGCTAATTTATCTAAACGTAAGATAAGATAAATTAGCTCTGACCCCATTTTCTCAGAATAACAAACTATTTCTTCATAAAAACAAAAATGCAAATTGCAAAAAAGATAGCTATTATTAAAGTAACGGAGACAATCAAATTAGTTTGAGGACTATAACGTGATTTATGGGGAAACACTGGCACTTTATTTCTCCTTCCGTCATTATTTTTTCATGAAAGCAAAGATCACAACCCCCAATACCATGATTATTAAAAAGACCATAGTAACAAAAAAGCGGAATCCGGGATCCGTCTGCATGAATCTTATAAGCCTATGAAATGGCAGAAACCAGATGTTCACGTATACTTCCTCCAGACCGTCATTCTGAGGCACATAGCGGCGAAAAATCCCGTCTTACTTCTGTTTCAACAAAACTAATCCGCCAATTATACCAAAGATTATTACAATATAATTGTAAATAACCCAAAACTTATCGTTATTAAGGGCCAGCCCTGTTAATGTGTAGATAGACAAAAATATTAATAAAATTCCGATCACTTTATTCTTGGGCATGGCTCCTCCTTATTTAACTTGTTGATACATTCATCTACATTCTTAGCAAACGTAACCAGTTCATTACAACAGGAAACTTTGCCTAATTTTCTTATTTTTTCGCTTAATACCGGCTCTTTACTTAAGCAGGTTAAAGCCGCCTTCCAAAAATTTCCCAGCATAATTATTGGTTTAGGCTCAATGAGCCCCTTATTCAAATGCTCAAGCACTGCGGCTAATTCTAATAAAGTCCCGGTCCCTCCGGGTAAGACAATAAAGGCATCTGCTTCTTTAAGCATAATATCGATTCGTTCAAACAGAGTGCTGGCCACAATCTCTTTATCAATAAATTGGTTTGCTCTGCTATAAATCGGCTTCTCCCACTTATACCAGGTTACGCCAATAGTTGTTCCGCCTCCGGACTTTGCCCCGCGCGAAATATCCTCCATCGTTCCGCCAAAACCACCGGAAATTACAGTTAGTCCTTTCTGGGCCAACAATTTCCCCAGCCGGACAACATCATTTTTCTCTTTTCTGCTTAAATCTTTATAACTACCAAAAATGCAGACTTTCTTAATCATATAGCTTTATTTTAAATTACCGGTTACATCGATTACTTTTTGCTGCTTATCCTCTATCACTATAGATTTTAGGGTAGTTGCCGGTTCAAGGTTAAACTTCTTTAAGTCTACCATTTTCAAAGCGGTATTCTCATAAGTCCTGTAATACAGAATAAGGTTGGTTAAATCTTTGATGACTATCCATTGAGCATATCCTTCCATATGGATCAAAGGAGCGGGATTTTCCTTAATCGCCCCTTTAGGAATGTCGACCATATTTAAAAGATGCTCGGCCAAATTTACTGCTTCGGAAACATCTTTCACCGGTAAAGCCGCATCCAGAGAATATGCCACCCGCACAAACCTAGACGGCGGGGTCCAATCTCCGGGTAAACCAAGCAGACCACTGCCAACACCAGTTGGTTCTAATTTTAAACCGTTAAGTGTTTTGTCCTTTCTGTCATGCGCATCCAAATTAATATAATTTCTCAAATTATTAATCTGCCATCCGAAATCCGGACGGTTCGTCATCACGCCCAACGGATTATCATAGACCTTAACTTGGCCGCCAATAAATTCGATAACCAGATTTTTTCCAGCAGCATCATGTACGGCAATATGAAGATATAGTTCACCGCCTGCCTCTTTTAGGATATTACCTGTAACGCTTATCTTGGATACTGCTTCTTTTACTTCTTCTACTGTCGCGAAATTCCCCATGATCCAGGAACCAAGGTTATTGATGGTCACAAACTTTCCCGGCTCTGCCGGCTGATACTCTGCACCGACAAACATCAAGGCGCCAAAAGCAAGGCCCTTCTCATTAAAGCCCTCTACATAACAATTTTTAAGATTATAAGCATCAATTCCCAAGAAACCATATTTATTAGTCCAGGCTATCCCCCTGACTCCCTTGTCATTAATACTAATAAACTTTTCCCCGCGGGGCACAATTATAACATTAGAATGAAGGTCAACAGGAAATTCCATGGAACGACCAATAACCACAGCACCATCTTCAGCTTTAACCTGAAAATCAGTGCAGGCAAAAGATAGATTAACTGTTAAAGCTAAAAAGATAACCGCTATAATTAAAACCGCCTTATATTTGCCAATCATTTATTTTCTCCTTTTACTTCAATTTATAACTGCCGATATCATAAATAAAAACAAGGACTTTCATATTTTTTGCAACTTAACAAAAAATATAAACGTCCCTCCTTTTTAGTTTACTTCTTTTTTTTATCTTTCCCCAAAATATCTTTTAATTCAACCATAAACTGCCCCACGTCCTTAAATTGCCTGTAGACTGAGGCAAAACGAACATAGGCAACATCATCAATTAATTTAAGTTTCTCCATGACTAGCTCGCCGATGCGGCTGGCTTGAACTTCGCGATCGCTTTTTTTCTGGATAGCACGCTCAACTTGGGTAACTACATCCTCCATCTTCTCAACGCTTACTGGGCGTTTTTCGCAAGCGCGGATTATTCCGGCTAGGACTTTTTTACGGTCAAAAGCCTCCCGGCGTCCGTCTTTCTTAATCACCAGCAGAGAGACCTCTTCAACATATTCATAAGTAGTAAAACGCTTACCGCACTTTAAACACTCACGCCTGCGCCTGATTGCCGATTCTTCGGCTGTAGCGCGGGAGTCAACTACTTTATCTTCTTTATGCCCACAAAAGGGACAACGCATTATAATTTCCTTAGCTTGATCTTGGCTGCTTTTAAAAATTCCATAGCTAGTTTATCAGGATAGCCATCAGTCATAACGATTTCTTTAATTCCGGCGTTAATTAACATCTTGGCGCAGATTACACATGGCTGAGTAGTAGAATATAAGGTTGCGCCTTTAACGCTTATTCCATGTAAAGATGACTGGATTAGAGCGTTCTGTTCGGCATGAAGCGCCCGACATAGCTCATGGCGCTGTCCGGATGGAACTTTTAACTTCTCGCGCATGCAACCGACTTCAAAACAATGCTCCAGGCCGCTAGGCGCGCCGTTATAACCGGTGGCTAGAATCCTTTTTTCACGGACCAAAACAGCTCCCACGTTACGGCGTAAGCAAGTGGACCTTTTCGAAACTAACTCTGCCATTTCTAAGAAATACTGATCCCAGCTTGGTCTTTTATGCATAGTTATCTTTTTTTTCATTTAAAATAGCTCCGGGTATAAGGGGAATTTTTTAGTTAAGACCAGCGTTTCTTTTTTAACTTCCAAAAGTTTAGCCGGATTAGCATTATTTTCGATAGCATCATTGATTAGGCTGGCAATCTTTTGCATTTCCGGTTCTTTCATTTTACGGGTACTTACTGCCGGAGTCCCTAAACGAATGCCGCTAGTTACCATCGGACTCTTATCATCAAACGGGATCATATTTTTATTGACGGTAATATTTACTTCGCCTAATATCCTTGAAGCATCTTTACCGGTGACTTTCTTTGGATTCAGGTCAACTAGCATTAAGTGGGTATCTGTTCCTCCGGAAACTATCCTGAATCCTTTCTTTTCTAAAGCGCTGGCTAATTCTTCCGCATTTTTAGCCAGCTGAATTTGATAACCTTTAAAATCAGGCTGCAATGCCTCGCCGAATGCCACGGCTTTAGCTGCAACTACATGCATTAATGGCCCGCCCTGGATCCCCGGAAATATCTGGCTATCGATCTTCTTGGCAAATTCTTTTTTACAGAGAATAAATCCTCCGCGGGGGCCGCGTAAAGTTTTGTGGGTAGTAGAAGTCACAAATTCCGCATAAGGAACCGGCGATGGATGAATTCCTGCGGCAACAAGGCCCGCTATATGGGCCATATCCACGAATAAATAAGCCCCTACACTATCAGCGATCTCGCGAAATCTTTTAAAATCAATCGTTCTAGGATAGGCTGAAGCACCGGCTAAGATCATTTTAGGTTTATGCTCTTTAGCCAGAACTGCGATTTCGTCATAATTTAGCATTTCAGTCTTTTTATCTACGCCATAACCGACCATTTTAAAAAACCTACCTGAAAAATTATGCGGGTGGCCGTGGGTAAGATGGCCCCCTGCGGCTAAATCCATCGCTAAAACTGTATCTCCCGGTTTAACTGCGGCAAAATAAACTGCCATATTTGCCTGAGAACCTGAATGCGCCTGAACATTCACGTGTTCAGCTCCAAAAAGGCTTTTAGCTCTTTCTACTGCTAAGGTTTCGGCAATATCCACATATTCGCATCCGCCGTACCAGCGGGCGCCGGAATAACCTTCGGCGTATTTATTGGTTAACACTGAGCCTTGCGCCTCTAAAACCGATAAAGAAGTAAAGTTTTCCGAGGCAATCAGCTCGATATTTTCATTCTGTCTTTTTAATTCTTTTTGAATCGCATTAAAAATTTCAGGGTCTGTTTTTTGTAAGTATTTCACTTTGCACAACTCCTTATCAATTTATCGATACGGTTAATTAACTTTACTCTTTTTAAATGCCTTCCGCCTAAAAACTTTGTTTTCATCCAGGCTGAAACCATTCTTTTTGCCAAGTCTGGTTTTACAAAACCGGAACCCAAAACTAAAACATTGCTGTCGTTATGCTCACGGGTAAGTTTGGTAATTTTTAAATTGTGGCATAATGATGCCCGCACTCCCGGGAAACGGTTAGCGACAATTGATGTACCGATCCCGCTCTTACAAATTAGGATCCCCCGCCGGGCTTTTCCTTCAGAAATTCTTTTGGCTAATTCATAGGCATAAAGCGGGTAATCGCATCTTTCTTTGGAATAGGTGCCTAAATCATTCACTCTGATTCCTTTATTTCCCAGGTATTTTTTTAATTCTTCCTTTAAAGCGAATCCGGCATGGTCCGCAGCAATTAATATTTTACTCATATGATTTTACTTATCCTTTCTACGGCTTCTTTAATGACGAGAAATACCTCCTGGTAGAATTCGTAGCTGCCTCCGATGGGGTCAGATATATTAAGGCTTTCATCGTTTATTTTAGCAAATTCTTTTAATAAAAACAGCCGGTTCTTTGCCTCCGGCGCAAGCTCTAAAATCTTCTCCTCATGGATTTTCTCCATTACCAAAATAAGGTCTGTGCGGTCAATTAATTCCTTGGTGACTTTCCGGGCCCGGTGCATTGAAACATCGGCTCCCGCCTTCTCAAGTACTGCCCGAGTTTCAAAGCTGGCGCCTGCGCCGTCAATGGCCATCATACCGGCGCTGGATACCTCGACATCTGCCCTGCCTTGCTCTTTTAAAAGCTTCTTTAAATATCCTTCAGCCATAACTGAACGGCAGGAGTTTCCCGTACAGACAAAAAGCACGCTTTTCGTTTTAATTGCCGAAATAATATCTTCCTCTTTAATTGCGCCTGGCCTTATTATTTTTAAAGGTTCAACCGTTAAGTCGACAATGGTCGACTCTATCCCTATTTTCGCCGGCCCGCCATCAACGGCTAAATCAACCAAACCGTCAAAATCTTTTAATGCTTGTTTAAAATCTCCGCTAGCCGGATTATCCGAAATATTGGCCGAAGGACAAGCCAAAGGCACCCCGGCTTCGGAAATAACCCCCAAGGCAATCTGGTTATCCGGCATACGCAAACCGATCTTCCCTTCGTTAACCCCATTAAGCAAAATGGTCAAAGGCCCGGGCCAGAATTTATAAATTAATTTATAAGCAGCCACCGGAATATTGCGGCTAAGCTCTTCAACTTTTTCTTTTTTCGATACAATCAGGACAAAAGGCTTATCTTTCGGCCGCTTCTTAATCTCGTATAATTTATCTAGCGCTTTTTTATCTAAGGCGCTTACGGCAATCCCATAGACGGTGTCTGTAGGGATAATCACCAGGCCCCCGCCGGAAATTACTTTTGCTGACTGCTTGATCTGACGCAAATCAGGATTAAGCGGATTGATTTTTATTATTTTTGTAGTACTCATAACTTGATTTTTTTAATCTTGTTGCGCATTGCTTGCTTATATTTAAGCAGCTGGGCGCTTATTTTTTTATCATTAATACCAAGTATAGACAAAGCAAAAAGAGCTGCATTTTTGGCCCCGGCCTTACCTATTGCCATTGAGGCCACCGGAACACCTCCGGGCATCTGCACGGTAGATAAAAGCGAATCCATTCCTTTGAGGCTGGAGGTCTCCATCGGAATTCCGATGACCGGTAAAATTGTGTGGGCTGCAATTACGCCTGCCAGCGCCGCAGCTCCACCGGCTGCTGCGATAAAAACTTTAGTTCCCTTTGCCGGCGCAGCTTCAATATATTGGGATAATTCATAAGGAGTCCTATGGGCGGATAGAACCCGGATATCATAAGCTACCTTGAATTCTTTTAAAACTTTAACCGCTTCGTTAACGGTTACTAAATCTGATTGACTGCCCATGATTATGCATATTTTGCTCATTTTACCTCCCCCATTTCCCGATTAGATTCGAAACAGTTTCGCCTTAAGACTTGCTTGCTATGTCCTTGCGATAATGCATACCTTCAAAATTTATTTTTCCTACAGCTTCATAAGTTTTACTGATTGCCTCTTTTATTGTGCCGCCTAAAGCGGTTACACCCAGGACCCTTCCGCCGTTAGTTACGATTTTATCCCCCGTTTTTTTAGTTCCGGCATGAAAAACTACTACATCTTTAATTTTAGCAGCTTCATCTAACCCTGTAATTTCTTTATCTTTAGAATAATCTCCCGGATAACCTTTACTTGCGCAGACTACACAAACGCAAGGCCTGCTGTCCCATTCCAATGTCCTTACTTTATTAAGCTTACCTTCGACTGTTGCCAGCATCACTTCTACTAAATCTGATTTTAGCCTGGGTAATATCGCCTCGGTTTCCGGGTCGCCGAAGCGCACATTAAATTCCAAAGTTTTAGGGCCTTCTTTGGTTAACATTATGCCGGCGTATAAAACACCCCGGTAATCTATGCCTTCTTTTGCTAATCCATCGATAGCCCGGTAAATAATTTTTTCTTTTATCTCTTTTAAAATACCCGGCGTTACTACCGGAGCCGGAGAATATGCTCCCATTCCCCCTGTATTCGGCCCCTGGTCGTAATCAAAAACCCTTTTATGATCCTGGGAGGTAGCCAAAGCAACTACTTCTTTTGAATCGGTAATTACCAGGATTGATGCTTCCTGGCCGCTTAAGCACTCTTCAATGATAATATTCTCTCCGGCATATCCAAAAACTTTATTCTCCATCATCGAGGCCACAGCTATCTTTGCCTCTTCAACTGATTGAGCCACAACCACCCCTTTACCGGCTGCCAGGCCGTCGGCCTTAACCACGCAAGGAACACCGATTTCTTCAATATATTTTTTTGCTGAGTATGGATTATCAAAGATCTGAAACCTGGCTGTGGGAACCTTATATTTAGCCATCAGCTCTTTGGAAAAGATCTTGCTTGCCTCAAGCCTTGCTGCTTGCTTGCACGGTCCGAAAATCTTAAGTCCTGATTTCTCGAATAGATCAGCAATACCTATTGATAAAGCTGCTTCCGGGCCGACCACGGTCAGGTCGATTTTTTCTTTTAGGGCAAATTCCACTAAGGCGCAGTCGTCATCAGCCTTGATATCGATACATTCGGCAATCTGCGCAATTCCGCCGTTACCGGGAGCGCAAAAAATCTTATCTACTAATTTTGATTGGGCGATCTTCCAAACTAAAGCATGTTCGCGACCGCCTGAACCAACAACTAAAATCCGCATTATTTATCCTTCCTGGGGACAGCATCGGCAATCTGGTCCGAAGATCTAAGAGTAACCGCAAATACATCCGAAAACGGACGGTCGTCTATCCAACTGTCTAAAATCAAAAGGCTTTGCACCGGCTCAAGCGGCCGGGGATTAGCAAAAGTTATATGGAACATTGCGCATTTATCGCGGACCGGATTTTGACCTAAAGACTTGATCGTCGCTCCATTCTTGCTCCATATCCCGGGGCCGATCTTAAACCAATCCCAGAAAACAGGTACGGATAGTTTTTTAAATGTGCCATCTCGATAGAAAAAAATAACCGAAAGTGTTGCATAAAAATATTTATCACCATAAAGCCGCATCAAAGCGTCATGCTCATAACTATTGCTGTAATTTCCTCCGGCCAATAGATGTAATTCATTTATCCTTATTCCCGGACTAATGGGCACAGAAAACATATTATTTCTTTCAAGGTTGAGCCTGCCGTAATCAGGCCAGTATTTATTTCCTCTGACTAAAAAATTTACTCCGTCATATTTTAAATACTTAGCGCCAAATCGATTAGGCCCGGCTCCAGGCAGGCTGAAATTTGCCCTGGTTTCCTTGTTTAAATAATAAAAGCTGCCCTCTTTTTCCCAGTTTTGGGCAAAAGAAGAAACACAAGGAAACAGAATTAAAGCGATAACAGTAAAAATATTCTTTATCCGAAACATTTACATTCCCTTGACTACATCCTCTATTCGTCTACCATCATCAAGAAATAAGCCTTCGATAACCGGTAAACCATCTTTAATTCTCACCAGTATATAAGCATTCTTTTTACTATCCCTTCGGGCATACTCCTGGTATAGTTTTTCTGCCTTGGGAGCAGCTTTTTCTTCCATGTAGTAACGGTCAATGGGCAAATTTAAAGTTGTTGATTGGTTAAATGAATAGGCAACTTTTGCCTGGATATAATCTTTCCCTTGGGGCCTTTTGGTAGATATGCTGACCAAATTGGCAAAACCATCTTCCCCTACCTCTATAACGGCAAAAACTTTTTGATCGTGCCCAAACCCCTGTACACCTTTAAGCGTATCGCCTTGAAATCTTAAAGCCACATATCTCCCGCGGAAAGCATCGTAAGGATCCACTGGCGCAGTTTTAAACTTGAACTGCTTGCCTTCTTTCAGAATAATCTCACGCTCTACAATCATTGATAGCGGCACAACAAGCTGGATTAAAGCTAAAACCATAAATAACCTAATCAGAAGTTTTTTATTCATTTGCACCTCCCAGGCGGCGGGAAAGGTTTAGGTTAACCGCCAAAAACCCGATTCCTACGCAAATAAATACCAGCCCTTTTAGAATAAAGTTAATATCGCTGTCGAAAAATCTGGCAATAATAAGGACTGCCAGCATCAACATACCGATGTTTACAACCGGCAGGCTCGGCCGGCGGATCCCCTCCCTTATCCGGCTGATGCTTAAAACAAAGATGAAAATGTTAAAGATAATGATCGGTAAAATTGCCGAACCTTCATTGGTTATATAACCAATTATTGCCAAGAGCGGTGTAACCGCAAATAAGGCAACTAAATTATTCTTTCGCTTAACATGATCATAAAACAAAAGCAAAGCCAGGGTTATTAAGCAAATCGATACGATGGTTTCACCAAAAACAACCGGCAAAGGGATCTTGCTTTTAAACATCGATGAATATTCGGAATAAGTATGGTTCTGCCAAACAAAGCTATAAGTAGCCATTAACGCCAGCACAAACGAACCAACTGCTCCTATGAAACGAAAAATCGGCTGCCAGCTGGTAGTAATATCCTCTGTTTTAAAATGGCCTAACGAATAAAAAATTGAATATATGCTGGAGTAAATTATGATCCAACTTCCCGGAACGAGTTTACCCAAACTTTGCCCGGCTGCAATAGTGATACATATAGAAATGACCAACGAAAGTAAAGCCGTGCGTACGGCATAGATCTCTTTCCCTAGCGTCCAAATAAAATGGGGTAAAACTATTACTAAAAGAGGCCAGAACATAAAAGCCCTACCGGGATCATTCCATTGCATAGATGACCAGATTGTAATACCGATTAGATAGATCGCAGCCGGAATTGATGCCTGCATAAAATAGGTAATGGGAATAATTAGGAACATCCAGGTTAAAACAAACGCGCTGGCATCAGCGGGAATATTGTAAGTCTGACCGATCAAAGAAATAGATGCTCCGACCATTAAGCTCAAAAAAGTACCGGCTCCCTCTTTAAAGGCTCCTGATTCGGGCCGGTTTCGTAAAACCCATAAACAAAGATACTGGCCGATAACTAAAGGCAATAAAGATAAAATGGTCCTGGTCAAGCGGGAAAAGTTTTCCCAGTTATGGGCAAATAGGAGAATAATCCCCAAACCGATTAAAAGAGCGCCTACCGTGCTCAAGATAATCAGCATGGTTGTGGTTTTACTTGCGCTTTTTACTTCTCCGTAATACTCGCGCAGTTTCTTGGCAGTCTCTTCGGTGAAGATTCCCCTGTTAATCAGGTTCGGTAATTCATTGTAAAGCCACTTTATGCCTGTTACCCTGTTCATTTGCCCTCCTCCCCGGAATGAGATCAGGTTAAACCCGGGATATTTAAACCCGTAACCTCTTTCATTTTCTGCGCCGCGATATCCTGCGAACGTTTAATCGCCCGGTTAAAAGCATCTTTGATCGAATTAGCCAAACGCGCTCTTTCCGATTCATCAAGATTATCTTTAATGGCGATATCCTTAACCTCTTGGGCGCCGTTCATGGTAATTTTAACCGCCCCGTCAGGGCTCTGTATATCAAAAGTAGCGCTATCTAGCTGGCGCTTAACTTCTTGCATCTTTTTTTGCATTTCAAATAATGCCTTCATTTTATCGAGCATGTCTTTCCTTTCATAAATATAAGCATGGCATAGAAAACAACAATGCCAATTGAATCGATCATCACATCATTGAGCGAACAATACCTGCCGTCAACGAAAAACTGGTGGAATTCATCGCTTATAGCGTAGAGAAGCGCTAAAGCAGCCGGATAGATATAAAGCCGGTCAAGGTTCATTGCCAACGAACCTTTAAATGCCCTAAATAAAAACAAGGTAAGAATAAAATATTCGAAAATGTGGGCGATTTTTCTTAAAATGAAATCCTCTTTAAGCCCTGATTCCAAATCGGGGATGTTTGAGAAAAAGAAAATAAGCCCGGCCCAAATCAAAACAGGCCCCCAAAGTTTAAGTTGTTTTAACATATTACTCTCTTATCATTATTAGAAGCATTTTAAACCTGTCGACTGCTCTAACCGAATGCGGTTTACCTGCAGGCATAATAATAGTTTCTCCGGCTTTCACAGAATGGGGTTTACCGGAAATGATAATTTCTGCGCTGCCGTCTGCGATATAAATCAAGGCGTCAAATGGAGCGGTGTGCTCGCTTAGCCCCTGGCCTTTGTCAAAAGCAAAAAGGGTAACTG
>JAQTTI010000070.1 GCA_028710845.1 Candidatus Omnitrophota bacterium | reverse complement strand
AAAACTACTTTTTCTTTTTTATTATCAATATCCTGCTTAATTGCCTCACCCACGCAATCATTAAGGAATAATATATCCTCTTTCAAAAGCTCTTTTAGGCGTACCGCTACCGGCTTAAGGCTGTATTTTGGAACCGGCTTGCCATCCGGCCGGCCCAAGTGGCTCATAATTACCAGTTTTTTCGCGCCTTGTTCTAAGATATATCTTAGCGTTGGCAAGGTTGCCTGTATACGCGTATCATCGGTAATATTAAGACCTGCGTCCAAGGGTACATTGAAATCCGCGCGGACCAATACGATCTTGTTTTTTAAATCTACATCTTTTAAGGTTAGCTTAGCCATATTCCTCCACCTGGAGGACACCGACGCAATTCCAATCAGCGTCGAGTGTCTTTCCGAATACTTATAGATTATAAACCCTTCTTAACCAATAATTCACAAAGGTCTACTACGCGGTTAGAATAGCCCCATTCGTTATCATACCAGGAAAGTACTTTAACAAAATTATCCTGGATTACTTTGGTAATCTTGGCATCAACTATTGAGCTTAAAACACAATGATTAAAATCAATCGAAACTACCGGATCTTCGGTATATCCAAGTATTCCCTTCATCGGTCCTTGCGCAGCAGCTTTAAAAGCAGCATTAACTTCTTCGGCTGTTACTTTTTTCGATAATGTTGCGGTTAGATCTACGACCGAAACATTTGGCGTAGGCACCCGGATGGCAAAACCATCAAGCTTTCCTTTTAATTCCGGGATAACCAACGATAAGGCTTTAGCAGCTCCGGTTGAGGTAGGAATCATCGAAACCGCAGCAGCCCTGGCCCGGCGTAAATCAGAATGGACCATATCCTGCAGCCTCTGGTCATTGGTATAAGAATGGATTGTGGTCATCAACCCTTTTTCAATTCCCCACTTATCATTCATAACCTTAGCTATCGGAGCAAGGCAATTAGTAGTGCAGGATGCGTTGGAAATTACGTGGTGGTTTTTAGGATCATATTTTGATTCATTAACGCCCAAGACTATAGTTATATCTTCGCCTTCTGCAGGAGCGGAAATAATAACTTTTTTGGCTCCACCCTTAGTAATATGGTTTTCTGCGCCTTTTACTTCTTTACCTTTTTTATTTACTCCGTCTTTTTTAATCGTAAATAAACCGGTAGACTCGACTACAATCTGGACGCCCAGGTCTTTCCAGGGAAGCTCGGCCGGGTCTTTCTTGCTTAACACTTTTATTTCTTTTCCGTTTACCGAAATTGCATCATCGGTTGCCGTCACATCGCCGTTAAACCTTCCGTGGACGGAATCATATTTAAGAAGATAAGCATTGCTTTTAGCGTCGGTTAAATCATTCACCGCCACTAATTCAATGTCTTTGCTATTCTTTTCTAAAATTGCCCTTGCCACAAGGCGTCCGATCCTGCCAAAACCATTGATACCGATTTTAACTGCCATTTGAAACCTCCTTTTAAACAGGTAATTAATTTATTGCCTGTAATTAATGAACGAATAATCCCACTGACTATTCGATTAGAATTTGCTTCATTCTTTTGCGGCTTTTAGGTATTGCGCGGCTAACTCCGGAGAGGTTGGATCAAGATAAAACCCGGTCCCCCACTCGAAACCTGCAACTTGCGTCAGTTTTGGCATAATTTCAACATGCCAATGGTAATACTCCACGTCCGCTTCACCATTAACAGGCGCAGAATGAATTATATAATTATAAGACAAATTTTCAAATACTTTTTTTAATTTTGTCAGTGTATCTTTTAAGATTTGGGCCAGAGCCACAACCTCGTCTTCGGACATGTGGCAGAAATAACCGCTGTGCTGTTTAGGCATAATCATTATTTCAAAAGGAAACCGCGAAACAAACGGGCAAAAAGAGATAAAATATTTATTTTCCAATATTACCCTTGTTTTATCCTGAATCTCCTGGCGGATCATATCACAGAATATGCATCGTTCACGGTAGTTATAATAATCGCGAGCGCCGTGGATTTCTTCCAGGGCATTTTTAGGAACCATGGGAAGAGCAACCAATTGGGTATGCGGATGCTCTAAAGAAGCCCCGGCTGCCGAACCGTAATTGCGAAAGATCATTATATATTTAAAACGGCTGTCTTTCTTTAAATCGGCACTCCTTATACAGCACATCTTCAAATATTCTTCTATCTCCTGTGTTAAAAGCTCAGGGATATCTTTATTATGATAAGGCGTTTCGATTAGCACTTCATGGGCTCCGACGCCATTAGACATATCATAAATCCCTATCCCCCTTCGATCGAGGTTTCCTTCTATTTGTAAAGCAGGAAATTTATTAGCTACGACTCGCACCTGCCAGCCGGGTGTATTTGCCCCCGTGCCGGGATCTCGGAAACAGTTTATTTCAGGAGGAGTCATAAATTCATTCCCATAACAAAATGGGCACAGGCCCCCTTGAGGAATGTACTGCTCATATTCAAAATCTTCCGGTTTCTTGGGCCGGTCAGTTTCGACAATCACCCATCTGCCGACTACCGGATCCCTTCTTAACTCGCCCATTAAACTTTGACCTCTCTTAAAAATCCGGCAGTGTCTTCAGGAGGAAGCGCGCAGATATAAAAACCTGTTCCCCATTCAAAACCCGCCACCTTAGTCAAACGCGGCATGATTTCAATATGCCAGTGGTAATCCAAATCAATTGTTTTCCAATAACCCACCTTTTGCCTGCGAAAAGGTGCGGTATGAATTACATAATTATAGTCCGGGTCATTTAAACCGACCTTTAGCTTCAAAAGCACTTTTTTAAGCACGCGGGCCAGGTTTTTTCTAGACTCCTCATCCATACAGGTATAATCACAACAGTGTTGTTTTGGTAAAATCCAGGTTTCAAAAGGAAAGCGGGCTGCAAAAGGGCTAATAGCAACAAAACCGTCGAAATCTAAAATTACCCGGTCTTTTTGGGCCAGTTCCTGCTGGATAAGATCGCAAAAAACACATCTTTCGTGGTATTCGTAATAAGTACGGCAACCGGCCAATTCTTCCTTTACCCGTTTGGGATTAACCGGAGTAGCTATTAATTGCGAACGCGAATGCCTGATGCCGGTTGAGCCCGAACCCTGTCCGTAATTCTTAAACACCAAGACATATTTAAGACGCTGGTCTTTTTCTAAGTCTTTTATCCGGTCGGAATAACAATTAAGCACTTTGGTAATCTGCTCTTCGCTTAAATCCGCCATATTGGCGATATGTTCGCTGGTCTCAATGACAACTTCATGAGCGCCTAAAGCATTCATCACATCATAAATTCCGTTGCCGCGGCGATCAAGTTCGCCTTCAATCCTTAAAAAAGGCGCAATACTGGGGACAACCCGTAAATCCCAACCCGGCGCATTTCGGGCGGGGTTTTTCGGCCGGATGGCGTAAATCTCAGCAGGAGTATCTTTCTCCCTGCCTTCGCAGAATGGACAGGCAGTCTGCTCCGGTTGATCTTTCTGTTTGCTTACAAATTGATCTGGACGGCGGGCTCGTTCAGTAGCAACAATTACCCATCTTCCTATAATCGGATCTTTTCTTAATTCTGGCATAGAAAATTATTATAACAGAAGGTTAAAATCGTGCAACAAATATTTCCCTTAGAACTAACCGGCTTGGCCTAAAACTACGCCGGCAGACAGGTTATGCCCGATAATGAAGTTGCCTGCGGGCATACGCTTGCCGGATTCCAGCTGCAATTCTTTAATTTTTAAAAACCCTTTCCCGCAAGCTACTACTATTGCGTCTTTATCGATCCTTAAGACTTCCCCCGGGACAGCCTTATGGCTAGAAAATACCTGAATTACTTCTGCTTTAAATATTTTCAATATTTTCTTTCGGTATAATGTAAACGCACCCGGCCAGGGCAGCACTCCTTTAATCTGGCTGGCTATATTAACAGCTTGAGCGCTCCAATCAATCAGGCCTATTTCTTTATTTAATTTAGGCGCATAAACAGCAGCCTCTTCATCCTGGTCAATTAAACGGTAATCTTTATTTTCAATGCTTGTAAGGGCCGGGATTAAAAGTTCGGCGCCGAGTTTACTCATTTTCTCTTCCAGGCTTATAAAAGTATCATCTTCGTTTATCTTGATCTCTTTTTGAATCAATACGGGGCCGCAATCCATCTTGGCAGTTACATACATAATCGTTACGCCGGTTTTTTTATCAGCGTTTATTATCGCCCAATTGATCGGCGCCGCCCCCCGGTAGCGCGGCAATAAAGAGGCGTGAATATTAAGCGGCATAATCTTGGGTATATCTAAAATCTCCTGCGACAATATCTGGCCGTAAGAAACAATTACAAATACGTCGGCTTGGCTGTTCTTTAAGAATTTCACGCTTTCTTTACTCTTAATATTCTCGGATTGAAAAATTTTTAATCCTGCCCCAGAGGCTATATTTTTAACTTCAGTACCCGAAACATGCAAATGCCTGCCTTTTTTCTTGTCCGGCTGGGTAACCACGCAAATAATTTCATGCCTGCTATTTATAAGCGCTTCCAGAGCAGGCACTGCAAAATGCGAACTTCCAAAAAAGACTATTTTCATATAATTGGCTCCAATAACTTAGACTAATGACAAAAGACTAAAAAGTCGTTATGCGAAACTGTTTCCATTCCAATCGGGAAATAGGGTTACCGTCCCCATGTCCCGATTAGCAGCGAAACAGTTTCTAGTAACTAAGAGCTACGAGCTAAATCGGATCTACGTCAACGGTAATTATTATACCCGAATATCTTTCGTTTTTTAAGTGTAATTTTAAAAAACCGCTTGCTGCTTTTGGGTTAGA
>JAQTTI010000069.1 GCA_028710845.1 Candidatus Omnitrophota bacterium | reverse complement strand
GGCTGCCTTTTAAGTTCTGGTGGCTGGCTTCTTCGTCACTAAGCGCGGTCTGACAGCGGGGGCACCAGTTTATAATATAGCTTCCCTGGTAAATTAACTTTTTTTCATAAAGCCTGATAAAAACTTCAGTGACTGCGGCCGAGTATTCTTTATCCATAGTAAACCGCAGGCGGTTCCAGTCGCATGAACATCCGAGGTTCTTTAGCTGATGGATGATCGTAGAGCCGTATTTCTCTCTCCATTCCCAAACCCGGGAAATAAATTTTTCCCGGCCTAAATCCTGGCGCTTTAAACCTTCTTTAGCCAGGGCTTTTTCCACCACATTCTGAGTGGCGATTCCAGCGTGGTCAGTCCCCGGCATCCAGAGGGTTTCGAAACCTTTCATTTTTTTGTAGCGGACCAGGATATCCTGAACGGTGTTATTAAGGGCATGGCCCATATGTAAAATACCGGTGATATTGGGCGGCGGGATGACAATTGTATAAGGTTTTTTGTCCGTAGCGACCTTAGCCTGGAAAAGATTGCTCTTTTCCCAGATTTCGTACCACTTATTTTCTGTCTCTTTGGGATTGTATTGTTTAGAAAGTTCGGTCATTTATTGAGAATTCAGGGTCGATGGACTATGGACAATAGACGATAAAAATTTCATGAAGGTTTTATCGGCCATAGACTATCGTCTATCGACTGGATTTGATTTGTCTTTTAATAATTTATATTCAACGCTGTCGGCAAGTGCCTGCCAGCTGGCTTCGATGATATTTTCATGGACACCGATAGTATTCCAGATATCATCTTCATCCTGAGATTGGATAAGTACCCGTACCCGGGCGGCTGTCCCCGCCTTTTCATCCAAAACCCGGACCTTAAAATCGGACAGGTGCATTTTGGATAAAGCCGGATAAAATTCTTTCAAAGCTTTTCTAAGTGCGTTATCCAGGGCGTTTATCGGGCCGTCTCCTTCGGCTGCAGTATGTTCCCTTACGCCTTTAACTTTTACTTTGATAATCGCTTCAGAAGTTATCTTTTTGTCCTGGCTTTTTTCAATAACTACCTTAAAACCCTCTAATTCAAAGAAATTGTCAAATTTCTTAAGCGCTCTTTTCATTAGTATTTGAAAAGAAGCTTCGGCGGCTTCGAATTGAAAACCCTTATGTTCCAGGGATTGCACCAGGTCCAGGATTTTTTTTGTCTGCGGGTCGGTTTTGCTTAAATCATAATTCAAAGCTTTTGCTCTTAACAGTATCCCGGTTTTCCCGCCGAGTTCTGAAACTAAAATCCTTCTATGGTTTCCTACTAAATTAGGTTCGATGTGTTCATAAGTAAGCGGATTCTTCATT
This sequence comes from Candidatus Omnitrophota bacterium, assembly GCA_028710845.1. Classification (GTDB taxonomy): domain Bacteria; phylum Omnitrophota; class Gorgyraeia; order Gygaellales; family Profunditerraquicolaceae; genus UBA6249. Next base: position 3,531 of record JAQTTI010000069.1, on the reverse strand, counting down.
ATTGCGTTAATGTGCATCCCGCCTTTATGCGCGAATGCAGAATCTCCGACAAAGGGCTGCTCATTCTTTAACCGCATATTGCTGATTTCGCTGATAAAATGGGAAAGATGGGTAAGTTGCTTTAATTGCTGGCCGGATACGCAGTTGATACCCATTTTAATTTTTAAATTTGCGATAATCGCAATAAGATCGGCGTTTCCGCAGCGTTCGCCGTATCCGTTGATAGTACCCTGCACAATAGTTGCCCCGGATTCAACGGCTGCCAGCGAATTGGCTACGGCGACTCCTGCGTCATTGTGACAGTGGATACCTAAAGGCGCATTAATTTTGTTTTTTATCTCCTTGATTATTCTGGTTATTTCGCTGGTTAAACTTCCCCCGTTTGTGTCGCATAGGCACAAAGATTGAGCCCCGGCATTTTTGGCAGTAATTAAGGTTCTTAAAGAATACTCCTTGTTGGCCTTATAGGCGTCAAAAAAATGCTCGGCATCATAAAATACAGTAAAGCCTTTTTTATTTAAAAAACTGATTGTATCTGAGATCATTGCCAGGTTTTCATTAAGCGTAGTCTTTAATACATCGGTAACGTGGAAATCCCAGGTTTTACCGACGATAGTAATCACTTCGGCTCCTGACTTTAGAAGCGCTGCGATATTCGGGTCCCTGCTTGCTTTTATGCCAGGCCTGCGGGTCATACTAAAGGCGGCGATTTTTGAGTTCTTTAGCCGGATCCTGTTTATCTTCTCGAAAAATTCCCGGTCCTTGGGGTTAGAGCCTGGCCAGCCTCCTTCGATATAGTGAATACCGAATTTATCCAGTTCTTCGGCTATCCTTACTTTATCCATTACAGAATATGATATGCCTTCGGCCTGAGAGCCGTCTCTTAAGGTTGTGTCATAAATTTTTAGGTTGGACATATAACCCCTCTTATTTTATCCCGTTAACGGGCCAATCCGAATGCTTCATGAAGCTGTTTAACCGCAATTTCTGAATTTTTCTTCTTGATGATACAGGAGATACTGATATCCGAGGTGGAAATCATTTCGATATTAATATCATTATCGGCTAATATCGAAAACATTTTAGCCGCAACTCCGTGATGGGATTTCATCCCTACGCCTACGATTGAGACCCTGGAGATATCTTCATCTATTAATGCGTCGCCTGCTGCGATTTGCTTTGCAACCTTTTTGGCGATCTTGCTTGCTTTAGCTGAATCAGCTTTTGTGGTGGTAAAAGAAATATCCGTCTGGCGGGTATGGCTTACGTTTTGAACAATCATATCAACGCTTACGCCTGCCAAAGCAAGCTCTTTAAATAATTTTGCCGCAGCCCCCGGTTTATCAGGAACGCTGCAAAGGGTTATTTTAGCTTCATTTTTATTTAAAGTAATTCCGCTTACAACTACATCCTCCATTTTTTTTACCTCCTTAAGAATCATCGTCCCTGTATTAGCGCTAAATGATGAGCGAACATGCAAAGGTACGTCGAATTTTTTGGCTACTTCTATTGAACGAGCCTGCATTACCTGCGCACCCAAAGAAGCCATTTCAAGCATCTCATCATAGGTAATCGCTTTTATTTTTTTAGCTTTCGGTTCTATTCTAGGGTCTGTAGTGTAGATTCCCTCGACATCGGTATAAATTTCGCAGGAATCGGCTTTTAGTTCTTTAGCTAAAGCTACTGCAGTAAGATCGCTTCCGCCGCGGCCTAAAGTAGTGATGTCCTGGTTTAAGGTCACGCCCTGAAAACCGGCTACTATAACTATATTTTTCTTCTTTAATGCTTCTTTTATTTTATCCGCGTTTATTTTAATGATCCTTGCCCGGGTGTGGCTGGTATCGGTGATAATGCCGACTTGTGCTCCCGTAAAAGAGATTGCTTTTGCCCCCAATTTATGAAGGGCCATAGCTAAAAGGGCGACCGAAATCTGTTCTCCGGTTGATAACAGCATGTCCATTTCCCTCTCGGAAGGCTCAGGGTTAATTTTATCCGCTAGTTCGACTAATTCGTCGGTGGTGTCCCCTAAAGCAGAAACCACAACCACAAGTTGGTACCCTTTTTTGCTATAGCTGCTTACCCTCTCGGCAACTTTTTGGATCCGTTCTACATTGGCGACTGATGAGCCGCCGTATTTTTGAACTACTAAGCCCCTACCCATTCTTTTTTTCTCCTCGGATGAAGTATTCCATAAGTTCAGAACCGTTTTCAAAATAAAGGTCGGATTCCTGAGCCTTCTTTTCGCTATAACAAGTAAAATCTTTTGCCGGCAGGTTTTTGCCGTAAAGCACAAAAGGGATTGCTTCGGCAGTATGGGTTTTTAAGGAAACCGGGGTGGCATGATCCGGCAAGGCCAAAACCTTGCAATTATTTTTTGTTTTGCAATACTCCAGAATAGTGCCGACAACTAATTGATCGAACCTTTCGATAGCAGTAATTTTTTCCCTTAAATCTCCGTTGTGACCGGCTTCATCGGGCGCTTCAACGTGGACAAAAACAAAATCATTCTTATCCAGGCTTTTTACCGCTGCTTTAGCTTTGGCAAGGTAGTCGGTATCATAATAGCCGGTTGCACCCGGTACATTTATGACATCAAGGCCTAAAATACGGCCGAGGCCTTTTATCAGGTCGACGGCAGAAATAACGCTTCCTTTTAAGCCGAATTTTTTAAAAAACTTGGGCATATCCGGTTTTTTCCCTTGTCCCCATAACCAGATCATATTCGCCGGGTTTTCTTTAAGGTCAAGGCGGACATGGTTGATTTCATGGTTCTCAAGGAGCAGGCGCGAATCCTGCATAAGCTTTATGATCTCATCGGCATTATCGCCCTTAGGAAAATTTTTATTTATGGATTGCCCGGAAATATCATGCGGGGCAAGGCATTTTAAATCCTGGAGCTTTAATTCTGAACCGCGTTTGACTAAAAGTAAATGCCTATAGCTTATTCCGTGGTAAAATCGGAATTTATTTGTGCCTATTTTCTGGTCGAGGAATTTGATTAATTTTTCGGCTTCGGTTGTTTTAATATGTCCTGCGCTGTAGTCAAGCAAAGTATCTCCGGAAGCTGTTATTAAATTACAACGGAAAGCCACATCGTCATCTTCTAGTTCGATGCCTAAATTTGCCGCCTCGAGCGGGCCTCTTCCTGAATAATATTTCTTAGGGTCATAACCTAATATGGAAAGGTTAGCTACGTCCGAAGCTGGAGTCATTTTTTCCGGAATAGTTTTAGCTAGACCAAGGCATCCGTTTTTTGCCATAAAATCGAGATTGGGGGTACGGGCTGCTTCTAATGGCGTGCGCATACCCAGTTCTTCAATAGGATAATCCGCCATGCCATCGGCTACGAGCACAATATACTTTGTCATTTTAGTTTTTCCCTTACTAAATTCACTAGGCGGCTTGCCATTTTTGATTTAGAAAGTAAAGGCCTGCCGGAATTTGTATCGTCAATAATATAAGCGCAATATTTGTCCCGGATGCTGGAATTAGCAACCACCAGGTCTAAGCTGGCATTTTTAAGCAGTTTTT
>JAQTTI010000009.1:18534-21073 GCA_028710845.1 Candidatus Omnitrophota bacterium | reverse complement strand
TTGCGAACGAAATGCTCTCCCAACTGAGCTACAGCCCCTTTATAGATATAGATAGATAATACCGCTATGGTATCTAAAAGTCAATCCGAAAGGCAATTAAGCAAAGGGGGCTAGATAAAATCCAGCCCCCTTTAGACCAACGCAACTATCCCTCCTAGTTGGAGGACATCAGCATTTCCCTCATCCTCATAAGCTCTTCTATAATCTCTTTATCTGTTTTCCGATTTTCTAATAAGACATTACATTGAGGACATTCTTTCAATGTACAATCATAAGTTTTCGAGCATTTAGGGCAAATCGTTATTTTCTCAAGCCCCTCTATTGTCTCTCCACAATGATTACATTTTATTAATCCATCTTCTATTTCTTCTCTACAATAAGGACATTTTTTCATTTTGATCTCCAAGCAACTATTTAATTGTTTTTATACTTTTATACAATAAAGAATAGCTTTTTATTTTAACCACTTATCTCTGCACCTCCTTTCCGCTAATCTTAGAACTTTTTAAAGATCTAACTTAGATTTTACTTCCTAAAACAGAATATTATTTTCTTTGGAAAAGTGAAATTATACAACTTAGATATATAAAAGTCAACTTATAAAATTAAAACTCCGTAAATATCTAACGGAGTGTATAGTTACGATAACTTTACTAAGTTATAAAATTTGCTTACAATTTTTTCATTTCTTCCTCAACATAGCAATTGCCCAAAGAATAAAGCGCACGGAACCAACAATAGGATAGCCAAATATAGCTATGCTTGAGCCAAAAGACATTAATCTAATATATGGAGTATAGCCCACAAGAGAATATTTCATATTTTGGATAACTTTAAACTTAACCCCTTGATGTTGGATTAGATAAAGGTTATTAAAATACCTGCCGGTAAAATACACGGCTAAACCTAAAATGACAATACCTAACAAGATTAATCCTTCTCTGGCCACAATTTTTTTTACCATTATTATCTCCTGACTGATTTACATTATATCACTTAAATACTTAAAAATAACCAAATAAAAGGTATTTCTAGACCTAAATACAAAAAAACTCCGTTAAGCAAATAAATTAACGGAGTTAATTATAATATATCACTTTTAATTTATAGAACAATTACCGCAGACTAGCCTGGTTCTAACCTCTACCTGAGGATTTCTCAAACTGGCAGCCTGGCCGGGAGTATGCCTTCCAACAAGGTTAATTAAAACAGATGTCCCGTTGTTGGCTATCTGGGGATTAAAAGTAATGACTTTTAAACTTAAAGTGGCATTGCTAAACGATCCACAGCGGGCTGCAGGTGCACATTGGGTAGAAAGAGTGTTGACCGCAAGCGTATAAGTTACCCAGGCATCATCAGTTAAACTAAAAGGGTTCTGGGGATTATTAAGATCCACTCTTACCTGAAACCCTCCTGCCACAGCCCGAATTGCCTGATTACCGGCGGCAAGATTATTCCCTGTAGCTTGCTGGACATATTTACTCATATGCTCCAAAGCCAGAGAAAGTTCATTTTGCAGTTTCGCCCTTCTATCGGAATTAAGTACCTGAGTACGGCTGAAAGTATCCAAACTATAGAAACTTAGAACCATTATGGAGACAACTGTGACGCTGATAAGAAGCTCAACTAATGTAACTGATTTATTCTTTTTAATCATTTATTGGGAAGACGGTTCGGTCCAATCGATCCTAGTGACTACCCGCCTTATATTATCGTCAAGCGAAGGGGTATTGTCTGTCAAGGCATCTATTATATACCTGGCGGTAAAAACTCGGTTATTAACCCTGCGCTGGGCTGCGGGAGGGCAATTTCTATTCTGGGTATGCGACGCAACCGAATCACAATAAGTAGTCCCGATTGCCAGGGCATTACCGGCAGGCCCTAATAACCAAATGGTATTGTTTACATCTACCGATAAAGGATCGATAAACAGTTTTCCTAATTCCGCACTTGTCATCCGTTCCCGTGTATGTATAACATGCCGGTTACCGGCAAGAAAAACACCGAGCATCCCCAGCACAACCAAAGAAAGAATGACTGTGGCTACGATTATTTCGACAAGAGTAAAACCTTTTGAAGTAGACATTTAAATTAAATAGGAGCCGGGAAACCAACGCATGGGTCTCCCGCGCCGGGTGTGCAGGTTATACTATCTTCATTAAATTTCAACTTAAGTGTTCTTTTGCCACCCTGACGCTGGGCAGTTACTTGCTTAGAGGTAGAATCAACTGTATATTTCCAATGAGTCGCGCCTGCAGGCAGGCTCAGCCTTAAATTTGTATTTATATTAGCAATATTAGTTGTGGATCCTGAGGGCCAGGGATAGTAGGGGCCTTCTTCCATTCTGTAGACTTTTTCAGCAGCTTGAATAAGGGCAATAGCGGCCCTTGCTTCTCTGTCCAGAGTACGTTCTCTTGTCACCCCGAACTGCGGAGCAGCAAAGGCCACTAATATACCGATTACGGTAATAACTATAATTAATTCAATAAGCGTAAAAGCTTTATGCATATATAGGCTTAAAGATTTACGGGGTAAAACC
>JAQTTI010000009.1:3293-18434 GCA_028710845.1 Candidatus Omnitrophota bacterium | reverse complement strand
TCTTGTCACCCCGAACTGCGGAGCAGCAAAGGCCACTAATATACCGATTACGGTAATAACTATAATTAATTCAATAAGCGTAAAAGCTTTATGCATATATAGGCTTAAAGATTTACGGGGTAAAACCAGCCAGGTTCCATGTCCCTGCCTGGTTTAAAGTTATTGATTCTCCGTTGTTAGAACCGCCTGTCCTTGTAGCCGTAACTGTAAAAGCAGTGGCACTGGCACCTCCAACCTGATAAGTCCAATCCGGATCGGCATCAACATCAGCCAATTCAACATAAGCACCTAAGGTTGTATTTGTGGTATCGACGCCGGTAGCAATATACGTGTCCAGGTCGGCGCGGTAAAGCTTTTCGCCTTGAGCAATTAAAGCCATGGCATTTCTTGCCTTGCCAAGCTTTGCTCTTTCAGTTGCTTTTAAATACTGAGGAACGGCCACAGTAGCTAAAATTCCGATTACGATGACTACAACGATAAGTTCAACCAGGGTAAAACCTTGCTTCCTTAACCTATCCATCTTCCCTCCTTGTTAATAAGCAATATATTAAATTAGATTTACGGAGTAAAACCAGTCATAACCCATGTCCCTGCCTGGTTTAAAGTTATTAATTCTCCGTTGTTAGAACCGCCTGTTCTTGTAGCCGTAATAAGGAAAGCGTTAGCTCCTGCACCTGTAACCCGATAACTCCAATCCGGATCGGCATCAACATCAACCAATTCGACATAAGCGCCTAAAACCGCATTGTTAGCATCAAGAGCAGTGTTAATATATGTGTCCATATCGGCGCGGTAAAGCTTTTCGCCTTGAGCAATTAAAGCCATGGCATTTCTTGCTTTGCCAAGCTTTGCTCTTTCAGTTGCTTTTAAATACTGAGGAACGGCCACAGTAGCTAAAATTCCGATTACGATGACTACAACGATAAGTTCAACCAGGGTGAAACCTTGCTTTCCTTTTTTAAACCATTTATTCATTTCTTCCTCCTTAAGTATTGGTTAGATTAATCTTAGCCTAACTACGAAAAAATGTCAATCTTAATTTGACTCTAAACCTTTATCTATATTAATTTTGCCTTATCCTCTAAAGCCGGCATTACGCGCCAATGTTAGAGATTTTAAATATCGGCAAAAACATTCCGATTACCATAATACCTATTAGTGAACCGATAAAAACCAGGATGAACGGCTCAAACATAGCTACAAACCTAACCAGAAAAGTATCGCATTGTTCCTGATAGAAAACGTTAACCTTTTTAAACATCTGAGGAAGCTCGCCGATTTCTTCTCCGATACTGACCATCTGAATAAACATCGGTTCAAAAAAAGCGCTGCGTTCAAGGGATTCACGAAGCGATTTCCCTTCCCTGACATCTTCTTTTATTTTACGAATAACTTCGGCCATTACCAGGTTATCTACGCTTCGTTCGGCAATTTCCAGGGAGTAAAGTATGGGTACCCCGGACTCAAGCAGAGTCGACATTTCAGATGAGAATTTTTCGATGATTAAAGCCAGGAAAAAATCTCCGAAAACAGGCATCTTAAATTTAAAGTTTTCGAAATTCTTCCTTCCTGCTTTAGTCTTTATATACTTCTTAAACATAAAAACAAGACCAAAGCTTACTAAAATTATAGCCAACATGCCTTTTCTTAAAAAATCGCTTATCCGGACCAATATCTCGGTTAACAAAGGCAATGTGATATCAAACCCTTTAAAAATCTCGGTAAAAGTAGGAATAATTTTTACAGCCATAAAGAAAAGAGCCCCCAAGCCAGCGCAAGTTAAAATACCCGGATAGATCAACGCTGAAATAATTTTTCTTTTGAATTCGGCGTTCTTTTCAAGGTAGGCAGCTAGCCTGCCTAAAACTACTGCCAGGTTACCGCTGGCCTCGCCACTTTCGACCAGGTTTACCCAAAGATCGGAAAATATCTTAGGATGCATGGCCATTGCTTCGTGAAAGCTTAAGCCTGCTTCCATACTTTTGTTTAATTCTAAAATTACTGTGTGTAATTTCCGGCTGGCCACCTGATTGGAAATAATATCAAGGCTTTTAAGTATAGTAACTCCGGCGCCGATTAAAGTGGATAGCTGACGGCAAAACAACATCAGGTCTTCGCCGGTTACCCTTCCATGTTTAGGCTTAAGTTTTACCTGTTTAAGCTTTCCGCTATTAAGGTCAGCCGGAGAACCCACAGTTTCAGGAATAACATTCACTACAATCAATCCTTTTGACTGGATTTTATTTACTACATCCTCTTGGCTTACCCCGTCTTCGGTGCCGGTTTCTTTTCCTCCGGTACGGTTTCTGGCAATATAATAAAACTTAGGCATTATTCAGCTCCCAATGTGATCGAAAATACTTCTTCCAGGGACGTAATTCCATCTTCAACCTTTTTGATGCCGGATTCATAAAGTGTCTGCATACCCGACGCCCTGGCTATTTCACGAATTTTTTGAAAATTGGCTCTTTGGTTAATCAAATCCTGAATTTGTAATGATACCGGCATTACTTCTACTATACAGGTCCTGCCCTTATAACCGGCATTGTTACATTTAGCGCAACCCTTAGCCCTATAGATCAATTCAGCTTTAACCGCTGCTCCTTTAAGCTGGGCAGCAGTCGGCTCATAAGCTTCTTTACAGTCAGGGCAAAGCTTGCGGATCAGCCTTTGAGCAATGACTAAAAGTAGAGAAGGCGCCAACATGTACGGTTCTATACCTATATCCATAAGACGGCTCACGCAAGACGGAGCGTCATTGGTGTGCAGCGTAGTTAAAACTAAATGCCCGGTAAGTGCTGAGCGGATACAAATTTGCGCGGTTTCAAGGTCCCTAACCTCGCCTACAAGCATGATATCAGGGTCTTGACGTAAAAAACTGCGCAGGGCTGCGGCAAAAGTAAGGCCGACTTCAGGTTTAATCTGGACCTGATTAATACCATCCATTTTATATTCTACGGGATCTTCGACTGTTACTATATTTTTTGTAGGGCTTTTTATTTCGTTCAAAATAGCGTAAAGAGAAGTTGATTTACCGCTTCCGGTAGGACCGGTAATAAAAACTAGACCATAGGGAGAGAAAATTGCTTTACGTACCTGCTCAAGCTGTGTAGGATCAAACCCCATGGTGCTTAAATCGAGCATTACTCCGCCTCTGTCCAGAATCCTTAAGACTGCTTTTTCTCCGTAAATAGTCGGAATAATCGAAACACGTATATCGATAGGCCGTTCGTCGATACGGACCAGGATTGCCCCGTCCTGAGGAAGGCGTTTTTCGGCAATATCAAGCTTAGCCAGGATTTTTACGCGTGAAACAAGCGGTAAATGCAGATGTTTGGCCGGAGGAGGTATTTCATAAAGTTTCCCGTCAATCCTGTAACGCAGGGATATCCTGTCCTTAAATGGTTCGATATGTATATCTGACGCCCTTTCATTGATTGCCTGGCGGATTATCAAGTCTACTAATTTTATGACCGGCGCTTCTTCTGCCCTGGCTATTAATTTGTCAAGGCTCAGTTCCTGGCCCATCTCTTCGGGCTTCTGGAGAACCGTTGCACTCACATCGTAGCTTGAATCTACGGCATCTTTTAGCATCGAAGATTTACCATAGAATTCTTCTATTGCTTTTATAATATCGCTGCGCGTCGCAATTATCGGGTTAATTTCATTACCGGTAAGTTTCCGCAGGCTGTCGATAAGCAGGAGGTCAAGCGGGTCGCTCATCGCAACAGTCAAAGATTTAAGCATCCTGGAAAGCGGAAGAACACAGTTTTTAAAAGCAAAATCCTGGGGAACAAGGTGCTCCAGCCCCTGGTCCATAGCCGGCTTAAGCATGCCGGTGCCAAGCGAAAAATATGGCATGTTTAACTGTTTGCCTAAGGCGGCGACTACCTGGTCTTCTTTAACAATTCCCAGCTTGATTAATATTTCGCCTAGCCGTCCGCCTTCTTGCCTCTGGACGCTGATTGCCTTATCAAGTTGGCTCGGCGTAATATAACCTTCCTTTACAAGGAATTCGCCTAGCCTCAGATATTTATCTTTGGCCATTTATTTCTTTTCGAATTTATTAAGGTTAGAGTTAATAATATAATCCCTGGATGCGCCGGAAGCAACCCCCTGCTCCCTCATCGGAAGCTGCACATTTTTAACCTGGGCCAATTTGCTCAGATCAGGCTTGTCTCTTATAATGCGAGGAGTAATAAAAACTACCATCTCACGTTCTAACCCATCGGTCTGGTCTTTATGTCTAAACAACATGCCAATAACCGGGATATCCCCTAAAATAGGCAGCTTTGATATAGCTACTTTCTTATCATGATGAATAAGACCGCCAAGCACAATAGTCTCTCCGTCCTTGACTTTTACAATCGATTTAGTGCTTCTTACTTCAACATCCGATTGAGGATTACTGGCTGAACTTAATTCACTTATGCTAGATACGCTTGATTTTGGATTTACTACCATGGTGATCTCATTTGTTTCAAGATTAATCTGCGGAGTCACCCTAAGGAAGATACCGGTCCCTTCTTTTGTAAGAGCAAGATCTGTTGACCTTTTATAGGTGCTGGTAGTTGTGGGAGCTCCCTGGTCAAAAGTAGTCGTATCTTCCCTCCCTACTATCTCATCCTTGGTAATTGCTATTTCAGCAGTTTCATTGTTCAAGGTAAGAAGTTTAGGCCTGGCTAAAAATTTGGTATCGGTTTGCGTTCTTAAGTAGTCTAACTGCACCTGATAGGTATCCGTTGAAGGATTGATAGATAACTGGCCTAAACCGCGGTCCATTATCTTACCCCAGCTTCCATAGGGGAAACCCATGCTGGCAGTAGCGCCGGTTATAATCGCCGTAAAAGGTGTCTCGCCAAACTGAAACCCTAATTTATCTACGACATTTTTACTGACATCGAGCATTTCTACTTCCAAAAGCACCTGAGCAACCGGGACATCCAGCGAAGCAATCACCTGGCTGATAATTTGTATTTTTATTGGGGTATCGGTAACAATAAGGCTGTTAGTACGGTGATCTTCGATTACAGAACCGTTTGCCGAAAGCAGCTTTCGCACTGAATTGGTAATTCCGCTTTCCTCGTCTACCTTCCATTTACCGTTACCTCCGCTGCTAGAACCAGAAGATGCAGACGTAGCTGTAGAAGTCTCGGAAGATGAAGAACTTGTGCTATCGGTAGCATTCTTGGCCAGATCAGCCATAAGCGAAGAGGTGGTCACCGTGGCATTTTTCAGGAAAAAAACTTTGGTTATTGTGACGGTTTCCATCTTTCCCCATTCTTTTACCACAAAGATATTAGCTTTATGGTCTAATTCATAGGAGAGATTATTGGCGCTGAATATTTTATCAATTACCTGGCTTAAGGGAACTTTATCAAAATAAAGGGTAATTTTCCTGTCCTGCACCGCTTCAGAGGCGATAAAATTCATCCCCGACTGCATGGAAAGCGCCTTCAAAATATCCTTAAGACTGGCGTCTTTAAAATCCATTGAAATGGTTGGCTCAGCCAAGCCCGTATCCGGTTGATCTTGGGCGCTTAGTTGGCTGATAAATAAAGTAAGGATTAAGCTTAGGGCAAAAACAGTGGTCAGGAATATTTTTTTCATTTAGGCCTCCTTAAAATTTTATCAATTATAACATTTGTTGACTCTGGGGATTTACCCCTTCATCGCTTGAATTTCCGCCTTGGCCTGGCGGAGGTAAATTAACTATGCCAATCGCACTGCTCAAACTAACTCCTTTATTATCTATACCTATAATTTCAGCATCTTCAATCTTATCGCCAAGATTATAAATTCTATTATTAATTATCGCCTGAGGCGTTTTTACTCCCCAAATGATCCCCTGCACCTTTAATTCGCTAAAATCAACCTTTGACTTGCTTAAATCAGTCTGCGGCATATCATAAGTACTCGGGCCTTTTCTTTCTTTAATTATATAGGTCTGAAACGGGTCCCTTAACCCGCCGGATTTATATTCAGGAATCACCCGGTTTGATATTATATCAGGCACAACCTCTTTCGGCTGCGGCTGAAGGCTCTCATCCTGAGGAAGTCTTTCCTCCAGGCTCTTAGCCCAGGTTAAACGATAGCAGCTTGCAACTGCCAACATAACAATAAGTAATTTTAATTTATTGGTTCTCATTGTTAAGAAGTATAGTGTTAATTTTTAAATTAAGCGTCAGATCGGAATTATCCTGCTCTTGGCCCATAGAATAACCTGAATTCGAAGAAGCTATGCTCACCTCTCCGACAATATACAGATCAGTGCTGGATTCTACCTGGTTTATAAAATTAGCCAGCGCATGATAAGTCGGAGAAGTAACAGTTATCAAAAAGGCGGATTTAATATAATCCAGAGAAGCCTCCGAATCCATAGGTTTTATTGAAACAAACTTAACCTGGGCGTTTTTAGCGATCTTTGAAACCGAATCAAGAACATAACTTATATCTTTTTTCGTAAAGACTCTCTTATAGCTTTCTATCTTGACTTCCAAATTCGCTATTTGCTCCATCTCCTGGTTCCTTTTAAGCTCATTGGCCTTCTTTTTGTCTAACTCTTTGACCTCTAAATCTGCGTTTTTGTAAATTTGAAAAGCTATAAAAACCGCCAAAAGGATTATCCCTAAATTTAAGAGCCTGTTTTTATTCTTTTCGGTCAGCTCTAGCTTTTCCATGCTTATTTTCTCTCCGCTTTGCAAACTATCGTAAAAGTCAGTATGCTCTTCTCTTCTTCTGAAACCCGGTCAATGGAATTTATATTAATTTCCTGAAAATACCTGGAAAATTCGGGGATCTTCTTAAGGTTTGCCAAAAAGTTATTTACGGACTCAACTTCCTTTTCGCTATCCGCCAAATAAACCTTGCCGCTAAGAATCAACTCCGGCCCTCCGGAAGCATTTTGATTAAAATTAAAGTTCTCAAGCCAGACGCCTACGGGTAAAGCCGCCGGCACAGAATCAAGCGGGTAAGTAGCAAACATCTGGTTTTTAGTTAAATTATCCAAGGTAGAAATCTTTTGGCTGAATTTTGAGCTTAAATCAGAAAGCTCCTCAATAGTTTCGCTCCCCGAAACGGAATTAATTTTCACCCGGTTATTTTGTATATCAGAAAGTTCCTTCTTCAAAGGCTGCACACGGGTTATCCCGTAGACAAAAACACCCGCGCATATAAGAACCCCGAATATTATAAATTTTAGATCTATCTTTATGCCTTCCAGTAAATTCGTGGTTGTCTGCCTTGCCGAAGGCACTGTTTTAGCGGCTTTAATTTTAGCACCGATAAGGCTTATTTTAATTTTAAGTGGGGATAACTTGAATAAAGAAGCAGCGAAACTTTTTATTAATACGGATGAGTAAATTGCGCCTTTACCCAGGACTTTTTGGGAATCAACGAATTTAATCGAAGCTTCTGAAGAAAAAGCGGATAATTCCTGCTGGCTTTCTTTATCTGAAACAACATAGATCTCCTTCAAGCTCTTTTCAGGAAATTTTCTTTTATAATAATCTAAGGAAATCTTGATTTCATTCTTTAACTTTTCCAGCCTTTGCATACGGTCAGCTTCTGCTACCTGCTCAAAACCTGAAGGCTCTCCGGTCAGTACAAAATCCCGGCTAAACAGGGAAAAACCGTTTTCATAAACGGTAAAATTGGCCTCATCTTCGTTGTTCAGATCAAAACAAAGACTGGCCTTTACTCCGGAATCGTTAACTCCGGAAAGCTTTAAGAAACGAAGCACACTAAAAGCGGAATACTCCAATACCCCGATCTTCATATTAAGCTGTTTAAAAATCGAGATATAATTATTAAGGATTTCCTTTTTTATCCCGACAAAAAGGACAAGGCTGGTTTTATTCTTACTGTTGTAAAGAATTTGGAAATCATAATCAAGCTCTTCAAGCTTAAAGGGTATATATTTCTTTACTTCAAAGCTGACTACTCCTTTTAATTCATTTTGAGGTATTAGCGGAATTTCGAATGTACGGATAACCAGATCCTGGCCGGAGATGCAAATTGCTGCTTCATCCGCTTTAATGCGGTAGGTACGAAAAGCGTCTTTAAGGAGCGCGATTAATTTTATATCAGCCGGAACTTTTTCTTCCAGCTCAGTCATGGCCGTATTGGGGTGCGGCAGCCGGATATTATTTAAAATCTTTTTCGCGCTGGTTTCTACCAGGTTAATATCCTTGATCCCAAAATAGATGCCTAAAGAACTCATTGGCTATCTCCCGGTCTAGTCTCACGTTTTTTGGATCTTAGCCAGTTATCGATATCTTTACGGTCGAATCTCCAGACCCCGCCGACTTTAATGCCGGATATCTTACGCTGATTAAGCCAATTATAGATAGTCTGTTTCTTTAATTTTAAGTAATCTGCTAATTCATCTATATCTATAAGCCTTGACATATTTCTCCGCTTTTAGGTTCAAAACATTACGCTGTTAATTAAAACATAACATACTTATCTTGTCAAGTGTTTTTTTACATATACTTACTCAAACTTACTTATAACATTTGACAGCGACGGAAAACATAAAGCGATATATTATAATAGACTTACTTAGATTATAATGGATTTAATCGGTATACTCGAAGTGACTATGAGCTTCAATTTTCCGGGAGTTTAGAAATCCGGAACCGGGGGGAAAAACGGTGATATCAATCCTTTCAACTGATGGAGGAAGGTCGGCTTCAACTATATTACAACTGCTGTCCCTGCACATTGTCCTAACGTAATTAGGGCCTGTAGCAGGCCACAACGGATCATCATTTCTACGCAATTTATCGGTGGCATAAACAATAGCTGCTTTGATGGCATATATATTTTGGATACGGCTTACTTGATGGTGGGTAAGACGGGCTTGATTGGAGACTATCCTTAACATTGCGGTGGATAAAACAGCGACCACCATAATAACTCCTATAGCAATAAAAAGAATAGACCCTTTTTTGTTAAGCATCTTTCCTTAAAGAAATCCGGTAACTATCTTGTGATTGGATCAGGATAACATGGCCTTCACGGGCAAGCCAGCCTAAACTCATAAGAATGTTTTCAGGCGAACGATCAAGGCTTTTAGTCAAATCCTTTAAATCAACTTCCCCGTGCTGATCCAAAAAGTGCCAGATTTCCCCAGCAACTATCCCGATTTCAATTATCATCATCTCCCCCCTGTTTGTCTTATTTTATAAACATTCCAAAATAAGTCAATAAGTTTTTTATAACAATGATTTTGAGCACCTTAATTATCAAATGTAGCGAAATCCTTGCGAGCAAAGCGAGCAAGGAAATCCTGACTCTACGAGAAAATGCCAGAGCATTTTCGAGTTCTTAGAGGCAGGATATTCCAAGCACCTTTCCTATATTATTGCGTTTAATGAGCTTATCTATAGCAAATATAGCATTAATCTTAAATTAAAACAAGTGGGCTTTATTTTTTTCCGGATTTTATCCACTGGATCTTTTCATGGGCAAGCTTCGAACCATCGACACCCTGGGGAACTCGATTATAAATTTTTAAAGCGGTTTTAAAATCTTCTTTATCCTCATAAAGTTTTGCGGCCCTCAAAAGGGCCTTAGTATGCAGCTCAGGATATCCCTTGTTTAGATCAGCTGCTTGGAGGTACTGTTGAGCTGCTTCTTCAAACTGCCCCATAGCTTCAAGCACTTCTCCAAGGTTAAAACGAATACCGGCTACCTCTTTATCATCGACTATGCCAATGCTCTTACTATAAAAATTTTTTGCATTTCCATAATCCCCTGCCCGGTAATAAGCATCGGCAATTCGAGGTAGCACCATTTTCTCCAGACCCGGGTTTTCTTTAATTGTTCCCTTATATTGACCAATCGCTTCTTCAAAAGCACCTTGCTGAAAATATACGTCGCCTAAAGCAATCCTGCTTTGAAGTTTTAATTCGGGGCTGCCGCGTTCTATCGCTTTTTTAAAATTACTGCCGGCATCGGTAAACTTATTCTCATCATTATCAATTAAACCTAATGCGTAAAATGCATCCCCGGCAAGGCTATTATCAGGATAATCCCTGGTCAAGCTCGTAAAATACCTGCGGGCAACCTTAAAATCATTTTGTCGGTAATAATATTTTCCCAGCCACCACAAAATATCCGAAGTAAGCTTGGAATCAGGATATTTGGCGCGCAAGTATCTAAACTTTGCGGCAGCCTCGTTTTCCTGGCCCAGTTTATAATAACAATCGGCAATCTCATATTCAGCTTTCTGCAGCAATTCGGCATCCTGAAAATCAAGTTTTGGAATCTCTTTAAAGATATCCAGGGCATTATTGATCTTTTCCAGCATTATATATGCCGTGCCCATCATGTAAAGAGCCTGCGGCCTTAGCTGGCTGGTTTTTAGTTCGTTCTGAAATCTGGAAAACAATTCGATACTCTTTTGGTAATCACCTTTATGGAAATAGGCCAAGCCTAAAGAATATGTCGCTTGCGGCAGAAATTCAGACTGCTTTATTTCTTTTAAAAAAAGCTCGAAAGAAAGCGCTGCAGCATTATAATCCGAACGCTTAAGCTGCAGTAATCCGATTTGATATTGGGCATAGTCAGAACCGGGTGAATCCGGATACTTAGCTAGGATTCTTTTAAAAGAATCTTCGGATTTTAACAATTCACCTTGTACCGCATAATTTTCCCCAAGCTGAATAAGCAGGTTTATTTCTGCATCTCTGTCATTATTTTTGGCGACTGATTTTTTTAGCATTTCGCTTCCTTCATCTATTTTGCCCATCCTGATGTAAGAAAGCCCTAAATTATATTGTAATTTAGCTATCAGTTCTGCCGGCACAACGCTGCCGTTTACTTTATCCAAAGCTGCTTTATAATTTTGGGCAGCCTGGTCATATTCTGCCAGGTTAAAAAAAGCATCAGCCAGCCCCATATGGGCCTGGCCAGCTATAAAAGGATCGGCGGTTAAGCTGATAACCTGTGAGTATAACTTTTTAGCTTCATAGATCCGGTTAGTGGCAGACATAAGCCCTGCCTGGCCCAATATAAGGATATCTAAACTTTTTTTATCCAAAATATTTTGTTTAATATCGTAAAGCACTTCCTCCGCTTCTTTATATTTATTGAGTTTTAAATAGCTCCAGCCTAACCCCAACCTTGCCAAAACCTGGATTTTAGGGTCTTTGAAACCTTGAGATGATTTAAGGTAATTTTTAGAGGCATCTTCCGGATTATTCAGATAATAATCCGATTCGGCCAGGTAAAAATAAAGATACGGCAGGCGCAATGAATCATTTGCATAAAGCCTAAGGATAGGGTTAATCTTATTTTTTAATTCTTTATATTCTTTCAGGTTATATAAACACTCGATTAATTTAAAAGCCGCGTCTTTGCTCTGGGGTTCACCCGGGAATTTTTCAAGCAATTTTTTAAAAACAGCAACCGCTTTGCGTAAATCCCCTCCTTGGGAATAAGACCAGCCAAGGGAATAATAAGCAGCCGGGCAATAGGATGAATTCGCAAACTCCACAATCAATTTCTGGTAAAGTGCTGCGGCTTTCTGAAAGTTTCCTCCTTTAAAATGCACTTCTGCGGACCAGAAATAAATGGCATCTTTAAGTTTTGCGGCTTGGGGGTCAGTTGATAGTTCTTCAAATATATTTAGCGCTTCGGTATACCTGCCCTGGTTAAAATAGCATTGCCCGCTTAAAAGGCGCGCCTGCTCAAGCTTATCCGAGTCTTTGAATTCATTCTGAAACTTTTCCAGCATCCCAAGGCTGACTTCATAGAACCCGTCTTCATAAGCCTTTTTGGCCATAAAAAGCAGTTCGGTTTCCTTGGGATCATCAAAAGCAAATGAAAACGCATGGGCAAATAAAATCAAAAAAATCAGGCTAATCGATATTTTTTTCATTTACTGTCTTAGGACTGTTTTTAGAAATTTAGCTGTATGCGATCTTTCTATTTTTAATAATTCTTCCGGGCTGCAGGCAGCTATAACCTGGCCGCCGTTATCGCCTCCTTCAGGACCCAGGTCGACGATATAATCGGCGCATTTGATTACTTCCAGGTTATGCTCTACAACTATTACGGTATTGCCCCTGTCAACTAATCTCTGCAGGACAGATATCAATTTAGCTACATCGGCAAAATGCAGCCCGGTTGTAGGCTCATCCAAAAGGTAGAGGGTTTGTCCGCTGGAACGTTTGCATAATTCGCTGGAAAGTTTCATTCTCTGAGCTTCCCCGCCCGATAAAGTAGTAGCGCTTTGGCCCAATTGGATATAGCCTAAACCTACGTCGAATAAATATCCTAAGGTATTTCTTATTTTCGGTATGTTATTAAATAACTCCAGCGCCTCCTCAACCGTCATCTCTAATACGTCGGCAATGGACCTTCCCTTATATTTTATTTCCAGAGTGGCATTATTAAATCTTTGCCCTTTACATACATCGCATTTTACATAAACATCCGGTAGAAAATGCATTTCAATTTTTTTAATCCCGTCGCCTCCGCAGGCCTCGCAGCGGCCTCCTTTGACATTAAATGAAAATCTGCCGGGTTTATAGCCAAACATTTTAGCTTCCGGTAATTGGGCGAACAGATCCCTTATCTGGCTATATACCCCGGTATAAGTAGCCGGGTTTGAACGCGGGGTCCTTCCTATGGGTGCCTGGTCAACTACAATAACCTGGTCAATTTCTTCAATCCCGCTGATAGATTTAAACAATCCCGGTTTTTCTTTAGACCTGTAAATCTTCCGGGCCAGGGCGGGATAAAGTATATCGCTTATAAGGCTCGACTTACCTGAACCGGACACACCGGTTACAGCTACAAACGTACCCAAAGGAAAACGAACATCGATATTTTTAAGGTTATGCTCACTAGCCCCTTTTATTTCTATATATTTATCTTTTTTCCAATCGCGCCTGTTTTTCGGTTTCTCAATCGAAATGTCGCCTCGGATATATTTTGCGGTCAAGGAATTAGTGTCTTTTAAAAGCTGTTCCTTTGTCCCGGAAAAAACAACCTCTCCTCCGTGCCTGCCTGCCTGAGGGCCTAAATCCACTATATAGTCGGCTGCAAGGATGGTAGAAGCATCATGTTCAACCACAATCAGGGTATTACCTAAATCCCTCAAGGCTTTTAGCGTAGAGAGAAGTTTCTGGTTGTCCCTTTGGTGCAGCCCGATACTTGGTTCATCCAAAACATATAAAACACCGACTAACCCTGAGCCAACCTGGGTAGCCAG
Source organism: Candidatus Omnitrophota bacterium (assembly GCA_028710845.1). Taxonomy (GTDB): domain Bacteria; phylum Omnitrophota; class Gorgyraeia; order Gygaellales; family Profunditerraquicolaceae; genus UBA6249. The sequence goes on along the minus strand of JAQTTI010000009.1, from coordinate 5,209 downwards.
GCGGATCCTCTGCGCCTCTCCGCCGGAAAGGCTGGAACTTTTACGTTCCAGAGTAAGGTAATCCAGTCCGACATCGGCACAAAACTTTAACTTTTGATTTATTTCCTTAATTGCCTGATAGCCGATTAATTTTTCTTTTTCGTCCAGTTTCAATCCTCCGAAAAAACTCATTGCTTCTTTGATCGACATCCGGGTAATCTGCTGGATATTCTTATTATTGATAAACACCGAAAGGCTCTCCGGTTTAAGTCTGGCGCCTTTACATGCCGGACAAGGCAGGCTTGACATAAACTTACTTATCTCTTCCTTCAAGTAGTCGCTGTCTGTTTGATGGAATAATCTTTCCAAATGAGGAATAATTCCTTCAAAAGGCTTATTGCCTACAACTTCTTCTGTGCCGTAAAGAATAGCCTTCTGAACATCTTTTGCAAGCTTTTTAAAAGGTTCATCCAGATCAAAATCCAGCCGGCGGCTTAATTCACGGATCAACCAGCGGTAATATAAAATATAACCCCTGCCTCCGCGCTTCCAAGGGGCAATGGCCCCTTCATTTATACTTTTTCCTTTATCCGGTATTATCAAATCCGGGTCGAATTCAAGTTTAATACCTAAACCGTTACATTCTGGGCAGGCTCCGAAAGGAGAATTAAAAGAAAAATTCCTCGGGTTTACCTCCGGGTAACTTATTCCGCATTTTAAACAAGCGTATTTTTCGCTAAATATCCGGTCCTTGGCCCCGTTTTGGCTGATTATAACCGTGCCCTTGCCTGTTTTAAGTGCTGTTTCGATGGAATCAGTAAGACGTTTTTTTATCTCAGGTTTAATGTTTAAGCGGTCAACGATTACCTCGATATTATGAGCCTGATACCTGGCTAATTTAATCTTTGCCGGAAGTTCATAGATTTTGCCGTCAACCCTGGCTCGGATAAATCCTGATTTTTGTATCTGTGAAAAAATATCTCCGTGCAAGCCTTTCTTACCCTGGATTATTGGAGCAAGTATCTGGATATTATTTGAAGCTTGCGTATTTAGAATAGTATCGACGATTTCCTGAGCGCTTTGGCTTTCGATTAAATCACCGCACCTATAACAATGAAGCCGGCCTATTCTGGCGAATAACAACCTTAAATAATCGTATATTTCGGTCTGGGTGGCAACCGTAGAACGAGGATTACCTCCTGCAGAACGCTGTTCGATAGCGATGGCCGGAGAAAGCCCTGAAATATAATCTACATCTGGTTTTTGCAGTTGTTCCAAGAACTGGCGGGCGTAGCTAGATAAACTTTCGACAAACCTGCGCTGGCCTTCAGCATAGATAGTATCAAACGCCAGACTGGATTTTCCCGAACCGGAAAGGCCGGTGATTACAATCAGCTTGTTGCGAGGCAACTCAAGGTTAATGTTTTTTAGGTTGTGTTCCTTTGCCCCGCGGATAATTATACTTTCATTTTCCATATTATCTATTATAGCATAAGTAAAATGGGGTCAGAGCTAATTTATTTTCTCTTATCACCCAATAAATTAGCTCTGACCCCATTTTATGTTAAAATATTACATTATCTCTTTTTTTTCTTCTTGCCGCCTCTTTTCATCTTAGCGCAAGAGACATCACCCTGCTTGTCTAAGAAGTAAAGGTATCCTACTTTTCTTTTGATGCCGCATTTGGCTACCTTTTTAGGACTACCTCCCTTTTTCGATCCTCTTGCCATTTTGGCGCAAGAGACATCACCCTGCTTGTCGATATAGTAGAGATAACCTTTTTCTCTTTTTACTCCTACCTTCATTACTTTTTCTGCCATCTTTATACTCACCCCCTTTCGGTTGATAAATATTACTTTAACTTTAAAACTCTACGTTCCGCCCCCGTGTGCTTGACGTCAGGGGACGCAACGTCAACCTAAAAACTCTACGTTCCG
>JAQTTI010000009.1:0-3193 GCA_028710845.1 Candidatus Omnitrophota bacterium | reverse complement strand
AAAACTCTACGTTCCGCCCCCGTGTGCTTGACGTCAGGGGACGCAACGTCAACCTAAAAACTCTACGTTCCGATCTTAACCGGATGTAAAATCTGCCTTAATGTCGCTATCGCCGATAATACGGCTAGAAAACTAGTCTTGGGATTCTGCGGATGTAAAACATTCTCGGTCCGGGTAAAAATCCTGGCCGACTTTGATTCGATCAAGATCTCATGTATATTCCTGTTTACTTTGGGACTGGCAATTATCTGCACTTTTGTTTTATCTATCCCGATTCCTGCCAAAGCAAGCACCGCGGCAACATTGATATTCTGCGGAAAATATTTTGTAGCCAGGCGCGCGCTTCCTTTGAATAAAATCGTATCTTTTTTTATTGAAGAAAGCTTGAATTTTTTGGTAACATAGTCAACCCCCGAAAAAGAATCCGGGTGTTTACGGGTAGTTAAAGTTACTTTTTTTATCCCGGCGATATTGGCAGCCTTTAAAGCATCGATACCGGAGATTGCCCCGCTGGGAAAATAAGCCTGGGTATTATGTTTAGAGGATAATCTAAACAATTCATCGAGATGGCCGACCATACCGCCGACGCTCATAATCATTATTTTGCGCCCTGAAGACACTGTTTTACGCGCAATCTGCCAAGCTGAATTAGCATGCGAAGCTTCGATTAAAAGGTCTGATTTTTTTATCAATTCATCCAGAGTGGCAACAGCCAAGCTGTTATTTTTCCTTATTTTTTTTGCAAGGATTATAGCTTTTTCCGGCTTGATATCAAATAATCCGCAAAGTAAAGCCTGCTCTTTAAATTTACCCGCTATTTCCTCTGCCAAGGAACTTCCGATTGCCCCGCATCCTACAATGCCTATTTTAAGTTTCGTTCTTTTAAGCATGGTTAATTATAGTATTATCGATAAGCCGCGTATTTCCGAACTTCACTGCCAAAGCGATTAAACAGTTACGGTCGATCTTTTTTATTTTTTCCAGGTTTTCTAAATCGACAATTTCGATGTAATCAATCCTGGCCTGCCTTTTCTTTCTAATCATCTCTTTCATTCTACCCAGAATTCTTGAACTGTCGCAAGCGCCTGCTTGAACTAACGACCTGGCTAATGATAATGATCTTGATAAAACCGCAGCTTCCTTCCTTTGTTCCCCGGTCAAATAAGCATTCCTCGAACTAAGCGCTAAACCATCTGCCAGGCGCACAGTCGGCATAATTTTTATTTTAACCGGAAAATTCAAGTCTCTGACCATCCTCTTTATAATTATCGCCTGTTGGGCATCTTTTTGCCCCAGGTAGATTATATCGGGGCCGACAATATTAAGTAATTTAGCGACAATAGTCGAAACCCCGCGAAAATGCCCGGGCCGAGAAACGCCGCAGAGTAAATCACTTAACCCTTCCACTTTTACAAAAGTAGAATAGCCGTAAGGATAGATCGTCTTATTATCCGGTAAAAAAACAAAATCAACTCCGGATTTACGGCAAAGCTCAATGTCTTTTTTAAGCGGCCGGGGGTATTTCTTTAAATCTTCTTTTGGGCCAAACTGAGTAGGATTAACAAAGATACTGACCACTACAATTTCATTGTCTTTAGCTGCCTTTTTAATTAAACTTAAATGGCCAAGGTGCAAGGCGCCCATAGTCGGAACAAAACCAATACTCTTTCTTTCGCAGCTGATTCTTTTTAGGATTCTATTTAATTTTTGAGGATTGCGGATAACCTTCATAAAACCTCTTTTAACGGCTTGAGGACAAAATCTCTTTTAAACATCCTGGGATGCGGAATAGTCAGCTTCCTACTATTAATAACCTTATCTCCATAAAGTAAAATATCCAGGTCGATAATCCTGGGACCGAATCGAACAGATGGAACCCTGCCCATTTCTATTTCAATCTTTTTTAATTTCTTTAGTAAAGTTAAAGGGGGTATATTGGTTTTAATCTTTAAAGCGGTATTCAAATAGTCAGGCTGGCCGCTTGGGCCGCCAACCGGCAAGGTTTCGAAAAGTCTCGCTTCTTTGATGATGCGATTTTCTTTTAATGCGCTAATCTTTTTAATTGCCAATTTTATATTCTTTCTGCGATTGCCCAGGTTTGAGCCAATGCCAAGATAACAAATTGCCATTATGAGATTTTTTTAATACGCCCCAAAGCTTCTTTAATTCTTTCTTTGCGTACGGTTAGAGCCATACGGATATAACCCTCGCCGTACTTTCCGAACCCCACCCCGGGAGTAGCCACAATATCGGCTTCCTTGAGAAGCCTTCCGGCAAAACTTATGGAATCAGTTTTTTTAGGGATTTTTATCCAGACATAAAAGGTCGCCCGGGGCTTAGAAACATTCCATCCAAGGCAGTTAAGCCCGTCGATTAAAATATCACGCCTTTCCTGGTAAAGCTGGCACATCGATTCCAAATGCTGCTGCGAGCCCTCCAAGGCCGTAACTGCGGCCAGCTGGATGGCCGAAAATATTCCGGAATCAATATTTGATTTGACCTTGGCTAATGCCCCAACTAACTGGGAGTTGCCACAGGCCCAGCCAACCCGCCAACCGGTCATATTATAAGTTTTTGACAAGGAATGAAACTCGATCACAGATTCTCTGGCCCCGGCAAATTCCAAAAGGCTGCGCGGTTTATAACCGTCATAAGCCATTTCAGAATAGGCAAGATCGGAAATAATGATAATTTTATTTTTAGCTGCAAATCTTATAAGTTGTTTATAAAACTCATCGCTGGCGCAGGCATTGGTAGGATTATTCGGGTAATTTATAAATATTATCTTTGATTTTTTAAGAACGGAATGGGGGATTTTATTTAGGTCAGGAAGATAACAATTTGATTCTAATAAAGGCATAAGATAGGGCTTGCCTCCGGCTAGAATCGTGCCTCCTCTATAAGGAGGATAGCTTGGGTCAGGCACTAATGAAATATCGCCCTGGTTTAAAAAAGCTAAAGGAAAATGAGCGATACCTTCTTTGGAACCGATTAAGGGAAGTATTTCATTTTCATGGTCTAGGTTAACATTAAACCTGCGTTTATACCAGCCCGCAATCGCATTACGCAAAGCCGGCATGCCTTGATCAAGGGCATAACGGTGGTTGGCAGCTTCTTTTGCCGCGATATTTAAAGCATCGATGACAAAACTAGGCGTTGGCTGGTCAGGATCTCCTATTCCAAGGTCAATAAT
>JAQTTI010000008.1:16179-21338 GCA_028710845.1 Candidatus Omnitrophota bacterium | reverse complement strand
ATATAAATGGCAGGATAAGCCCGCGGAAAATACCGAATTTTCCGGACAATAATGAAGTGTAATTAACCGATTTCTTGCTGAAATAGCGGGCCAGAAATATTATTATGGCTAGTTTCGCAAATTCGGAAGGTTGGAAATTAAACCAGGCAAACTTAATCCAGCGCTGGGCCCCCAGCCTTACAATACCTAAAATAAATACCAGTAAAAGAAAAAATAAAGCCGAGCCATAGATTAAATAATTAGCATCCCAAAGTTTACGGTAATTAAACCCAGAAACAATAAAAAAACAAACCAGGCCGATAGCTATCCAAAGCATCTGGCGCAAGTGGATATCCTGCCAGGCCCCTTCCTTCTGGTAGGTGCTGCTGTAAATCGACAAAATCCCGGATATGGCAATTATCAAAGCTAAAATAAGAATTATAAAAAAAGAGTTTCTCATTCAACTAACCCCTGAAGACACATATTTTCGATAATTTTCTTGGCACAAACTACAGCGGCATGGCCCGGCCCGCCGTTTTCCAGAAAAACGCAGATTGCAAACTTTGGTTTATCATAAGGGAAAAAACCTACGAACCAGGCATGAGTAGACCCGCGGGGCACCTGGGCAGTTCCGGTTTTACCGGCAACCGAAACAGGTAAAGTAGATAAAATAGACGCTGTGCCTTTCGGATCGGAAATTACTTTATGCAGGCCTATTGAAACCGCTTTAATCGTGCTTTTCCTTAAATTAATATTAATATTTTTTTTCTTTTTCGAAGACAGATCTAAACCCCCCACCGATTTTACAATATAAGGACTGACCAGATAACCGCCGTTGGCAAAAGGAGCGACTAAAACAGCTGCCTGCAGGGGCGTAACCAAACAATCACCCTGGCCGATGCTTAAATTAGCAGTATCGCCGTCGTACCAACTCTTGAATTTGTTTATCTTTCGCCATAAAGGCGAAGGTATAAAACCACTTGTTTCATATGGGAGCTCAAAACTGGTACTTTTACCTAAACCAAATCTTAAAGCATAATCATGTATATTTTGAGCTCCGACCAAAAGCCCTGTTTTATAAAAAAATACATCGCATGAATCTGCCAAGGCATGGTAAACATCCTGCACACCGTGCGTGTCCCAGCATTTGAACCTTCTTGAACCTACCATAGTTGAGCCCTGGCATAAAAAACTGGTAGAAGTATTGATTTTTTTTAATTCAAGCCCGGCGCAAGAATCAATTATTTTAAAGATAGATGCCGGTGGATAACTTGAAGAAATAGACCGGTTGATTAAAGGCGAACCCGGATTATTAAAGAGCCCGGCTATCTGTGAATGACGGCCGTTTACAAAAACCTCAGGTTCAAAATTAGGGTAATTGGCCATCGCCAGGACCTCTCCTGTCTGCGGATCGATTAAAACCACGCTGCCCTTTTTCCCGGAAAGCGCCTCCTCGGCGATCTTTTGGATATTAAGGTCAATGGTTAATTGCACGTCTTTGCCGTTTTTGGGAGCTTCAAAACCCAAAACCCGCATGAATTTACCGCGGTGGTTAACTTCCACGGATAAACCGCCTTCTTCCTGCCGAAGATAATAATCATATCTTTCCTCTACCCCGCCGAAGCCTACGATATCTTTTGTTTTATAACCATAGTCTTCAAGCTTAGTCAGGCGCCATCTGTCGATCTGATTAACATATCCGATGATATGACAACCAAGCGAACCATACGGATAATGCCGTAAAGGCTTAGATGCGACTATAATGCTTGGCTCCTCAGACTTAATTTCTCCGAGGACCACTGCTTTTTTAAGATCTATATTGCTGGCTACTGTTACCGGAATGCTTAGGGAAATAAAATTCTTTTTAAAGGAATCTTTTAATTCTTTTACACCTACGCCTAATATCCGGCTGATTTTCCCTAAAACCTGATCGATGTTTTCTAGGTCCTGAGGAACTACCATTACATCATAAGATACTATATTATCAACGATCACTTCCTGGTTACGGTCAAAGATATTACCCCTGGCCCCCGCCTGCGAAATAAGCCGGATACAGTTACTGTCGCTTTGTTTACGGAATTTCCTGCCCTGGACCAGGTCAAGATTGGTTAACCCCAAAAGGAGCCCGACAAACATAAGGATAATTATTAAATTTAAAATCTGTCTTCTTTGCATATTAAAAGATTATTCAGGATAATTTTTTGATAAGTTTAAATATCCAGGGCGACAATACTACCGAATAGAGCGAAGGAATAATCAGGTTCCGGAAAAAAATCCCCGGGTAAACAGAACTTCCCGAATTCAAGATTATTAAACCAAATAATAAATTATTTAAAAAAACAACTGCCAGGACCGTAAACAGACGGACATATTCATTGTCAGTTGAGATCTGAGTGGATAACCGGAAAATCAAATAGCTCCAGCCTCCGAAAAAAATAGTGTTTAGCCCAAAGTTTCCGGGGAGGAATAGGTCTTTTAGCAGCCCGGCTAAAACAGCAAATACAAAAGCTGTTTTGAAATCCATAAAAAAAACCAGTGAAACTGCAAACACCAAAAGCAGATTGGGCTTACAGCTGAAAAAATATAAAAACCCCGGCCAGGCCAGCTGTAAAACAGATAAAAAAATTAAGGCCAAAAATAGCAGGATTTTTTTCATTAGATAATTACCAGGACTTCTTCGATATTAGCCAGCTCGACTGCGGGCCTGACGATTGCAAAACGGTTAAGTCCGGAAAATTCATAACCCACTTTAATAACCTTACCAATCAAAAGGCCTTTAGGGTAAATCCGGCTTAATTCCGAAGTGATGATAATATCTCCTACTGAAATTTGGGCGTTTTCAGGCAGGTAGCGCATAACCAGATTGGTCCCCAAAGAACCGCTGACTAAGCCTTCCTGCCGGCTGCTCTGAACTATACTTGAAATTCCCTGGCTAGGGTCATTGATCAGTAAAACCTTGCTGGTCGAGCTGGTAGTTTCGATTACCTTTCCAATTAACCCTATTTGGTTAATCACAACCATCCCTGTATTTATGCCGCTTGATTTTCCTTTATCAATAATCACCCCTGATGTCCAGTTATCCGGGAAGCGGCCGATTACTCTTGCCGAAACAAGGCGAAAAGGAGATCTTTGTTTAAAAGCCAATAAACTATTAAGCCTTGAATTTTCCTGGTAAATCTCTCTCATATCAAAAAGCTTAGAACGCAGTATTTCAACCTGCTCGCCTAATTCTTCGGCCTTAACCATGTTGCGGTGGTAAAAAAAGATCCCGGCAAACTCCCGCTTAATCAGGCCGATTAAGGAAAGCCCCGGCTTTAAAGTTTTATGCGTAGAATTTTTAAAGCAGGATAAGGAATGGGAAATTAAGAGTAACGCGCAGACTAAAAGGAAAACATTAATTAGGGTTTTTCGGGATAGCTTAAACACATTCTAAGATAATTCGGCAAGCTTTAATTACGTACTTCGGTTTTAACCGGTACGGTTACTTTTTTGAGGTATTGTATTTCGCTTAGGACAACGCCTGTACCGTTTGCCACCGCAGTCACCGGATCGTCCGTTACATGAACCGGAAGGCCGGTCTCTTCAGAAATCAGTTTATCCAGGCCCCTTAACAATGAACCGCCTCCTGCCATAACAATCCCATGGTCAATAAGATCGGCGGCTAATTCAGGAGGAGTCCTTTCCAGGGAAATTTTTATAGACTCCAATATTGCCCGTAAAGGTTCCTGCAGGGATTCGCGGATTTCTTCACTGGTAATGGTTACCGTTTTAGGCAGGCCGGCAACAAGATCCCTTCCTTTAACTTCCATACTCATTTCTTCTTCTAAGGGATAAGCTGAGCCGATTTTTATCTTAATATCTTCAGCAGTGCGCTCCCCAACCATCAGGTTATATGTTTTCTTAAGATATTCTATCACCGCTTCATTCATTTCATCGCCGCCGATACGGATTGACTTTGAAAAAACCGTTCCGCAGAGAGAGATTACAGCAATCTCGGTAGTTCCGCCTCCGATATCAATAATCATATTGCCGATAGGCTCTTGAATCGGTAACCCTACGCCAATAGCCGCGGCAATCGGTTCCTCAACTAAAAATACATCCCTGGCCCCGGCCCGTTCGGCAGAGTCCTTTACCGCACGCTTTTCAACCTCGGTTATACCCGAAGGGATGGCAATTACTATCCTGGGGCGGACCAAAACTTTACGATGATGCACCTTTTTAATAAAATACCGAAGCATGGCTTCGGTAATTTCGAAATCTGAAATAACCCCGTCTTTCATCGGCCTGATTGCAATAATATTACCGGGGGTACGACCAAGCATACGCTTGGCTTCATCGCCTACGGCCAGAACATGCGAAGTCCCGCGTTCGATGGCTACTACGGAAGGTTCACAAAGGACTACCCCTTCCCCTTTAACAAATACAAGAGTGGTAGCCGTTCCCAGGTCTATTCCCATATCATTGGAAAACAAACCAAGAACGTAGTTTATCGCTCTTTTTATCCTTTGGCCGATTTTTTCCATATTATCTCCTAGGGTTGGACAGTAGGTGAATTTTAACAAAGTTTAAACTCTTTGTCAAACATAATCTTATCCTATAATAGTCTATGCTAAAGGCGAAGCAGGTCAACTTTTAGATAAGTAATTAAGGATATTTAGAAAACCGGGGAAGGATTTGTTAATACAACCAATATCATCTATCCTTGACTCTCCCTCTGCGGCCAAAGCCGCCACAACCAGGCTCATTGCTGTGCGGTGGTCGGCAAAGCTTTTTAAGCTAGCTCCGCGCAACCTATCCCCACCCTCTATTATTATACTTTCTCCGGATTTAACTTTAATATCGGCGCCCATACTTTTTAAGTTACTGACCATAGAATTCATCCTGTCAGTTTCTTTGACTTTCAATTCTCCGGCGCCCTTGATTATAGAGCGGCCTTTGGCAAAACAGGCAGCTACCATAAGCACCGGAAGCTCATCGATCAAAGATGGTATTTCATTAGGATTTATTGTTGTTGCCTTAAGCCGGCTAAAAACTGCTGTCAGGCTGCCCATGGGTTCAAAACCCCTGTCTTTTAGGCAGGAAATTCTTATCCCGGCGCCCATTCTTTTAAGCACATTTATTGCGCCGATCCGTCCGGGGTTAAGGCCCAGGCAATTGATTGTTATCCTGGAGAAAGGTAT